>JALQYE010000001.1:9185-37387 GCA_023254245.1 Emticicia sp.
TCTGCCATGAGCAATAATAAATCAGCATAGCGATAAATTGGATAATCATTTGTGTATGCTCTTGCTCCAGCATTTTGTTCACCTTGAAATTTATTTATAAACGCTCCTACTAATTCAAAAGCAGTTCCTTTCTTTGCAAATGCTGGTTGAATTGAGGCCAATTTACGAATATCAGCATCATCAAATTTATTGTAAGTGGCAATTCTGATAGGAGCTCTTAATAGACCACCCCAATTATCGGTAGTTACACTAAATTGACGAGAGCCGTTTAAATCAAAGAAGTTGGCAATTAGGCCTGTTTGTGGCACAAAACTATTAGATAGAAACGACATCGAGGCTTCATTCAAAACATAGCGAATCGAAAAAATAATTTCATTATTACCTTTACTATTCGATGCAAAAACATTTGAAAATGAAGGGAGTAATGTTAAAGAAGGGATATTTTTCTTGATTTCCTCTAATGAGTTCAGGGCAGTTGTGGCGTCGGTGGAGCCACCGCCCCTATAGCTATTCCATAACGAAACCTCGGCGTTGAGCATTAAAGTTGCAGCCTTTGACCAATAACCTTTGCTATTTCTGAATGAATAATCGCTTCCAAAACTTGATAGTGATTTTACAATATCAGATTTGATAAGAGCCATCACTTCTTCTTCTGTATTTGCCGCTTTAGCTAAGTTTGAAATATCAATTGAAGTTACTGGTTCGGTTTGAATAACAACTCCTCCCCATGAGCGGAGCAAATGGAAATAGTAATAGGCCCTCATGCCATAGGCAATTCCTAAGTAGTAATTTTTGTTTGTTTCAGTCACTACGGTTGTAGATTTTAATTTATCTATCAACAAGTTAATTTGGCCAATATTACTATAGAACCCTCCAAAATTACTAATACCTGGATTATCTAAATCTAAGTTTTGAAGCCACATACGCTCTACACCCTGGGTGGCTTCGCCAGTAAAAGTACTGGCACTATTTCCCTCTGTTCCGAAAATATCTGACCTCATTTCGCCTAATGCTTGGAAGGCCGAATTATGGCTTCTAAATCTGTTATGAATACCCGATACAAATGCATCAAATTGGTCTGAAGTTTTCCAATAATTAGCATCACTGATACTACTTATCGGAGCTAAATCAAGAGATGTATTACAAGAGGTCAATAACAACCCTATGCCGATGCTTAAATATATTTTTTTGATAATCTTTTTCATGAATGATAATAATTTTAATTTGAATAAACTGTGAGTTACTTCAATGAAACCTGTAAGCCTAAAACGAAACTTCGAGGGGTAGGATAAGTTCCTCCATAGATTCCTCCTGATGGTGGTTCTGGCGATGGCCCACTAAACTTTGTGACATAAAACATATTATTCAAATTTGTATAAACTCGAGCTTGCGAAAACAGTTTGCTTACCATTTTGTATTGACTAAAATCATAAGAAATTGTAATTTCTCGACAAGCTAAATAATCACCTTTTTCATAGAACCTTGAGTTATTTCCATTTAATACCTGCCCAGCATTATTTGCTCTTGTGTAGTTTTTCTTACCTGCAGGTGCTCCAACTTGGTCTGCATAATATACCTTAGGAATATCTGTATCGGTATTGCTTGGCGACCACGCATTTTTTTGTAAATCCATATAATTGAATGTACCCTGGTAGTTTCCTAAAGTACGGGCAACCAAATCATTATAAATGGTGTGTCCTAAGGCAAAATCGAAGCGAGTAAAAATAGAAATACCTTTAAATGATAGACTTGATGTGAAGCCTCCCATTACTTTGGGGTTGATATTACCGAGATAAACTTGGTCTCTCGAATCAATGATATTATCATTATTAACATCTAACCAGTTTACATCTCCAGCTGTAATTTTATTAACCATAGATGTATTTGGCCCGCCAACTCCAGCGATGTTATCTACACGATTTCCAGCAATTTGAGCAACTTCTTCATCTGATTTGAAAATAGAGACTTGTTTATAACCATAAATCGCACCAAGAGGCTGTCCTTCTTGAAGTCCACCAACCCAAACAACTTTTCCTTGAATAGGGTCATAAATCTGAAGTCCACCTTGTCTATTATTTTCATTTCCGTTGAATGGAAGTTGAAGAATTTTATTTTTAACGAATGAAATATTTCCACCAAAATCCCAAACCAAACCATTAGGTTTTCGAAGAATTGTGGTATTAATTGTGGCTTCAAACCCTTTATTTTGGAATGTACCTAAGTTAGTTCTTACCGTACTATAACCTACATAACTCGGAAGCGTAAGGTTTGTCAATAAATCACTTGTTTTACGATTATAATGGTCTAATATGATATTAATTCTATTACTTAATAAAGAGAAATCAACACCAAAATCTACGGTTTTACTTTTTTCCCATCTTAAACCGCTATTCACAATACTGGTGCTTAAGAATCCTAAACCATTATTGTAGTTTCCTTGAGACCCATAAACCCCTTGAACTTCATAATTGCCAATTCCAGCAATATTTCCGTTTACACCATAGCTAAAGCGAGGTTTAAAGGAGTTGAAAACCTTATTGAGGCCGATTTTATTGAAAAATGCTTCTTTATGAAGATTCCAACCAGCTGACATACCTGGAAATATACCAAAACGATTTTCTGCAGCAAGGCTTGAAACCCCATCTCTGCGAACCACAAATGTGAGTAGGTAGCGTTCGTTAAAATCATAATTTAACCTACCGAATTGTGATAAAATCTTGTATTCATCTCGAGATGAATAATTACTACCTGCTGCAAAAGTTGTTGATGCATTAGCAGTAATAATATCATCTGTTGGTGCATTTTGACCAAATACTTGCATATCTAATCCTTTTCTGCCAAAAGACTCAAGTCCAGCCATTGCATTTATATGGTGAGTCTTAGCAAATGTTTTCTGATAATTAACGATAGCATTGTATTGTTGCTGAAAACTTCTACCAAACGATGTGATTGAATTTCTGGTGGTGCTACTGAATGACTGGGGATTTGTATAAAGATTAGAATAGTTTTGCGTTGCTTGAGTAAATGATTGATTCAGTCCTTCAGATAAATATCCATTGGCAGAAACTTTGATGTATAGGTCTTTGATGATATCGTATTTGACTGAAGCATTCAAAATAAACCTATTTACTTCATTACTTCTTTTAGTTTTATCTAACCAATATAAAGGATTTCCATCAGTAATACCATTGCCAGGATTAGGCTTTGTTTTTGCCTCATCTAACCAAGGGTTCATGGTTGGCCATATCGCTAAATTCCGATAAAGTGTATTTACATCTCCTCCGATTAATCCAACTTGTGATGAAGTAGATGCAGTTACCCCCGTTGAAACCTCTAAATTTGGTCTTATTTTGTATGAACCATTCAAATTACCTGATAACCTTTTATAGTCGGATCCTACAATCACTCCATTCTCTTTGTAATAATCAAAGCTTGCCAAATATTTGCCTTTATCATTGCCGCCTTCAACACTTACATAATGGTTATTCGTGTAGGTATCTCTGAAGAGTAGGTTTTCTATTTCTCCACTATGGTCTTTAAATAGTATCGAACCACCATAAGGGTCATCCATTGATTGCCAACCTTGAGCCAGCAAGCCCGCATTTTCAGGGGTATTTGCCCTTATATCAAATAATGCTAAGTTTGCAGCGTCTGTAAGAAGGCCATACCCTCTTGATGAGTTTACTTGGGCAAGCGTACGTTTAGAATTTAAGTTGCCCAGTCTATTATAATAAATGTAATCACGTGCATTAAGGTATTTGTATCCTTCTCTATTTTTGTTAAATCCGCCTGTATATTTATAAGAAACTCGTGCAGTACCTGATTTGCCTTGTTTAGTTGTTATTAATATAACACCATTGTTAGCTCTTGCACCATAAATTGCAGTGGAAGCAGCATCTTTCAATAATTCGATTGATTCAATATCGTCCGCAGCAATATCATTAAGTGTACGAATTACCCCGTCTACAATAACTAATGGAGCACCAGGACTATTGATAGATGCTCCACCTCTTAATAATATTGATGGAGCCGCTCCTGGAGCACCAGAAACGTTTACTACTTGTAAACCTGCCAACGAGCCTTGTAAGGATGTCCCTACGTTTGCTCGTGGTGCATTGGCTAAAACCTTCGTATCAAGTTTGCCAATAGAATTGGTAATATTCTTTCTTGATTGGGTTCCATAACCTACGACGACTACTTCATTAAGATTGGTTTCATCTAATTTGAGCGAAATCTTGAGGGATTGATTTTCATTTACTACAATTTGCTGACTCTGATAGCCAATAAACGATAAAATAAGAATATCCCCTTTTGATGCATCAATCGAAAACTTACCATCTTGATTGGTTTGCGTACCGATATTTTTCCCTTTTACAATTACACTGACACCTACGAGTTGTTCATCATTGCTGTCATCACGAACTTCTCCAGAGATTTTCCTTTGTTGTGATAATACTTCGAAAGAAATTAGAAAGCTCATTAGTAAGAAAAAGGCCTTCGAATAAATGTTTTTCATAGTTTTAGTTTTGTATTATGTATAACATAATACAAAACTATTCTATATTTAGATATTTTCAAATTATTTCAACATTTTTTTTGATTACCTATTTAGTTATGTTTTGATTGAGAAAGCTTAATACTTAAAGATAAGGTGAAAAATATGATTATATTTTGTGATGAGTATTCCAAACTGTTAAGTCTGAGATAGTTACTATGAAAACTGTAAAGTATGAAATAATTTATGTCTTAGATAGCATTACTAACGTTATTGAGATTACATAAAAATTTGATAGTCGTAAAATGTAATGCCGTGTTTATCTTATTAAAAGATGCAAAGATGAAATGTTGTCATAGTATTGAACTACTTTATGGTTAAAGTACTGCACAGAAGAACTATCTTAAATAGTCATAATCAACTCTTATCTTTCTTTCGTTTGTCCTTCTACAAATCATATTCAGTCAGCTATTTTCAATAATAGTGGTACTAAGTATTTTGAACGGTTTTATTTAATAATCAAGAAATAATAGGTTTTTTGATTTTGGAAATTTTCTACACAGTTTATAACAATGAATATCTGCGAAAATTATAAAGCGAAGTTCCTACAGTCTGTTCCACAAAAATTGAGTACATTTCTCATTGGTTGTAATAGACCTTCGAAGATATATCTCTGAGAGTAAGAGATGAGCATCTTCAAAAAACTCTACTATTGACATATTGAGTTACATTTTATAAAAATGATAGGTTTTTTAAAATCTAAATTTGAAATCTGCCTATCTTCAAAAATACTCCAAAACAACTATTCAAAATTTTATATTGTTGTTTGCAAAATCAAATTTTATTTTTCTTAATTTGAATCGAGTAAAATAAAATATTTTAAGAAAAATGAAAATCGGATACGTTAGAGTTTCTAAAGAAGAGCAAAACGAACAACTTCAAATTGATGCTCTAAAAAAATATGGTTGTGAAAAACTCTTCCAAGAAAAAATTTCTGGAACTGCTAAACATCGACCTGAATTTGAGAAAATGAAAGAGGTACTACGAAGTGGGGATGAATTAGTAGTCTGGGACATTGACCGTTTGGGTAGAACAACACTCGAACTAATTATGTTGGTCGATGACCTCAATCAAAAAGGTATTTTGTTCAAAAGTCTTTCTCAATCATTAATTGATACAACAACCGAAACAGGCGAGTTCGTTTTCAAACTCTTTGCACTTTTGGCAGAGCATGAACGCAAAAGACTAATCCGAAGAACCAAGGCTGGACAAGAAGCAGCCAGAGCAAGAGGCCGAATGGGTGGTAGGCCCAAAGGACTTTCGCCACATTACCAGGAAATCACGCCAATGGTTGTGGATGCTTACAAACAACAAAGAAGTATCCGTGATATTATGAAGGCATTTAAAATTCCATCTACTGCTACAGTTTATAAAATTCTTTCTGAAAGTGGAGTAGATTTTCAAATTTACCATAAAAACTCTAAATAGACCTACAAGTTTGTTCGTAGTCAAAAACTGTATAACTACATTTATCAAAAATATTTTTCAAAATAATTTGACAATGATTTAATAATGAAGCCATCAACGGATACAAAAACTCGTATTCTTGAAAAATCCATTGAAGCCTTTAATCGCTTTGGATTTGTCAATATACGCCTCCAGCACATTGCCGACGAAGTAGGTATTAGTGTTGGCAATTTGGCATATCATTTCAAAAATAAGGATGCCATACTTGAAGCTATTTACGAAGAATTAGAAAAAAGTCAGAAAGCCTTATTGGCCGATTTAAAAATCGTTCCACTATTCATTAATATAGACAAACACATGCGTGATACTTTTCTGATTCAACAAAAATTCAGTTTTTTCTACTCAGATACCTTCGAGATTCTTCGCAGTTTTCCTATCATTAAAAAACAATATCGAGAATACACAAAGTGGTATATTTCACAAATCGAAAACATGATTACCTTTAATGTTGCACGAGGCACTTTTATCAATGAATCAAAGGAAGGTTTATTATCAAAACTTGCCGAACAATATTGGATGACCATGGAATTGTGGTTGTATCAGAGTCGAATTCGTACTTTTGATGAAATAAACATTGAAGATTATGTGTTTTCGATGTGGGCATTACTCATTCCGTACTTCACTCATTTAGGAAATCAAGAATACAAACAAATGCACTTCAATGAAAATTTTAATTGGTTGTGATTTGACTTTAGAAATATTTTTCTAATTTTGATAATAGTTTTACCAAAACCCAACACTAACTTTTCATTGAAATGACGTAAGTTATAACTCAAATTTAAAAGAAAAAATGGCATCATCATTTAAGATTAACGAAAAAATCTATAATAAACTCTTAGAGCTGTTGAATGATGCTTATTTTATTGATTCAAAAGGAAACATTAATGATTTTCAGTTTTATCACGACGACCATTGGCTATCAGATAGTGCCGTGATTGATAACTTGGTTTATAAAAAAGGCGAATGGAATATTGAGTTGATATTTGCCTTGCACAATAATCCTTTGAAATTTATCAAGCGTCAGATTGTATCTTACTCTTGCTCAAAAAAAGCAAACCTTTCGGCAAGTTTGATGCGTCGGATGGCAGCAAAAGACCAACGAGGAACTTTGGAAGTTAAGGCCGAAGATTTTAAGATTTGTCATAATTAAGAATTTTACAGGTTTTTCATATAAAATCACCCATATTTAAAAATATTATTGTTAGTTGCCTAAAGCGATTATTTTTGAAAGATGTATAATACAAAAGAACGAATAGTAAATGCCTCTATCAAGCTATTCAATGATTACGGAATAGCGAGTGTACGTCTTCAACAAATTGCTGACGAGATAGGAATTAGTGTCGGAAATCTGGCGTATCATTACAAAAATAAAGAGGCAATCATCAATTCGGTCTATGAAAAATTATTTGAAGATTTTCAGCAAATACTCGGTGCATATCTCAAAACTCCTTCATTTTTAGATTTTGATTCTCAAATTTCGTATTATTTCGATTTCTTCAAAAACTATCAATTTTATATCACAGACTTGTTTGCTACTGAGCATCCCTTACCAGAAGTTCGTCAAAAATGGCAAGAGTTTATGAATAAAATGATTTTTCAGATTCGTAAACGCCTTGACTTTCACGCCAAACGAGGCGACATACTGCCACAGCCTGAAGCGACTTATGATATTATCGCCGAAGCAATTTGGATAACCATTGTTTTCTGGATACCTCAACAACAAATGCGGACTAAACCTGTTACCGAAACTCGTTTTAAGGCTGCCGTTTGGAATAATATTAGGCCCTACCTCACTGAAAAAGGGGTTAGTGATTTTTCGACCTTGATAATTCCAATCTTTGTTTGAAAAACATAACATGATTGTTCTCATATTTTACGTGCTCTAAACATTTAATCTTTGGAAGATAATTTCCCCAATTATTTAGAATTATTAAATTTTAGAAAATATTTTCTAAAATTTAATTAGAAAAATTTTTCTAATTAAATTTAATATTTTACATTTGAACATCAAATAATGCAATTTCAACTCTTTTACTATTTACCATCCTATGGCAAACGTTCTATGGTTACAAGGCGGGGCATGCAGTGGCAACACCATGTCGTTCCTCAATGCCGAAGAGCCAACTGTCGTTGATTTAGTCACCGACTTTGGCGTAAATATCCTTTGGCATCCTTCTATTGGCTTGGAAATTGGTCACCAAGTTACACACCTTCTTGAAGATATTATTAATGGGAAAGTCCAATGTGATATTTTAGTTTATGAGGGAAGTATCATTGAAGGCCCACATGGAACAGGAACAATGAACTTTTTTTGTGACCGCCCAATGAAAGATTGGGTAAAAGAACTCGCAGCCGTAGCAGGCTATGTTGTAGCTATAGGAGATTGTGCCACTTGGGGAGGAATTCCAGCGGTCGCTCCAAACCCAAGCGAATCGACGGGAATGCAATTCTTGAAAAAAGAAAAAGGTGGATTTTTAGGAGCAAACTATAAATCAAAAGGAGGTTTACCTGTCATCAATATTCCAGGATGTCCCGCTCATCCAGATTGGATAACGCAAATTTTGGTAGCAATTTCAACTGGCAGAATTGGCGATATTAAGATTGATGAATATCATCGTCCGAGTACATTTTTTACGGATTTCGTACAAACTGGTTGCACAAACGTTGTAAACTTTGCCAATAAAGTTGATGGGGGATTTGGTAAAAGAGGAAACGGATGTTTATTCTACGAAGTAGGTTGCCGTGGGCCAATGACCCGTGCAAGTTGCAATCGTATCTTATGGAATCGCACTTCGAGCAAAACCCGTGCCAATCACCCATGTTTGGGCTGTACTGAGCCAGGTTTTCCACATCACGATTTACAAAAAGGTAGCGTTTTCAAAACCCTAAAATATCTTGGATTCTTACCGCAAGATGTTCCTGCCGGAAATTCAAAATTGGGTTATTACCTCAGAGCAGGTTTTGAAAAAACAATGCACGCTACCGAATCAGTATTTGGTGTTGTAAAATCGCACAGCGAAAGTTCAATTTAATTAAAAATTAAGAATAATAAATTAGGGGAATTTTTCCTGCATTTATTCTATCTGATTTCTAATTAATAATTTCAAACTCCTAATTATTTTTATCAATGGCAATCTCGAAAGAATTAAATATATCACCCGTAGGTCGTGTCGAAGGCGACCTTGACGTAAAAGTTTATATGGAAGATGGGGTCGTAACAAGAGCCCATACTCAAGCAGCCATGTTTCGTGGTTTTGAACAAATCATGGCAGGCAAAGACCCTCAATCTGGCCTTATCGTTACGCCCCGAATCTGCGGAATTTGTGGCGGTTCTCATCTTTATTGTGCATCATCGGCATTAGATACTGTCTGGGAAACGACGCTTCCACCCAATGCGTTATTGCTTAGAGCTTTGGGGCAAGCCTGCGAAACTATTCAGAGTATTCCACGTTGGTTTTATGCCATTTTTGCAACCGATATGGCAAATAAAAAATTTGCGAATAAGCCCCTTTATTCAGAAGTTGTAAAACGTTGGGCTGCTTATGTAGGAACATCCTTTCAAAAAGGTGTTACGGCAAGTGCTTTGCCAGTGCAAGTCTATGCTCTTTTTGGCGGACAATGGCCACATTCAAGCTACATGGTACCTGGAGGGGTAATGTCAGCCCCAACGTTAAAAGATATTACGAGAGCTCACGCAATTATGAACCAATTTCGTAAAGATTGGCTCGAAACTATCTTTTTGGGGTGCTCTATTGAGCGTTATCGTCAAATAAAAACGTGGGACGATATGCTGGCTTGGGTTGACGAAAACGAAAGTCAGAAAAACTCAGATATGGGTTTATTTATCCGAGCGGGAATGGAATTTGGTTTGCATAAATTTGGTCAAGGGGTTGGTAAATTTATTGCCTATGGCACTTATATTCATAAAGACCTTTGGAATAAACCCAAAATTGAAACCCGTCAACATGCCGTAATAAGCCCTGGTGGATTTTATGATGGCAAAAAATTCCATGATTTTAATCACCTTGATATTATGGAACACGTAGGACACGCTTGGTACAAAGATGTTCCTGCTGCTCACCCATGGGACGAGCCTTTGCCTACACCATTACCATCGCAAAATCTTGAAAATTCAGATTTTGGTGGCAAATATAGTTGGTCGAAAGCTCCACGCTACTCAGGTTATGCGGCTGAGGCGGGTCCATTGGCAAGAGTAATTATGAATGCCAATCCAACGAATGAAAAACACCAAATTCAAGACCCGTTGTTTTTGGATATTATGGAAAAACTTGGTCCAAGTGTATTTACACGTACATTGGCTCGTTTGCACGAAACGGCACGTTTATATGATTACATCGACGAATGGTTACGCCAAATTGACTTAAATGGTGAGTTTTATATCAAGCCAACCGAAAAGGATGGCAAAGGTTTTGGCTGTACGGAAGCGGCTCGTGGAGCGTTAGCACACTGGATTGAAATCGAAAATGGTGTTATCAAAAACTATCAAGTAATGGCTCCAACAACATGGAATGTGGGACCAAACGATGATAAAGGAAACCCAGGCCCAATTGAAGCAGCTTTGGAAGGTACTGAAATCGAAGACCCACACGACCCAGTGGAAGTGGGAATGGTTGCTCGCTCATTTGATTCATGTTTGGTATGTACAGTTCATGCCCATGATGCCAAAAGTGGCAAAGAATTAGCAAAATTCAAGTTATAAAGTAAGATTAATAGACAAAGGGAAATAAATATATTTTCAAAAAGTCTATAAAATTAATTTAAAGCCCGTAAATCTATGTATGTTTACGGGCTTTCTGTACTAAACTGACTAACCATGCCCCCCGCTGAAACAAACATAGCTATTTTGGAAAAAAACACAATTTTAGCGACAAAAACTGCTATTATGGGTTTTGGAAATCCATGCAGGAGTGATGATGGCATAGCAATTTATGTGATTGACGAACTCCGAAAAGTAATTGGCGACGAACATGAATCCATTACACTTTTCGATATGGGAACGTCAGCCTTTGAAGTGCTTTTTCAGCTCAAAGGGCATAGCCGCATCATTATTGTTGATGCTGTAATAAATACTGGTGAAACAGCAGGAACACTCTATAAGCTGCCTGCAAGCGAGATTAACGCCCAAATTAATGACGACCCGATGGTGTTTTTGCATAGCTTGAAATGGGACCAAGCCTTGTCATACTCTAAGAAAATATTGCGAGAAGAATATCCCGAAGACATTCAAGTGTATTTGATTGCCGTTGATAACCTCAAGCTTGATATTAATCTAAGCGAAGCTGTAAAAAATGCTGGTGATAAAGTAATTGATTTGATTTTAAAAGATATTTTGATTTAGGTAATTATTAACACAACTGTTTTCTTAGGTGCAATGACATCAAAGTAACTCTTATGGAAATTCAACTAAAAAATGGTCATATTTGCTTTGATAAAACACTGGTCGAAACGCTTTTTGGCGAAGAAGAAAAAGCCAATTTAGTGTATTATCCTGAGCGGAAAACTTTGCTTTTAGCGGCACGTTCAAAGACTTTTTTTGAGAAAATGCACAAAGTTCATTGGACTGTTCTGAAACTTCGTAACCTAAAAGGCGATAAAACAATTTCGATTCAAGACCTAATTCTTGATAATGACCTTGAGAATACGGACCGCCTTTTGAATTATGAAATCAAAAATACAGGAATCATTAGCATCGAACTATAAATGTATATTGCCGATAGCATAAATTTTGATTTCTCCGAAAATCAACGTGGAAACCAGAAAGATTTGGTAATTTTTTACCAAACCCGATGGCTACATGATACCGAAGTGAAATACATGATTGACCACCGAAGCGGAAGATGGCATCTAACAATAATTTATGTTTCAATTCATACTCCTTTAAAGATGCTTTGTCGTTATCTCGACCATTATGAGTCATTTAAAAAAGCTGAACTTTACGCCCAAATTTTTCAAAGGGGTATCAGAAAAGATGCTCGTGGAACCCTAAAACTTGACGAAAATGCTTACCATATTTGCTACAACTGAGACAATACAAATTATCCAAGAAATTATAGATGCCGAATTTCGGCTTAATGAACTTGTTTCGGTAAAAAATATAGATTTGCTTATAGATGAAATTGGCACTAACTATTTAATAATCAATCAAGAAGAAATAAAAAACCCAATTCATTGGAGCAATGATGCACCACCATATTTATTAGCGAACCCAATCAGTTTTGAAAAAAATAATCTTTTGGCAATCGTTTATTTTAAGCTCAATAATTACGAAAAAGCCTACGAATTTGCTGAAAATAATGCCATTTTATTGACTGATATTGATGCCTTTAATTGTCTACAACATAGTGTAGCGATGAACGTTGACACCAGTATTTCGCCTATTGAATCTTTTCAAAAATTCGACATTTATCGACACTGGCATAATTTAGCTATTAAATCATATTATGGCGAAACCATTAATTTCGTGAGTGTCTATCAAATCAAAAGTTTCTACGAAAAAGCCATTGATTTAGCTCCAAATGACGAATATAGAGCATTGACGGCCAAACATTTTGCCTCGCTTTTATTGGATGTTGAAGAACTTGAAAATGCTGAAATTCTGCTCGAAAATAGCATCAATAAAGCCATTTCAGACGATGCCAAATACGAATTAAAAAATATTCAGTATGGCGTTTGGCTCAAACAATTAGGTATCCCTTACGATAAAAATTTACTTGAAAAAATAAAAAATACGCTTTGGGAAGTATTAAAATATTACGAAAAACAGCAAAATCAAGTACAAATTGCTTTGTTATTGATTGATGCTTCTCAAATTGCCAATATTTCTGAAAGTTTCACTGAGTCGCTGAGTTATATCAGTCGGGCAGTTGATATTCTACGTACAGAAGAAATTCCTGAACTATTGGCTAACGCACAATATCGCAAAGGTGTATTATTTTATACTTGGGCCCAAAATGGCAGTGTTCAGTTTTATAAACCTGCAATGGAGTCTTACCAAGAGGCACTAAAAGTATTTTCGTACGATAATGCACCCGATGTTTTTGCCGAAATTCAACATCATTTAGGCGTAATTTATTCCGAAATTCCTGATGAAATCAAGAAAAAAGGACTTTGGGCTGCTATTTCAGTAAGTTCATTTAATCAGGCCTTGAACCATTTTACAAGAGAAACGCATCCTTTTGAGTACGCTATGATTTGCAATAGCTATGCCAATGCCCTAACTAAATATCCGCCATCTGTGAAGGGAGATAATAACGCCAAAGCATTAGGCCTTTATCGTCAAGCACTTGAAATTCGTTCGGCAAACGAATTCCCTTACGAACGAGCCTTGACAATTCTCAATTTTTTAGAGGCTTGCTGGTACGTCAATCATGAAAATGAGCAAGAAGAACAAGCACTTTTTGATGAAATGATGGTCAAAGCCAACGAAATCAGCCAGCTTACTACCGATGAAAATTTACTCATTGATGCCCAAAGACACTTATACAAGATTCAAGAACTTAGCAAGTTAATGGCATAAAAACTTTTCCTGTATTGAATCATTTTTACTCTATAAAGATTATTTTAGAAAATATTTTCTAAAATTCAAATTCTGCTATTTTTTTCCTGAATATACGAATATCTTTGAGAAAGATAAGTTTAAAATAATGCACGAAATATCGTTAGTCCGAAATATTTTTAGAACCCTTGAAGAGGAATTTCCGAGTGATATGGATAACATTCGTGGAATATTTTTGAAAGCAGGTTTGCTATCAAACGTTCAACCGATTTTAATGCAAAATGCTTTTCAAGCAGTACTGGAAGACCAACCTCAGTATAACAAAACGAGCTTACATGTAGAAGTTTTACCGATTCTGATTTACTGCAATGATTGCGATAAAACAACCGAAGTACAGCAATATAGGTTTGTTTGCACTTGTGGAAAACCAAGTCGAAATGTTGTACAAGGCGAAGAATTATTGATAAGTAAAGTTGAGTTTGCAGAAGTTACTTAAAAATGTAAACTTCTAAATGTTGAATGTAAAACGTAAACTCAGAGCGATTTTAAACCCTTTAAAGTTTTACATTTAGTTTTTTACATTTAAAATCATAAATAATAAAAAAGGTTAATTGGCTTATGAAACCAAAATCAAATCAAGCAGCAGTTGGTTCGATACAATGCGATAATACGACGCTTAACTTGCTGAAGGTCAATGACTTTGTGGCAAAAGCAATCAGAGAGAGATTACCAAATATTTTAGTAATCAATGTTTGTTCTTCGCCAGGAAGTGGAAAAACAACCTTGATGCAAGAAACAGGAAAACGTCTAAAAGGAAAAATAAACATGGCTGTTTTGGTTGGCGACCCCGAAACCGAACGTGACGCAATCAGAATGCGTGATGTGGGAATCAATGCCTTACAAATAGTTACAGGCGGAATGTGCCACATCGAAGCACAAATGATTTATCAAGCACTTGACCATATTGATTTAACAGGGGTAGATTTATTGTTTATCGAAAACGTCGGCAATTTGGTGTGTCCAGCAGCCTTTGATTTAGGCGAAGATTTTCGAGTAACAGTTTTGGCATCAACCGAGGGCGACGATAAACCAAAAAAATACCCAAGAATGTTTTTGACAAGTGAGTTGATGATTGTCTCGAAAGCTGATTTGCTGCCTTATGTTCCGTTTTCAGTAGAAGCCGTCACCAAAGATGCTCGTGATGTAAATCCCGACATTCATGTGTTAACTATTTCGAGCCTAAAAGGAGATGGAATGGATGAATGGTGCGAGTGGCTAATGAATAAAAAAGAAGAAAAGAAAGGTGTACTTGCATGAAATGGAAGTATATAAAATTGAAATAAAAGGTCAGGTACAAGGCGTTGGATTTCGCCCTTTTGTGTATCGTCTGGCAACTGAAATAGGTTTAGTTGGTTACGTGAATAACACAAATGAAGGTGTTTTGATTGAAATAAGTGTTGAAAATGAAAATCTATTAAATACTTTTTGTAAAAGACTTAAAAAAGAGGTGCCAAAATTGGCGAAAATTACGAGTTTTCTGTGTGCAAAAACTGATTCAAAACTTCAAATTTCAGAAGGTTTTCATATCATAAAAAGTAAATCTGGGCATAAAAATAATGTTTTATTAAGTCCCGATTTTAGTATTTGTAATGAATGTCGAAACGAAATTAAAGATGCTAAAAATCGACGTTTTCAATATTCATTCACCACTTGTACTTATTGCGGCCCACGTTTTTCAATTATCAAAAAATTGCCTTATGACCGTGAATTTACGAGTATGGAGGCCTTTGAAATGTGTACGGAATGCAAACAAGAATATGAAAACGTAAACGATAGACGATATTTTTCACAAACAAATTCTTGTTCAACATGTGGCATAAAACTAAGATTTTTTGATAATAAAAAGCAGCTTATTTCAAATGCCCAAACAGCAATAATTGATTTAACTGTTAAATTTTTAAAAGAAGGAAAAATACTTGCAATAAAAGGAATTGGCGGTTATTTATTGATTTGTGATGCAAGTAATAAGCTAACTATCAATGAATTAAGAAAAAAAAAGTATCGCCCAACGAAACCTTTTGCGGTGATGTTTCCGAGTCTCGAATCATTAAATGAGGTAGTGACTTTAAGAGATTCGGAAAAGGAAATACTAACAAATGAAGTAGCTTCGATTGTATTATTAGAAGCTGACTTACCCAATTTCTCAAACGCAGGAGTAGTTGGAGTAATGCTACCATATACGCCCTTATTCGAGCTTATTTGTCAAGAATTTGGTCAGCCCTTGATTGCAACCAGTGGAAATTTGAGTCATTCCCCAATCATATACCAAGACCAAAAAGCGATTGATGAATTATCCGAAATTGCAGATTTTATCTTAATAAATAATCAAGAAATCGTAGTGCCTCAAGACGATAGCGTGGTTAGATTTTCGCCAAGTTCTAATCAAAAAATTATTTTACGCCGTTCGAGAGGGCTTGCACCAACTTTTATTTTGCCAACATTTATTCCGCAAAATAATATTTTGGCAATGGGTGCAATGCTTAAAAGTACCTTTACGCTCACGCACCAACATACTATGTATGTTAGCCAATTTTTGGGCGATTTGAGCGATTTCGACACCCAAGAAAATTTTCGCCATACACTCAGACATTTCTCTGAAATGCTTGATTTTGAAGCAAATACAATATTGATTGACCAACATTCGGGGTATCCTTCATCAGAAATAGGTCGGGTATTGGCAGAAGAAAAAAACTTAAATTTAGTAGAAATCCAGCACCATCATGCACATTTTGCAGCAGTATTGGCAGAAAATGATTTACTGGAAAGTACAGAACCAATATTGGGCGTTATTTGGGACGGAACTGGTTTAGGAGAAGATGGTCAGATTTGGGGCGGCGAGTTTTTTATGTTTCAGAATGATAAAAGTGACTATTTTGAACGTGTCAATCACATTGACTATTTTCCTAATTTGATGGGTGATAAAATGGCTCGTGAACCACGTTTGTCGGCATTAGCCATTTGTGCAGAGATTCCTGAAGCTAATAATTTAATAAAATTAAAGTTTACAGATTTAGAATGGAATGTTTATCAAAAGCAGTTAAAACAAGCTAATCTTTTACAGACATCATCGGTTGGCAGACTTTTCGATGCGGTCGCTTCTTTGCTCGGAATCATTGATAAAGTGAGTTATGAAGGAGAAGCCGCAATCTATTTAGAAGCGAAAGCAAGAGTATTTTTTAAGCAAAATCACAAATTGGCAGAAAGTTATACTACCGAAAAAACGCATAATACAAATGAGGTAATTCGAGGAATAATTACTGATTTAAGAAAAAAAATAAGCATTGAAGAAATAGCTTTTAAAGTACATACCTCGATGGTTGATTTAGTAAAAACCATTGCTAATGACTTAAAAATAAGAAAGATAGCTTTTTCGGGTGGTGTTTGGCAAAATGCACTTTTGGTTGATTTGGCTAAACAAAATTTAGCGGATTTCGAGCTTTTTTTCCATCAACAACTTTCACCAAACGATGAATGTATTTCGTTCGGACAGGTTGTAGTTTACGATTTAATGACAAGAAAACTTAATACTTAAAAATATGTGTCTCGCAATTCCTGGTAAAATAAAATCTATTGAATACCAATACGACGGTTTGGTAAGAATGGCAAAAATACTTTTTGGAGGAATCACCAAAGAAGCCAGCCTTGAAATGGTACCAGATGCTCAAATTGGTGATTATGTATTGGTACATGTGGGGGTTGCCATAAGCATTGTTGACGAAGAAGAAGCCCAAAAGACGTTTAGTTATCTCGCAGAAATTGGTGAACTCGACGACCTCGTAGAGCATTCGCAGATTGAAAGAGACGGGGGAAGTTGTAAAATTTAAAAGTCTAAAATTAAGCGATGAAATACCTATCCGAATTCCGTGACCCAGAAATTGTTGAGCAATATATCAGCGAATTACACAAAATTACCACTCGCCCATGGACGATTATGGAGGTTTGTGGTGGACAAACACACAGTTTAGTCAAAAATGGTATTCTGAATATTCTGCCAAATGAAATCAACATGGTACACGGCCCTGGGTGTCCTGTATGTGTTACACCATTGAATTTGATAGATAAAGCACTTTATTTAGCTGAAGAAAAAGGCGTGATTCTTTGCTCTTATGGTGACATGATTCGAGTACCAGGTTCAAAGCGTAGTTTACTTGAAGCCAAAGCCAACGGTGCAGATATTCGTATCATGTATTCACCTTTGGAAGCCGTAAAAATAGCCCAAGAAAACCCCACTCGTGAGGTAGTTTTCTTTGCAGTTGGCTTTGAAACAACTGCTCCAGCCAATGCACTTTCGGTCGTTCATGCCCAGCGATTGAGACTCAAAAATTATTCAATTTTAGCTTCTCACGTTTTGGTTCCGCCCGCAATGGAAGCCGTAATTAATGATAAAGAAGCTAAAATTGAAGCTTTTTTAGCAGCAGGACACGTTTGCACGATTATGGGCATGAGTGAATACGAACCGATTGTAGCAAAATACAAAATCCCAATGGTGGTTACTGGTTTTGAGCCTGTGGATTTGTTGCAAGGTATATTGATGACCGTCCGCCAACTTGAAAATGGTGAAGCGAAACTCGAAAATCAATACAGTAGAGTAGTGAAATATGATGGAAATCCTGCCGCACAAAAGGTAATTAATGATGTTTTTAAAACTGAAGACCGAGAATGGCGAGGTATCGGAACAATTCCGATGAGTGGTTGGGAAGTGAGAGATGATTTAGCAGCATTTGATGCCAATAAAAAGTTTGAAGTTGATATTCCGAAAGTGCCAGAATGTGCCGATTGTATTGCTGGACAAGTACTAAAAGGCATCAAAAAACCTTTTGAATGTAGCCAATTTGGTAAAGCCTGCACACCGCTCAACCCTTTGGGAGCACCAATGGTGTCGTCGGAAGGAGCTTGTGCCGCTTATTATCATTATTCAGAGGCGATGGAAGAGGTCTCGGCTTGATAAAATGTAGAATTTATAATGTAAAAATTACAATGTAAAAGTGAGTAATTGCAATCCTCCGATTTTCATTTTACATTCCTCAGTTTACTATTTTACATTAATAAAACAAAAAAATAGATTTACATGAATACCTCAATATTAAGCCTTTCCTGTCCGATGCCACAACTTGACTTTGAAGTCATTACGATGGGGCATGGAAGTGGCGGAATTTTAACCAATAAATTACTCGAATCGGGCGTTTTTGATTTACTCAAAAATCCAATCTTGGATGAACATCACGACGGAGCAATTTTTGAATTAACAGGAAAATTGGCATTTTCGACAGATAGTTATGTTATTTCACCTGTCTTTTTTCCAGGTGGAAACATTGGTGAACTTGCCGTGAATGGTACTGTCAATGATATTGCAATGTGTGGGGCTATTCCAAAATACCTTTCGTTGAGTTTTATTTTGGAAGAAGGCTTAACCATGAAAGAGTTTTGGGAAATCCTACTGTCAATAAAAATGGCTGCCAATAATGCAGGCATTCATATTGTCACTGGAGATACAAAAGTGGTGGAAAGAGGCAAAGGAGACAAGATATTTATTAATACTTCAGGTATTGGGCAAGTGCATCCGAAGGCACATATTTCAATCCATAACCTAAAAATTGGCGATAAAATTATTGTGAGTGGCAATATTGCTACGCATGGAATTGCTATTATGTCAGTGCGTGAAGGGCTTGATTTTGAAACAACAATCGAAAGCGATACAACTAATCTGAATCATACAGTAAAGGCCTTGCTTGATGAATTTGGCAATGATATTCATCTTTTTAGAGACCCCACCCGTGGCGGTGTAGCCACTGTTTTGAACGAAATTGCACGAGATACAAAACTGGGTATTGATATTTTTCAAAAGAATATACCCGTAGTGGAAGAGGTTTATGGTGCCTGCGAACTTTTAGGTTTAGACCCACTTTATGTGGCAAACGAAGGCGTTTTTATGGCAGTTGTTTCGGCAGAAATTGCCGATGATTTCTTGAAAAAACTACAAACTTTTGACAATGGACAAAATGCGGCAATTATAGGAAATGTAGTGGCAGAGCATCCTCGCCAAGTAGTTTTGCAAAGTCGAATTGGTGGTAAAAGAGTGATAAATATGTTGGTTGGCGAGCAGTTGCCACGCATTTGCTAAAAATGTAATTCTGAATTAATGAATATAAGTCTTTCAAAATCGCCAATTTCTCAAGGAAGTGGGCTGACGGCATCATTGCCCGATAAACCTGCTTTAGTAAAAAAATCAGTCGTTTTTAGAGGTGGAGTGTCAAATCCGTTGCTTGCCCCAAGAGGTGTCTGGATAGTTGGTGAAAAATTAATCATTTCGGATACTGGTCAAAATCGTGTTTTTGTTTGGACGTCTATTCCAACAACCGAATTTGCCGAGCCCGATTTAGTTTTAGGACAAATTGAGGAAGAAGATACAGGAAGAAATGCAGGAAAGGCCGTAAGTGCAAATACGCTGCAATACCCGTCTGGAATTTGGTCGGACGGTAAAAAACTAATTATTGCCGATGCTTGGAATCACCGTGTTTTGGTATGGCATTCTTTCCCTACTCAAAATGGACAAGCGGCTGATGTAGTAATAGGTCAAACTGATTTTGAACAAAATTTACCAAATATTAAAGGAATCGGCTCAAATCCTGCAGCAAATACGCTCAATTGGCCTTATGGTGTTTTCTCTAATGGCTCGCATTTGTGGATTTGTGATACAGGTAACAGAAGAGTGCTTTTTTACGAAAACATTCCAACCGAAAACTTTACGCCTGCCGATAAATTAATTGGCAAACCAAGTTTCAATGAGCGAGATTATGAAAACCATGAACCAATTTGGCCCTATTCGGTACGAATAAGCGAAAATGGGCAAATGTCGATTGCTGATACGCAGTTCTATAGAAATTTGATTTGGAACGATTGGAAAACTGCTTTTACCCAACCTGCTGATATCATTATTGGTCAACCTGATTTCGACGCCAACGGTATGAATCAATTTAGTTTATTCCCAAAACAAGATTCGATGAGTTGGACCTATGATTCGTTTTTTTATAAAAAAGGAATTTTTGTGGCCGATACAGGTAATAGCCGAGTATTGTGGTTTGAAAATATTCCAACCGAAAATGCAGCTCATGCCGATAACCTTTTAGGACATTTTGATTTCAACACTGGTAGCGAAAACACTCAAACTAAATTCGGTACAGAAAGCCAACTTTATTGGCCATTTTCGCTTTGTGTGGCTGAAAACACACTGGTTTTAACCGATACAGGCAATCATCGAGTGGTCATATATGATATTTTATGATTTTTTAGAAATACCAAATGTAAGAGTTGAAAACGATTAACTTTAATTTATATTCATTGGTTTTACATTCGTCAATTTTACATTTCTCACGTTTAAAAGTAAAATATGGAAAACATGCTTCTTTTACTCAGTGCTGCTGCCATAGGCTTTTCACATTCGTTTGAAGCTGACCATTTGGTGGCGGTAAGCAGCATCGTAACTCATAGAGATAGTACGATTTCTGCTATAAAAGATGGTATTTTCTGGGGTTTAGGGCATACTTCTACAATCTTAGTGGTGGCAATTATTTATATGATTGGAAAATTTATAATGCACGAAACCGATTTTCGTTACTTTGAGGCGGGCGTTGGCTTAATGTTGATAGGTTTGGGGCTTATTCGATTTTACCGAGTTTTCCAAGACCGCTCTCATGCCCACAGTCATGCACCCGAACCAACATTTGGTTTGGCCTATGGTGTTGGCTTAGTGCATGGTTTGGCCGGAAGTGGCGGTTTATTGCTATCAGTTTTAACACAAATCAAAGATTATTTTTTAGCAATTTCATATATTCTTACCTTTGGCATTGGCTCAATTTTTGGAATGATGTTGGCAGCAGGAGTATTTAGTTTACCATTTTCGGCAAAAATAATTAGTAATAAATGGCTTTCTACGACTTTAAGTATTATTTCGGCAATACTTTGTATAGGGTTGGGAGTGATGATTGGCTATAAAAATATTGTTTAGATATGGAAAAACAAGTAAACTATAACGAATCTGATTTTGTGGAATATGCACTCACACAAATGGATATTAAAATATTGAAACGTGATAAAAACCTTTTTGAATTAGAAAGAGGTTTTTCGGTAGAAGTCGAAAAAACAGATTTATATCGACTTTCGTCTGAAGGCTGGGTAATTTCCCCCTTTGAAGACATTGGAAAAATGTGTGAGTTTATTAAAAAAAACCTTGAAATACCACTACACAATGAATAAACAGGAAGTTTCGATAATAGCATTAGCCGAAAGTGAGTCAAAAAAAGACTATTACGTATTAATTTTAGAAGAATCAAAGTCTAAGAAACGTATCCCGATTATCATAGGAAATCAGGAAGCACAAGCCATCGCTATTCATTTAGAACGCCTACAACCCGCTCGTCCACTTACCCACGATTTATTTAAAAATGTTATTTCCGAACTCGGTGTAACACTCAAAGATGTTTTTATTCATCGACTCGAAAACGATATTTTCCATGCAATAATAACCCTTCAAAAGTCAGACAAATCAGTTCTTGAGATAGATGCACGCTCATCAGACGCTATTGCTCTGGCTATTCGCTTTTCTTCCCCTATTTATGTAAGTGAGTCTGTTTTGGAAAATGCAGGTTATGAAATAGATGAAAAAGGTATTGAGAAAAAAGGTTCTTACGCCGAATATACACTCGAAGAATTAGAGGAATTATTGGATAAAATTCTAAGAAAAGAAGACTATGAGAGTGCTGCACGGGTACGTGATGCCATTGAACGGAGAAAAAGGTAAATTAGTAAATCAACCTATGCTACGAAGATAGCCTGATTGTTTTTATTCATGCCGCATTTACAGGTTTCCTAATATGGCTCATTACTTCTACAAGTTGTTCAGTAATTGATTAGCTAAATAATTTTGGTAAAGGGCTTCTTTTGATTCTCTTTAAGCAACATTTTTTAAATTGTTGTGCGATTATAAGAAAAATATCAAATCATATGCTACCCCTGCTAAATAATAAAACCTAACCGCATTAAATACTTTTTTTCTCGCCTTAAAGGTTGATAAATTTATTACAAATTGAGCATAATTTTTCAAATCAGAAATCTGCGACTCAGAATCGTTTTAATATTTATTTTATCACGTTGGTGAATGCAGTTTGGTTTGTTATATAGTTTCTAATTGCCTGAAAAAACTTAATAACAATTAAATGGCTTCTTATTTAGAGAAGCCATTTAATTGTTAATCTATTGTATATCATTTTTTATTTTTCTTCGATTTTCCCTTCAATTTCTCAACTTTATCGTCATCATCACGGCGTTTTTGCATGGTTGGGTAAAATTAAAAGAAAGTACAAAATTCGTCATCGATTTGCTGTAAAATTTCAAATTGAATTTGGGTGCGAATATTGAAATCTCAGGGGTTTAAGAGCTTCTTTTTTGTATAAATTCCTTCAATGATAAATATTTTCCGTACCCCAGGTGAGTTTTGACAATAGTATTGAGCGGAACACCTAATTGATTCAGTTGAAAAATCTTTTCCTTGTCTTTGTCGTAGATAGATTGTTGAATTACGCCTTTGGGTTTTCCCAATTTTATTCCTCTTTCTTTTCGTGCTTTTAGTCCTTCCTTAGTTCTTTCTGATATAAAATCTCTTTCCAATTCGGCAACCATTGAAAATATGGTTAGCAACACCTTGTTAGTCATATCATGTTGATTGCTTGGGTCAAGATGCAGCCCTTGTTTAATAAGAATGACTTTGCACTTTTTGGTTTGAATGAGTTCTTCAATAATTTGTAAAACCTCCTTGATTGACCTACCCAGTCGAGAAAGTTCAGAAACAATAACCGTATCCTGAGCAGAAACTTTTTCCAATAATTCTGTAATTTTTCTTTTTTCAGCAGATTTTCGAGAAGATACTTCTACTTCAATCCATTCATCAACTATCATTTTTCTTTCAACGATGTAGCGAGCAATCAAACTCTTTTGAGAATCGGCAGATTGGTCAGCGGTAGAGATACGAATATAGCCAAAAACCATATTATTTCCTTGTGTTTGGTAAAAAGGTATTTTAACCTCATAAAGGTATAAAATTAATAATGTTTTATATGTACCTTTTGAGCATAATATTTAAACTTCTAAAACGCTCGTTTATTGCAATGGCTCGCAAAGAATACTTATCCTCTGAAGCTCGTTTACGTTTCGATTCTCCGCCCCAATTAGAAGACGTTAGTATTCTACTTCAAATTCCTCATTGGGCAGAGACTTATTTACGAACAATCGGTTCTGCAACTAATAAAGTAGGTTTTATTTTACAGTTAGGCTATTTTAGAGTTACTGCTCGCTTTTTTGTACCCCATCGTTTTTATGAATCAGATATTTCATTGGTGGTCGAAAAATTTAAGATTGACCCCAATGATATTGATATGAATGACTACACGCACAATCGAACTTATTATCGACATCAAGAAGCGATTTTAAGAGAATTTGGCTTTTCTTCATTTAATGCTCAATACAATGGCATTTCGCACCAACAAGCATTATTCCAAGAAGCAATACGTCTGACTGCTCTGCAAACTAAGCCATCTCTCATTTTTGATGCAATGGTAACTTATCTTCAAGAAAAGAGAATAGAAACCCCTACATATAATGCCTTACGTGACATTTTAACCAAAGCTCTTGATGCTTTTTCTAAAGATTTAGAAGCCATTATTCAAAACTATTTGACGGAAAGTGATAAAGTTTTATTGGACGACCTTTCTCAAAAGAAAGTCAATGGCGTTCAAGAAGTTTCTTCAAAAAATAGCAATTACATTAGGTATGAACTGACATTTTTGAAACGAATAACCCAATCCATGCGACCAATTCATATCAAAGAACGTCTGGAACTATTTGTTGAACTGAAAACAAAGTACCAACAATTACAACCCATTATCAAACGCCTAAACCTTTCAGATGCTACTATTCGTTATTTTGCTGATTATGTGTTAGATACCCAATCTTCACAACCCCTCAAACGTGTTAATGAATACTATCTGCAACTCATTGCATTTGTGATTCATCAATATTTTAGTTTGGGAGATGCTTTAATTCTAACTCTTAACAACGCTGTTACATCAACATTTAATGATGCTGAAGAACGTTTAAAAGAACAACATTATCAAAATCGTTATATCAATGCTCAATTAGTCAATCAAGTTTCCCGTCGAAGCACCACTCATATTGACGCTTTGGGTATCATCGAATCTATTGTTGAAAATGGGCAAACAAGCGATACTCAAAAAGTGCATCAAATTAAACAACTAATTTATCAAAAGCGAGTAAACAAACTTGTTTTAGAGGAAGACCAACAACGATTGAACGACTTAAAAATGGTTAATCAACCTATTTTTGAACGTGATGATTACTATGAATCACTTGAAAGAGAATCTATCAAGTTACAAAATAGAGTGAGTAATATCATCATTGAATTGGTTTTTGATAAGCTAACTTCTCAAAAAGATATACTGCAAGCCATTACTTTTTTTCAACAAAAAAGAGGAGATATTGTTCAAAATTCATCACTTCCTATTGAGTTTTTAGAAATGTCGGAACGACAGAAAATATTTGCTGAATCGGGAAAACTCCGAACTTCGCTTTACAAAGTCCTACTTTTTAGAGAAATCAAGGAACATATCAGAGCGGGTTCGTTAAATGTACTTTCTTCTTATGAGTACCGAAGTTTTGAAGAATATTTGATTCCTCGTAGCCAATGGAATAAGAACAAAGATTCCTTTTTGGAAAAAGCTAATTTAACCAAACATAAGAATCCTGCTCAAACACTTTTAGCACTCAATCAGCAACTCAATGAACAATTTAGAATAACCAATCAAAGTTTAGCTACTAACAAAGCCGTTTATTTTGATACCAAAGGACAGTGGCATTTGCATCGTTATCAAGCGGAAAACCGTAGAACTCAACTCGATAACACACTACTCTACCCACCTAACCGTTCTATTTCAATTTTACAGGTTCTTACCCAAATTAATCAGCTTACTGGTTTCTTAGATGCTTTTCAGCATAAAACTTCTCACTTTACGCCAGCAAGACCCAATGATAATTTTTTCTATGCTGCCATTATTGGTTTTGGTGAAAATATTGGTATTCCTGAAATGGCTGCTATCTCTCGAAATATTTCTAAAAATACCCTCGAAACTGTTGCAAATCACTACTTTTCGCCCGAAATGACTTTAAAAGCCAATGATTTAATCCTCATAAAAAGTAATCAATTGCCCATAATTGAAGTTTTTAGACAACAAAAAGGATTTGTCCATACAGGTAGCGATGGGCAAAAATATGATGTTTCTGTACCATCTCTCAGAGCCGCTGCTTCTTTCAAATATTTTGGAAGTGGTAAAGGCATTAACATTTATTCTCATTTAGACGAAGCGGGGCAGCTCATTTTCTCAACCGTTTTTAGTGCTTCAGATAAAGAAGCTCATTATCTTTTAGATTGTTTAACCTATAACGAAGTAGTTACACCAGATGCCCATTCTACAGATAGTCATGGATTTACGGACCCAGTAGCGGCTATTGCTGGATTAATTGATATTGAGTTCCGTCCTCGATTAGCCGCCCTTTATAAACGACAACTTTATGCTATTGATGCTCCCTGGACTTTCAAAGACCGCAATTATAAAATTCTGCCCGATGCTAAAATTGATTATGAACACTTAATCTCCCAATGGGATGAAATTTTAAGAATGACTGCTACCATTAAATTAAGGTATCATAAAGCATCCACTTTATTTAAAAGACTAAACTCCTATGCCAGAAAACATCCACTTTATAAAGCCATTACTGATTTGGGCAGAATCTATAGAACTGATTATACTTTGCGTTATATTGACCAACCACCACTAAGAAAATCGGTAGAAGGTGTTTTATCCATTGTTGAACACGCCAATAATCTTGCACTTGCGATTAATCATGGAAATAATCAAGATATTATCTGGACTTTTTATGACGACCAACTCAAAGCTGAAGGGTGTAAAAGGTTGATAATGAACGCAATAAACTACTTTAATCTTTTAATCCTTTCGGATAAAATATGTCAATGCACAACTAACGAGGAAAAAGAAAATCTTATTAAAATTATTGCGACATCTTCGACTCATACTTGGAGACACATCAATTTAATGGGGCAATATGAATTTTCTGAAATAAAAGTTGAACCTATTTTTGATTTAGACAAAATTATGGCTAACAAAGTAACCATCTGAGATTTTAATATTCGCACACAAATTCAATTTGAAACTTTACAGCAAATCGATGACGAATTCTGTACTTTCTTTTAATTTTACCCAATTATCTGTTAAAAAACTAAAATAATGAAACAAAAAACCAGTCTGGCTGCCACCAAACTGGTTAGGTTTAACTCAAATAATATCACCGCTCAATGACTCCGACAGTAATCTTTCGATTGACTGCCAAGACCTTATTTTGCATTAAACAATTAAAATTAATGAAAAGATTTCTAAATTCAATAGTAATTCTGGGAGTAACCCTTTTGCCTTTTATTTCTTCAGCACAAGATAAGCCCGTTATTAATGCGACTGTATCGGGTAAAGTGCTTGATGCCATTACCAACGAAGCCCTTATTGGTGCAACCGTTTCGATTAAAGGAACAACCAATGGAGCAAACACTGACGCAAACGGAGAGTTTGCGTTGATTACGGGCCAGAAACTCCCTTTTACAGTAGTGGTTTCTTATGTGGGATATATAAAAAGAGAAATCGTAATCAGTGAAAGTAAAGTGGAAATCAAACTTGAGCAAGATGTAAATAAATTGGCCGATGTAGTAGTTTCTTCACGCCGTCGTCAAGAAGCAGTGCAAGACATTCCTATTCCAATCTCGGTAATTCGTGGCACAACTGCCGAAGATGCTGGGGCTTTCAATGTAAACCGCTTGAAAGAACTCGTTCCGACTGTTCAACTTTATGCGTCAAACGCTCGCAACACAACCTTAAACATTCGTGGTTTAGGTTCAACTTTTGGTTTAACCAATGATGGTATCGACCCAGGCGTAGGCTTTTATGTAGATGGTGTTTATTATGCCCGTCCAGCTGCCACTGCTCTCGATTTTGTTGATATTGACCGTGTAGAAGTTTTACGTGGCCCACAAGGTACATTATTTGGTAAAAATACAACCGCTGGTGCATTTAATATTACTACCCGTGAAGCAAGTTTCGACCCAACAGCCAGCTTTGAATTAAGCTACGGTAATTATGGTTATATTCAGGCAAAAGGCTCACTTTCAGGTGGATTGAGCAAAAAACTGGCTGCAAGAATCTCTTTCTCAGGTACACAACGTGATGGGTTGTTATATAATATAAAGACTCAACAACACCAAAACGATATTAATAACCTTGGTTTCAGAGGTCAGTTATTATATACGCCAACTGATAAAATCAAAATCACATTTATTGCTGACGTAACCAACCAAAAACCAAACGGTTATGGTTGGCCAGTAGCGGGTGTAGTTACTACCAAACGTGCGGCTTACCGCCAATTCAATGCCATCATCAAAGACTTAAACTATGCACTTCCTTACAGCAGTCCATT
>JALQYE010000001.1:37397-71142 GCA_023254245.1 Emticicia sp.
GAGTAAGAGATGAGCATCTTCAAAAAACTCTACTATTGACATATTGAGTTACATTTTATAAAAATGATAGGTTTTTTGAAAACTGCATGATAACTTAATTTCAACTGAAATAAGATTAAAATTTGGTTTATAATATTTTACATTGACGTTTGCAAAAACAAATTACATTTTATTAATTTTACAACAAGTTTTGTGAAATAATTAAACCTATTACCATGCGTCTATGAAAATTGGATATGTTCGAGTCTCCAAAGAAGAACAAAATGAACAGCTACAAATTGATGCTCTTAAAAAGTATGGCTGTGAGAAAATTTATCAGGAGAAAGTATCAGGAGCTTTAAAACATCGTCCTGAATTTGAAAGGCTTAAAGACATACTGAGAAAAGATGATGAATTGGTTGTTTGGGATATTGACCGCTTGGGTAGAACTACCCTTGAATTGATAATGTTTGTTGATGAATTGAATCAAAAGGGAGTTTTATTTAAAAGTCTTTCACAATCGCTAATTGATACTACAACTGAAACAGGAGAATTTGTCTTCAAATTATTTGCATTATTGGCTGAGCATGAAAGAAAAAGATTAATTCGTAGAACCAAAGCTGGGCAAGAAGCTGCCAGAGCCAGAGGGCGAATGGGAGGAAGACCTAAGGGACTTTCGCCACATTACCAAGATATTGCTCCAATGGTGGTTGATGCTTACAAACAACAAAGAAGTATCCGAGATATTATGAAGGCTTTTAAAATTCCATCCACCGCTACGGTTTATAAGATTCTTGCTGAAAGTAATGTAGCTTTTCAGGTTTACCATAAAAATCATCTGTAAGTTGTAGAATCGGCTCAGAGTTCTGAAAACTCGACTCGTACAGTTTACGTAAATTATTGTACTTTTACATAATTTTTTATCATTTTTTACAGTTTAAGTGGTATGACTACTCATGTTCTGTATCGTTTTCGCCAATAAAAAAATAATATTACAGTATTTGACTCAGATTCAGAGTGTTAAAGGTTATTTGAGTTTTGAATGAAAGAAACAATAAGTAATATCCTTCGTCTGACAATTATTTTGTCCTTATTCTCAGGTTTTTTAAAGGGGCAAGGCCCATTACGAAACGAGGAAGAATTTGTGATTGATTTTATTGATGTCAGAAAAGGGTTACTTAGTAATTTTGTTACGAAGACGATTAGCGACGAAGATAATATAAAGTATTTTGCAACCGAGGATGGTGTTTCAAAATTCGATGGCTATACTTTTACCTACTACAGGCCAAACGATGATTTTAAAGAGCTTGAAAATGAAAACATAGAAACACTCTTTAAAGATAAATCTAATAATATTTGGATAGGTACAAAGGCTGGTGGCTTATCAATGTTGGATTTGAAAAGTAATAAGATTGTTAGTTTCAATTATCTTTTTGCTAAATACACTTCAAAAAAACTACGAGTTATTGCTATTAATCAAAGCAAAGAGGGACTTATTTGGGTGGGTACTTGGAATAATGGCATCTTTATTATTGACCCAGTAAATAAAAAGTTAGTTGCTCATTATCCATTTGTCAGTGAAATCAATAATATTATCCGAGATAAAAACGATGATATGTGGTTTATTTCGGGCATTACATTACATCAGTATAACCACAAAACTGCCCGATTAGCATCATTTAAATTATCTAAGCCCGTAACGAATCTGATAGAAGATAAAGTAAGAAATAAAATTTGGCTGGTCGGAAATTCGAATAAGAAAGTAAACCTTTTTAGTTATGATTTTAACCGCAAGACTTTTTCGGAAGAAAAAATTAATCTATCGGCACGATATATAAAAAGTATAGCTTTGGATAGTAAAAATCGGCTATGGCTGGGTAGCTGGGGCGATGGCCTGTATATTAGTAATACCCAAATAACTGAGTTTAGTAGAGCCAATACTAACCCCGAGGGAAGGCTTTTTAATAGTGTCAATAATTCAATGATTTTGGATATTGATATTGATAAAAATGGTATTGCGTGGTTATCTACGGCTCACGGGGGCGTACTGATACTCTATCCGAATAAAGGCTTTAGCTTGCTTAGTAATACGTCAGAAGTCAACTCAATTGACCAAAATATTACTTCTATCTTTAAAGATAATACTTATTTCTACAAAGGTAAATTAAGAGAAGGTTTGTTTGTGTGGAATGAGAATGGGAGCTTTACAAAAATTAATACCATTCCAAACGAACGTATCAATTGCATTTATGAGAAAAATAACACTTTGTTTATCGGAACAAATGGTGGGTTATTTATCATAAAAAATAGGCAATTTAGTCAGACCCAAAACTTTCTTAAAAGCGACAAAATAACTGCTATTTTGCTTGATAGCCAAAATAACCTCTGGATTGGTACACAACAAAAGGGACTAAAGATGACAAATCTGGATAGCGACCCTGACATGAAGCAAATTAAAGTTTATTCAGAAGAGGAGAAAAATAGGGTGCTGGACAATAACCGAATCAGTCAAATTAAAGAAGATAATAGAGGAAATATCTGGCTTGCCACTTACGCAGGCCTTAATCTTTATGATAAACGGCGAGATGCTTTTATTAATCATTCTACGCTTTTAAATGCTAAACTTCCAAGCCTTATTATCAATGATATGCTCATACGAGAAAAGGAAATCTTTTTGGCAACTCCTTCGGGATTTATTATTTTACAAACTGATGCCTCTCAAGTTAGCATTAAAGAACACTACAACAGTAATAATGGATTGATAAACGATTTTCTTTGTAGTATCGAAGAAGATAATAATGGCAATATTTGGCTCAGTAGCAATACATCCATCGAAAAATACATTCCACGCACCAAAAAACTTATCAATTTTGGTCGAGAAGATGGTGTAATGATAAACTCATTTCATATTGGTTCTTCGTTTCATGATACTGATGGTGTTTTATATTTTGGCGGCTCAAATGGTATTATTACGTTTAATCCTTCACAGATTGATGAGAAGTTTAATTTACCTAAAATTGTCTTTACACAATTGGTAGTTAATAATAATGTACTCGAAGCAGGTGAAGTTTTAAACGGCAATGAGATTCTCAAGCAAAGCATACAGTTTACCCAAAAAATAGATTTATCGTATGCTCAAAACCATTTATCGCTCAGTTTTATTGCCGATGATTTCTTAGACCCTACCAATATTACCTATCAATACAAGTTGATTGGTCTTAATAATGAATGGGTAAATCTCGGTACTCGTCACCAAATTAATTTTACAGAGTTAGGGTGGGGAAAATACGAACTCTTAATAAGAGCCAGCCGAAATAATCGAAATTGGAGCAACATAAAGCACCTCGAAATAAATATTGCTACGCCGCCTTGGCTTACTTGGTATGCATACTTGTTTTATGTACTGTTATTTATTGGTATTTTGTTGATGGTCAGACACTACTCCGCCAAGCAAGCCAAATTAAAGGCTGAGTTACGAATTGCCCAAATTGAAAAAGAAAAAGAACACGAACTCAACAAAGCTAAGATAACATTCTTTACTAATATTTCACATGAATTCAGAACACCACTTACGCTCATTTTGAGTCCCATTACAGAGATGCTCAATAGTCGAGAGGTAGCCGAAAACTTAAAAGGTAAGCTAACTCTGGTAGAATCTAACGCTCAAAAAATGCTGGGCTTGGTGAGTGAACTCCTTGATTTTAAGAAAGCCGAACAGGGTTTACTAAAGCTGAATTTGACCAAAAATGATATTGTCAGTTTCATAAAAGATATTTATCTGAATTTTATAGATATAGCCAATAGTCGAAAAATTAATTTTTCATTTGAGACAAACGTCGATTCTTTTTTGCTCGATTTTGACCGCCAACAAATGGAAATTGTGTTGAATAATTTACTTTCAAACGCATTCAAGTTTACCAAAAACCAGGGTAATATTAGCGTAGAAATCTTCAAAAAAGATGATAGTATCGATATAATAGTTTCTGACGATGGAATCGGAATTGCCAATGAGCATCAAGAGAAAATCTTCAACCGATTCTTTCAAGTAAAAAACGAAGAAATGAGCCATTTGGTAGGTAGTGGCATAGGGCTTTCGTTTTCTAAAAATATTATTGACCTGCACCAAGGGAATATTTTTGTAAAAAGTGCTTTGAATAAGGGTTCGGTTTTCACGATTGAGCTGCCTATTTTAGCCCTCTCAAAGCATGAAAGTAGTTCTGCAATTCAGGCAAACATTACCGAAAAAATAATCAAAGAAAGGTTAGATATCCCCCCGACATCAACCACAAAATCGAATAAACCATTGGTTTTGATTGCCGATGATAGTGATGATATTCGGAAATACTTAAAGTCGCTTTTAGAAAATGATTATCAGATTATCGAAGCTACTGATGGCCTCGAAGCTCTGACCGTTATCAATAAAAAATTACCCGATATTGTAATAAGCGATGTAATGATGCCCAACATGGATGGAATTCAATTATGCGAAGAAATTAAAAATCAGATAAATACTTCTCATATTCCGATTATACTCCTGACCGCTCGCACAACGCTGACCTATGAAATCAGCGGTTTACAAAAGGGAGCGGATGATTATTTGATTAAGCCCTTCAACCCGATGATTGTGCAGACAAAAATTGCTAACTTATTGGATAATCGAAGAAAATTAAGGGATTACTTCTTGAATAAAGTTAGATTCGAACCACTCGCAGTTGAGAGTCAAGAATCAAATTTAGATGCCTTATTTATTGATAAAGCCATGCAGTTGGTTAATGAACATTTACGAGATGAAAACTTCGGGGCCGAAGAGATGGCCGATAAAATGTTTATGAGCCAATCGACACTCCTGCGAAAAATAAAAGCACTCACGGGGCTTTCGATTAATGGCTTTATTCGTTCGATAAAACTCAAAAATGCTGCTCAAATGATTCTGGAAACTGATTTAAAAATGAGTTCAATCGCTTACGAAGTGGGTTTTAGCGATTATAAATATTTTACGAAAATGTTTCAAAATCAGTTCGGATGTTTGCCTTCCGCCTACAAAGAAAAGACCCTTCTTTGAAAATTTATCTACTAATTAAAAGACAAGTTGCTTAGTCGGATTGATATTGATTACCTTATTTTTAGGTAATTTTTGATAAAAAAAGCCAATAATTAAGCATTTTGATGAATTTACCCCTACCAATCGCCTAATTTACCCCCCTTCGATATTACATATCCAATATAAATTTGCACAAAACTAATTGTGTTATTTACAATCAAAACAAATTTATATGGAGGCAATATTTACCAAAAAACTCTTGAGGTTGTCTGGTTATGTACTGGTATTTATGCTAATGTGTATGCCGAAAGGATACGCATTACCGAATGTAATTCAGGTAACAGGAACAGTCACCTCAAGTACTTCAAACGAGGGAATTCCTGGGGTATCAGTTACGCTCAAAGGAACTACGAAAGGGACTGTAACAGATGCAAAAGGTGCATTTTCAATTACCGCAGAAAATGCTTCGTCGGTTTTAGTATTCAGCATGATTGGATATACTACCAAAGAAGTAAAAATTGGCAATAATACCATAGTAAATGTAGCTTTAGAAGAATCAGAATCAATTTTGAATGAGGTGGTGGTTGTGGGTTACGGTGAGCAGAAGAAAGTGAATCTTACGGGAGCCGTAGAAACCCTTAAATTCAACGATGCCGTTAATCAACCAGTAACCAATTCTGGACAATTATTGTACGGTCGCATGTCTGGAGTTCAGCTTACACAAGGGACAGGACTTCCAGGGGCTGATGCTTCTTCGGTTATTATCAGAGGTGTTGGTTCGTTTGGAGGCACTACGCCACTCGTAGTAATTGATAATATTCAGTACGAAAGCTTACGCGAATTTAATAGCTTAGGGCCATCAGATATTGAAAGTATTTCGGTGCTAAAAGATGCCTCGGCAGCAGCTATTTACGGAGCAAGAGGTGCAAATGGTGTAATCGTTGTAACTACAAAGAAAGGAACAAAAGGCAAATTTTCGGTCGATTATAATAATTTTTACGGGATTCAGCAAGCAACTATTTTACCAAAATACTTAGATGCCGTCAATTACGCGATTCTCAAAAATGAGCGTGACCAAAATGCCAATGGTGCAACGGCTCCGTTGAGGTATTCGCCAGAAGCCATTGAAGCCATAAAAAATGGCACAATGCCCGAAAAATATGCTAATACCAATTGGGCTTCGGTGGCTTTGCGTGATGCTCCGATGAAAAATCATTATGTATCATTTACGGGCGGCTCCGAACAAACAACGTATCGTGTTTCGTTGGGTGCTCTTTCGCAAGATGCTATCGTAAAAGGTAAATTCAAATTAGATAGATACACTTTAGGCCTAAACCTAAGTACTTCGCCTAATAAATGGCTCACGGTTAGCAATGTAACTAACGCCTACTGGTCAACTTTTAAAGGTCCTGCTGGTGGCCCCGATGCCATTACTGGCGAAACGGGTATTATCAATCAGTTTCAACGTTCTGCTCCAACGATTCCCGTTTATTATCCAGATGGCCGCTATGGTGTGGTTGATGGAGCCTACCAAAATGTCAACTTTTCTTATCCGATAAATCACCCCTTGTTTACTGGAAATTTCGGTGATTATTCAAGTAATAACATCAACATCAGTGAGCGAATTGGTTTAAGTGCCAAAATAACCAAAGATTTATCTTTTGAAACCAGTGGCAGTTTAAACTTAAACCTGACTACTAATTCAAACTTTACGCCAACGTTTAGTAATAGAGATTGGGCAGGAAATGTAGTGAGTCAAAGCGTTTTGAATACATTGAGCAATAGTTTTAGCTATAATTATCGTTTGCTCAACGAGAATATTCTACGCTACACGAAATCGATAAAAGATGCTCATAATATTATGTTTTTGGTTGGACATTCGGTTATCTACGATAGAAACAAAGGGTTTTCGGGCTCACTTCAAGGCTTTCCGACTGATGCTATTCAAGAGTTTGATGGAGGTGGTGTGTTAAATCCGAATGTCAACGGAAGTTCATCAGAGATAGCATGGCAATCGTTTTTTAGTAGAATCAACTATAATTATAAGGAAAAATATCTATTAGAAATGAATGTCAGACGAGATGGGTCTTCAAAATTCAGTACTTCGAATAGGTACGGAACTTTTCCATCGGTTTCGGCAGGTTGGAATTTAGGCAGAGAAAGTTTCATGAGTGGCCTAACCTTTATTTCTGACCTAAAACTCCGAGCAAGTTGGGGTATTAGTGGAAACGACAGAATTGGCAATTACATTTATCAACAAACTTATAATACTGGTTTAGACTATCACATCGGCAAAACCACCATCGTTCCTGCGGTGGCTATTACTACGCTTGCCAACCCACTCATTACTTGGGAAACAACTAAGCAATTTGACCTTGGTATGGATTTATCGCTCTTGAAAAATCGAATTAATGTAACTGCCGATTATTTCCGACGCCTCAGTAGCGATATTCTTTACACGAATTTCCCTATTCCGAATACCATCGGCGTAACAAACTTAGCCGCTAAAAATGCGGCTGGAATGGAAAACAGTGGTTTTGAGTTTTCAGTAAATCTGCGTCAGAACTTTAAGAAATTAAAGATTGATTTAACAGGAAATGTAACTTGGCTGGCCGATAATAAAGTAACGACGCTCGGTGAAAATGGAGCCGAAACAATTTCAAACAATACAATTATCCGCATCGGTGAGCCTTTCAGAGCTTTCTACGGATATAAAGTATTGGGCGTATTCCAGTCAAAGAGTGAAGTTGATGCCGCCCCAGTACAGTTTGGTAGCAATCGCACGGCCGCTGGAGATTTACAATACGCTGATTTATCTGGTCCAGATGGCAAGCCCGATGGCGTTGTTAATGCGTTTGATAGAGTGGTTATTGGTAATCCGTTTCCGAAGTGGATGTATGGAATTAATGCCAATATCAAATACGGTAATTTCGATTTCTCTGCTATTTTCCAAGGAGTAGCAAGGGTTGACCGATTATTGAATGGAAACGGCCAGCTGGCAATGGATGGCGATAGAAATAATGCTCTTGCCTATTGGATTGACCGTTGGACACCAACCAATCCATCGACTACTTTGCCAAGGCTTGGAGGAATCAATAACTCTGTTGCATCTGACTTTTTCGTACAAGATATGTCGTATCTCCGCTTAAAAAACATCGAATTAGGTTATTCGTTACCGAGTCGTATTTTGAAAAACATCTTCGTAAAAAAAGTCAGAGTTTTCATAAGTGGTCAGAACTTACTTACCCTTACCAAAGTCAAGAATTTCGACCCAGAAAGACAACCAGATGCTAATTCTGACCAAAATACGCCACTATATAGGGTTTATACTGCTGGATTCAACTTTAAATTCTAATATTCTAACATTTACATAAATGAAAAAGATACTCATAATCATACTCTTGTTCAGCATTACAAGCTGTAAAGATGATTTTTTGGATAGAACATCACTGACTCAATTAGCGGATGGTAATTTTTGGCTCAATGAAAGTGATGCTCAACTCGGACTAAACAGTGTATATGATGCCCTTCAAGATAGAGTGTTGTACAGCGGTAATCTGAATACCACTTTGGGTATGCCCAACCACGACGGTCTGACTGATAATATCTTCAATAATTATAAGTTTGAAGGTGGTGGAGACTTCATGGAGGCACGACTTAACCCTGCTTCTACCTTATTTAATGCTTATTGGACTGCACTTTACCGAGGCATTTTCAGAGCCAATACGGCTATTGAAAATATCAGCAAAATGCCCGATGCAAACATCAGTGCCAACGCCAGAAAAAGTTTACTGGGGCAAGCGTATTTTTTGAGAGCATTATTTTACACCAATATTGCCATTTACTTTGAAGATGCTCCATTGATTCTGAAGCCACAATTACTTTCAGAGGCGTATGTTCCTAAAAATACGTATAATGAAATAAAGAATGCTATCATCGCCGACCTCGAGAAAGCGGTTGACGGCTTGCCTACTTCTTATCCAGAAGCACAGTATGGTTATGCAACTAAGGGAGCGGCATTGGGGCTATTGGCAAGATTCCAACTCTACAACAAAAACTACAGTGAAGTTGTGAAACTTACTTCGCAAATAATGACGCTGGGCTATCAACTTCACCCAAATTATGAAGAACTATTTTCTGAAGCGGGTGAGTTTTCAAAAGAAGTAGTGTTTTCGGTAAGATATATCACGGGCGTGTCGGCTAATGGAGAAACTTTCTCGGCAACTTTTGAGGGTATTCCTAAAGTAAATGTACAGCCAATGCCTAATTTAGTTGATTCGTATTACTGCACTGATGGTCTGCCGATTACAAAATCAAAGTTGTATAGTGCGACTAACAAAAAACTGAATCGAGACCCACGTCTTGCGGCATCGGTTTACTTTAGAAATGATATTTTCTTGAAGTACCTAAACAGAGCATTTACGGGTAATACTGCTACAACTTACGGGTCAAAGAAGTATATCAGAAATGATAGATATGCTGATGGAACAGCCGTGTTTTCACCAGGTGGACAAGATTTTTATGTCATTAGATATGCCGATGTGCTTTTAATGAGAGCCGAAGCATTGGCCGAAACCAATCAACTAATGGAGGTTTATACGTTGGTTAATCAAGTGAGAAATCGAGTAAAAATGCCAACGATTGAAACTGTAGAAGGTACAAACCTCACGAGGGCTCAGCTTCTGGATATCATTAAGCAAGAAAGAAGAGTGGAGTTGGCTTTAGAAGGCCTACGATTCTATGACTTAAAGCGTTGGGGCGATATGGCAAGTGCTTACCAAAGAGCCATAGTCGATAAAGTTTCGGGTTACGTACCAAACTACAAAGGCAAAAAATCGGAGGTATTCCCAATACCGCAAAATGAAATAGATGCCAACAAAAGTCTTGTTCAGAATCCAGTTTGGTTACAATAAAATAGGTTATTCATTTTCTAAAACTTTCGCCCATGAAATTGTTTAATCACCTACGTTTTGGATACACAAGAGTTAGTTTTTTTATTGTCCTCTTTTTTCTTAGTTCTTTGTGTGTTGCTCAAAAAAAGCAAGATACAAAGCCAAATATCATTGTCATCTTAGCAGATGATTTAGGCTATCAAGATGTTGGTTTTAATGGGTGTAAGGATATTCCTACTCCCAACATTGACCGTATCGCTAAAAATGGAGCCGCATTTACCAATGCTTACGTTGCTTTCCCAGTTTGTAGCCCGAGTAGAGCAGGATTAATGACTGGGCGTTACCCACAAAGGTTTGGGTATGAGCGAAACCCGCAATACCGCCCCTATGACCCCAACATGGGCCTCTCGAAAAGCGAAACGACACTTGCCCAAACCCTTAAAACAGTTGGTTATCATTCAGGAATTATTGGTAAATGGCATTTAGGAGCCGATACCTCTAACCACCCAATTAGTAGAGGTTTCAATGAGTTTTTTGGTCATTTGGGGGGTGGACACGCCTATTTTCCAGAATTACTGACCATCAAAGATAGCTATGCTGTTGAGGGAGAAGATAAGAGTTATCGTACGTGGATTATGAGAAATCATGAGCCAGTAGAAACGAAAAAATACCTAACTGATGAGTTTTCAGACGAGGCTGTGTCGTTTATTGAGCGAAATCAAGATAAACCGTTTTTCTTATATCTTTCTTATAATGCCCCGCACGCTCCGCTGCAAGCAACTCCAAAATACTTGGATAGATTCAAAGATATTCCCAACGAACGCCGTAGAACCTACGCTGCAATGGTCAGTGCATTAGACGACGGTGTGGGGCAAGTGCTTAATGCCTTACAATCGCTCAAATTAGAAGAAAATACACTGGTATTTTTCTTGTCGGATAATGGTGGCCCCGAAAATGATAATGCTTCTAATAACGGTATGCTTCGAGAAGGAAAAAGCTCAGTTTACGAAGGCGGATTCCGTGTGCCGTTTGCATTTCAGTGGAAAGGGCAAATCAAGAGCATGGTTTATGAAAACCCCGTTTCAGCATTGGATATTTATGCAACAATTACGGCTATATCGAAGGCTCCAATCAAACAAGATAAACCACTCGATGGAATTAATTTAATGCCATTTCTTACGGGTAAAAACAAAAAAATGCCGCATGATGTCATTTATGTTCGTAAATACGACCAAGACCAGTACGTTGTAAGAGACCACGATTTAAAATTGGTGATTCACGGAAAAGCCAACAAAAAGGAATTATATAATTTGAAAAACGATATCAGCGAAACTACTAACATTGCCGATAAGTACCCACAAGAAGTTGAGCGATTGGACCAACTCCGTAAAAGTTGGAATCGAGAGCTGGTTGCACCAGCCTTTCTTGGCTTAGAATGGAAGAAATAATTCGAATCAAAAAAGTACTTAGATTCACTATGAAAACACGCATTTTAATAAATATTCTCCTCTTGGTTTGGGTATTCACTAAGGCGAAAGCAACCGATTATTACTTTCACCCCAGCTTAGGTAATGATACTAATACGGGTAAATCGCCCGAACAACCTTTTCAGTCACTTAGTAAAATCAAAAGCCTAAATTTACAAGCAGGCGATGCGATTTATTTAGCTGCTGGCGAGGTATTTAAGGGTACATTAATCATCGAAAATTGTAGTGGGAAACCTGCTCTGCCTATCAGAGTTGAATCCTTTTCGTGGAATAAAAATGCCTCAAATACCCAAGCAATCATTGACGCTGAGGGCTTCAATAACTGTATTTTGATTGAAAACTCAAACTTCATTCATATCAAAAACCTTTCTCTCACTGCCAACGGCTCTGGTCAGTTGGAAAAAACAGGTACTATGCGAGTGGGCGTGTTAGTAAATAATGCTACAGCCAATAAAAACGAAGGTATTATAATAGAAGATTTAACGATAAAAGATATTTATTTTGAGCCTAAAGGTACCGTCAGAAACGCCGATGAAGTCAAAACTGCCAACGGCACCCAAAAATATGGTTGGGGGATTCGATTGATTTGTCCGAATGCAAAAGGCTCAATTGAGCATGTTAAAATACTTAATTGTACAGTCGAGAATGTAAGCCATACGGGAATAAAACTTACGGGTGTATCGCAGAATATCAGAAACATTACCATCAAAGGAAATAAAGTTTGGCACGTGGGTGGGCCAGGTATGCAGATGTCTGAAGTTCGTTTAGTACATGTACAAAAAAATGAAATCAAATTTTCGGGAAGTAAAAACGACAGCCGGAATTGGGGAAGAGGTAGCGGGCTTTGGACGTGGGGAGCCTCAAATGTATTAATTGAGCATAACAGCTTTATGAATGCCAACGGTCCAGGCGATTCGGCTGGGGCTCATATTGATTATAACTGTGATAATGTAGTGTTACAATACAATTTTAGTGCAAATAATGCAGGAGGTTTCTGCGAGATTTTGGGCAATAACTATAATTGTGCTTACCGATACAATATTAGCGTTAATGATGGATACCGCATAAAAGGAGAAAATGGAGCATTTCAAGAAGGGAAAGTCTTTTGGTTGAGTGGTTATCAAGGAAATGAAAAGCCAAGAAAAGGACCTATAAATACATATTTTTATAACAATACAATCTTTGTAAGCTATGAGCAAGCATCAAAAATTGCTATTGATAATACATCAAAAGGTGTGTTGATTGCCAATAATATCTTTTATATTCTGGGTAAAAGTCAGACTGTTTTAGGCGACCAAACTAAGCCTGATTCTAAAAATGAAGGCTCTATCGAACAGACTTTCTTCTACAATAATCTTTATTTAAAAGCCGAAAATTGGCCAAGTGATGCCATTATTACGGATAAACGCCCTATTATTGGAAATCCCGACTTCAGAAATGCGGGAGGCTTAACTCCCGAAGATTATATTCCTAAAAATAAAAGTTTAGTAACCAATGGTATTCTTATCAAACCTATTGAAGAAGATTGGATTGGTTTACTGAATGGACTAAACCCAGAAAAAGATTTCTTAGGAAATCACATTAACGGTAAGCCATTTATAGGGGCAATTAAAGCGGATTGAAATTTTTGAACTTTAAAAATTCAGATACATGAAATACCTTAAAATTATAGTAGGAGCTATCATACTTTCGATAACTGTCAGTGCTTTTTTTATTCCAGAAAAATTAGATTCTAAACGCCCGAATATTGTAGTTTTCTATATCGATGACCTTGGTTACGGAGATGTTGGCGTCAATGGAGCGATAGGTGTAAAAACCCCTGCAATTGATAGAATGGCCAAAGAAGGTATTTCGTTTACGGATGGGCATAGCACCGCCGCCACTTGTACCCCCTCAAGGTATTCGTTTCTGACGGGTCAGTATGCGTTTCGAAACAAAGCTGCTATTCTACCAGGCGATGCTCCGCTTCTAATCAAACCAGGTAGCTATACTTTGCCAAGTATGTTGAAAAAGGCTGGATATAATACGGGAGTAGTAGGTAAATGGCATTTAGGTTTAGGAGATGGTAAAATTAACTGGAATGGAGATATTAAACCTGGACCCGCCGAAATTGGGTTTGATTACAGTTTTCTGATTCCAGCCACGGGCGATAGAGTGCCAACCGTTTATGTCGAAAATCAGCGTGTTGTAAATGCTAATCCAAATGAGCCAATCGAAGTAAATTATGAATTAAAACTCGATGGCTATCCGAATGGTATTGATAACCCCGAATTACTGAAACAAAAGACTGATAAACAGCACAGCAATACGATTGTGAATGGTGTCAGTAGAATTGGCTATATGAAAGGTGGCGAGCAAGCTCTTTGGGTTGATGAAGAATTTCCGAATGTTCTGACAGGGAAGGCTAAAAAGTTTATCAATGAACACAAAAACAAACCATTTTTCTTATTTTTCTCTTACCACGATATTCACGTGCCCAGATTGCCCAATAAGAAATTTGTTGGAGCAAGTACCATGGGGCCTCGTGGCGATGTTATCGCTCAAATGGACTGGGTAACGGGCGAGGTAATGAATGAAATTAAGCAATTAGGGCTCGACGAAAATACGATTGTCATTTTCACGAGTGATAATGGCCCCGTATTGAATGATGGTTATGATGATAAAGCCGCCGAACTTCTCGGAAAACACCAACCAGCGGGTCCATTTAGGGGTGGAAAATATAGTGCCTACGAAGGAGGCACACGCGTGCCTACCATTATCCGATGGAATAAAACTATTAAACCACAAATAAGTAATGCCTTGGTGAGTCAAGTTGATTTTTATGCTTCCATTGCCGCTCTTTTGAATCAACCGTTAGCCGATAATGAGGCCATTGATAGTGAAAATTTGATAAATACCTTTTTGGGTAAAACGCCGAAAGGTCGAAAATTCCTATTAGAAGAATCATATACATTCTCTCTTCGAAAAGATAATTGGAAATATATTGAGCCATTTCCATCAACGGCTACCCTGCCTAATTTTATGGCAAATAAGGGAGTAGAAGGTGGATTTAAGCACGCTCCTCAGTTATTCGATGTAAAAACAGATAAGGGTGAAAAGAACGATTTGAGTACTAAGCAGACCAATTTATTAAAAGAGTTATCCGTAAAAATAAATGAAATAAAGGCTAAAAAGAAAAGAGATAAGGAGCAATCTTCAAAATAATTAGAGCATCATGAAACTACTAAAAGTACTTATCTTGGTGTGGGTTGTGGCTCTGCAGCTTGCGTGTTCAAAAACCGAAAATTCGGAAGCCCCAACGCCCAATATTGGTACGCCAAAAGGCTTAGCAGTGGCTAAAAACCAAAATATGGATGGGGCAATGGTTTACTTAGAGCCAACAATTATTTATTCATCAATGAGTAAATCTCTTAGTGCAGTGTTTACGTCTTCGGCTAAGTTTTTTCAAAAAATACCCGAAGGATTCGACGATTCTATTGAGTCATTTACACTTGATAAAGGTTTTATGGTAACCTTTGCCGAAAATGAAGACGGAACAGGTGAAGCAATCTGTTATGTAGCCGCTGTGAGTAATATAACCGTAAACTTACCCGCCAGACTCAGCAATAAAGTATCTTTTATCCGATTTATACCCGTTGTGAATACTCTCAAAAAGGGTACGGGTAATACCAATATTAATGCGGTGAATTCCATTAATTCAACATGGTTTTATAATTGGGGTTTGGGAGCATCATCAACTCCTAATCAGCAGTACATTCCCATGACTTGGGGTAAAAATGTCGCTTCCTTCGCTCAATCGAGTGTATTTATTGCCCAAACAGGTATCGACCACCTATTAACGTTCAACGAGCCAGACAACCCTTCGCAGTCAAATATCGCGTCGATTGATACAGCTATCAATCGTTATCAACAGTTGCTTTATACGGGTTTGCGTATGGGTTCGCCAGCTACTGAGCAAGATAATGCTTTGGCTTCGAAGTGGCTTAATCAGTTTGTGAAAGCCGCAGACTCCAAGAAGCTACGAGTTGATTTTTTGGCTCTTCATTGGTATGATTGGGGTAATCAGACCGCAAAAGCCGACACTGACAGCTTGACTTCAGTAGGAATTCTTAATAGATTTAAAAATTATATTTCAAGAATACGTACGATTTATCCTGATAAGCAGCTTTGGATAACCGAATACAATGCAAATCCCACAAGGTCGGTTGAAATACATAGATTATTTATGAAAATGTCTGCTGAATGGTTAAATTCGCAAAATTATGTGGAAAGGTTCGCCTATTTTTTTCCGAGTACCATACCAGCAACTAATCCAGATTTTACACTTACAAGTATCGGCCAAACTTGGGCTAATCTGTCATCGGCTCCTTCCTTTGGTAGTAATATAGTACCACAATAAAGAAGTAAATTTTTCGCGATATCCAGATATTTATAGCCATGAAAACTCCTAAAAACGTCGTCTCAAGAGCTCTTATTTGTTTGTTTTTTATAAGTATAGTTTGGTCAAACCAAACCTTAGCAAACGAATATTTACCTCCCAAGCCACCAAAACCTAACGTTATCTTTATTCTGGTTGATGATTTAGGTATCAAAGATTTAAGCTGTATGGGAAGTAAATTCTATGAAACGCCAAACGTGTATAGAATTGCCAAAGAAGGAACTGTTTTTACTCAAGGGTATGCCTGTAGTGCTGTGTGTAGTCCATCAAGGGCAAGTATCATGACGGGACAATTTACGGCAAGACACGGAATTACAGATTGGATAGGTGCTAAGTCTGGCACTGATTGGCGAACCGAAAAAAGATTTTCTAAACTTTTACCTGCTGATTACATAGAAAACTTACCTAAAGCTGACCAACTCTTGCCAGAGGTATTACAAGCGAATGGGTATAAAACTTTTTTTGCTGGGAAATGGCATTTGGGAGGCAAAGGAAATTACCCAGAAGACCACGGATTTGATATAAACAAAGGAGGCTGGGAATCGGGAAGCCCTAAGGGCGGGTATTTTTCACCTTGGGAAAATCCAGCTTTGCCCAATCAAAAAAACGGAGAAAATCTCTCTATGCGGCTCGCAAAAGAGACCTCTGCTTTTATTGAACAACAAAAAAACGCACCTTTTTTTGCATTTTTATCCTTTTATGCGGTTCATGCTCCCATCGAAACTACCGAAGAAAAATGGAGAAAATACCGAGATAAGGCTCAAAAAAATGGTATTTCACCCAATGGTTACACAATGGAGCAAGAGTTGCCCATCAGACAAGTACAAGATAATCCTGTTTACGGTGGCTTAGTCGAAAGTATGGACGATGCCGTTGGCGAAGTATTAAATACCTTAAAGCGTTTAAACCTTGACCAAAATACCATTATTATTTTTACATCTGATAATGGAGGCGTAGCTTCGGGTGATGCGTTTTCTACGTCAAATTTGCCATTTAAAGGCGGAAAAGGGTATCAGTGGGAAGGTGGAATAAGGGAACCCTATTTCATTAAAATTCCTTGGATAAAACAAGTAAAGCAAATTACTTATCCTGTTACTGGTGCCGATTTCTTCCCAACCATTTTAGACTTTGTCGGTATACAGCTTTTACCTAAGCAACATATCGATGGTCTTAGTCTAAAACCATTATTTGAAAGGAAAAAACTTAAGTCCCGCGATTTGTTTTGGCATTATCCTCACTACGGCAATCAAGGAGGGCAACCCAATTCTATCCTTAGAAGTGATAATTTAAAGCTAATTCACTATTGGGAAGATGGGCATCATGAACTCTATGATTTAAGTGCAGACCCTTACGAAAAGAATGATTTAGCCATAAAACTCCCTCAAAAGGCAAACGAACTAAACGACCGCTTACTGAAGTGGTTGGAAAGTGTCAGTGCCAAATATCCAAGCCAAGACCCCGAATTTAGTATTGAGTTGACCAATAAAAAACTTAAAAATAATGCTGATGTGCTACTGCCAAAGCTGGAGAAAGAACGCCTAAATTTCTTAAAAATTGACTATAAACCTAATAATGATTGGTGGAATAGTAAAGTTACGAAAGATTAAACAGCAAAGCTAAAACCCTTGATAATCTATCAAGGGTTTTAGTAGTTAAAGTAATTAAATCAACTTCTATTTTTGGGTTGTTCAGTTGTGAATGGCTGATTGTAATAGCGTTGCCCCGTAGTTTTAAACAAGGCATTAGCAACCGCACCAAAAACTGGCGGAAATGGCGGTTCTCCAAGTCCCGTTGGGTCGATGTCGTTCTCTACAAAATGTACATCGATTTTCTTAGGAGCTTCGTTGTGGCGAATCATGCGATAATTATGGAAATTGCTTTGCTCGGCAGCACCATCTTTGTGCGTTAAAGCTCCATAAAACGACTGCCCGATTCCATCTACCACAGCACCTTGCACCATGTTTCGAGCAGCATCTGGATTTACAACCACTCCACAATCAACTACACTTGTTACCGATTCAACATACGGTTGGCCATCTCGCATCACCATATCTACCACGTGGCCAGCATAAGAAGCATGACAGAAATACGCTGCTACCCCACGTTTTTTGCCTGCATTTTCGGGTTTTCCCCAACCTGATTTTTCTTTTAATAATTCTAATACACCAATATATCGACTTGCATCGTAATCGTTATTTTTGCCAACTGGATTTTCTTTGGCACGTTTCAACAAATCAAGACGGAAATCAATTGGGTCTTTGCCCATTGCTTCGGCTACTTCATCTAAGAAAGATTGCTCAGCTGCGGCATTGAAGTTAGAACGTGGAGCTCTAAATGCACCAATAGTAATGTTTGATGGTATCTCCCAACCTTCGGCCAAATAATTGTCAACCGCACCTGCAGGGAAACGATTGGCATGCACTGGGTTTTCTGGAATACCTCCACCTTTTACATGAAAACCAATCAGGTTTTTGTTTGCATCAAGTGCCGCACGGTAAGTAGCCGTGTACATTGGGCGATAAATTCCATACGTCATATCGTCCTCACGAGTATAAATCAATTTTACAGGTGCTTTTAGCTTTTGAGAGATACGGGCGGCTTCATACACATACGAACCATACGCTCTACGACCAAAACCACCACCCATGCGGGTCATCTGAATTTCGATTTTATCAGGAGTTAAGTTTAATAATTTGGCAAGCGTTGGTTCTACCCAACCTGGAGCTTGTAGTGGCCCAGCTACTACCGCCTTATCTTCCTGCACATGAGCAAAAAAGTTCATAGGCTCCATGGTATTATGAGCCAAAAACGGAGCATTGTATGTTCGTTCGATAACCTGAGCGGCATTTTTGAAGGCTGCTTCTGGGTCGCCATCTTTTCTGAGTTGTTGAGCTGGCTTTTTGGCATATTCGGCCATCATTTCCATCTGTTGACTCGTGGTTTCTAATCTTCCTGGAACTACTTTTTCAGTTTTTCCGCCTCTACCCATCATCGTATCTTTTACATCGCCAGCGGCCTCCCATTGGGCATTTATCTTCTTACGAGCGTTCATCACTTCCCAAGTAGAATTTCCTACCACGGCAATCATTTCATTGAAAGTGCGAGTATCGAAACCTGCCTGCTCAAATCCATCATCGTAGAGTTTGAAACTAAAAATATCTTTGATACCAGGCATTTTTTTAGCAGCAGTAGCATCAAAAGATTTGAGCTTCATACCAAATGCAGGCGGATGTTGAATCATGGCGATTAACATTCCATCTACTTTATAGTCTATTCCGAAAAGCGGTTTACCCGAAACTACTTTAACGCCTTCGGTATTTTTCTTTGAATTTCTTACAATCGAAAAATCTTTCGGAGCTTTTAGTTTTATATCTTTCGGAATGGTCAATGTTGCCGCTTTGGCAGCCATTTCGCCATATTTTGCCGTTTTTCCACTTGAATGCGATAAAGTACCTGCTTTTGTGGTAATTTCAGAAGCTGAAACACCCCAAGTTTGTGCAGCTGCTTCAATGAGCATTTGGCGGGCTGCTGCTCCTGCATTGCGGAGTGGTTTCCAGTACATTCGCACCGAATTACTCCCACCCGTAAATTGAGGGCCATACTTCACGTTATCGTGCGTCCCCATTTCAACGACCACATTTTTCCAATCACAATCCAACTCTTCAGCTACCATCATTGGTAGTGAAGTCATTACATTTTGTCCAAATTCTGGGTTTGGAACAAGTATTTTGATAATGTTGTCGGGCGTGATTTTGATATATGCCGCCAGTTCGGACCATTGTTCAATAATGTTCAGTTCGGTAACTTTCTCAGCGGCTTTTACTTCCGAAAACCAGCTGAAACTAAGCATCATTCCACCGCCTGCCAAAGCAGAAGAGCGAAGAAAAGAACGACGACTTACAAGCCCCCCAGCCCCCGATGGGGGAGTCTTTTTTAATTGCATTTTATTATCTATATTTTTCATTTAGCTCAAAATTTAATTTTGGAAAGAATTGAATAAAACCCTCATAATAGTTCCCCCAATGGGGGGCGGAGGTCGGACCGCCGATGTGGGGCTATTTTTTAGCAGCCGCTTTGATTGCTTCCTTAATTCTAAGATACGTTCCACAACGACAGATATTTCCGCTCATATAAGCGTCAATCTCTTCGTCGGTTGGGTTTGGATTGCTTTTCAATAATGCCGAGGCCGACATAATTTGTCCTGATTGACAATAGCCACATTGAGCCACATCGTGTTCGAGCCATGCTTTCTGTACTGGGTGAGAAGCATCGGCCGAAAGTCCTTCGATAGTCGTAATAGCTCCCTTACCTACTGCCGAAACTGGTAAACTGCACGAACGTATAGCATTTCCGTCGAGATGTACCGTACAGGCTCCACACATGGCCATCCCGCAACCAAATTTAGTACCTGGCATATTGAGATGGTCACGCAAAACCCAAAGCATGGGCGTTGATGGGTCAACATCTACTTGTTGAGTTTTTCCATTTATTTTTAAAGAATATTTTGCCATATTGTTGTATTTACTTCAATTAAAGATTTAACAAAAATATATGAATAAATCAGTAAAAAACAATGTTTTTCAAATATAAACTTACGAAAATCAAATATTTAATTATTTCGGTGTCTTGAGCTTTTACCAAAAGGCTATTTATATAAACGATTACGAGTAGCCTTACACAAACCATTGGCCAAAGTGCTATGTACAGGCTGGTAGATTGGCTTTCTCATACCTGTTGGGTCTTTGGTGTTTTCTAAATAGAACAGGGTTCTATACAATTATGAGCCATGGAGCGTTGTAGGTTAGTTCGATAATTTTGTAGTATTTTTGGAAGCACCACAACTTAGCCATCTTTTCGGCGAACTGCGGTTGGTTGTTTTTGTTCAGTTAGCTTGGCTTTGTATTTTGTCAACTCTTCTAAGTCGTCAGCGATTTTTGTATGTTTTTCTACGCAATACATAGTTATTTTGTAAAGTCACTATATGGAGTATGGTTCAGTAGATATTGTTGGGAAAATACGAAAAAGAGAAAGAAAGAGTGGGCGATTGGCGTTTCGATTTTTCAACAAAATAGAGTGATGGATTGGATGGTGTTCAATAAAATAGTTTTTACAGTCAATCAATTAGAAACACATCCCTATGTAATACAAGTGTCGCTCAAATTATTTTGCCATGGCTTATGCCGTGGAGTAGTTGTAATACCGAAATCGGTTCGTGGAGAAAGAATAGCCTCAATTTCAATATTTTTGATTTTGAAATTGAGGCTGCCGATAGGGAAATTATCCAAACCTTTACATGCTTATTTTTACTATATTTATGCTACTTCCTACTGCTTTATAAACGAGGTTATGTGGTAAAAAGTAGTTGATGAAAAGCACAAATATTAATTTCACTTCCAAGAATAAAACTCTGAATATAAGTTTTTCTGTGAATGTACTTTAGTTTTTCCCTCCCCTATTAGCCTGTCTTTTTGACTGTATTGACACTATTTATTACTTACGTTTGCTTTCTGAGCCAAAATCTTTATCGAGAGTCTTTTTGATAATTGCCGACCAAATTTGATATCCTTTATCATTAAAATGTAGCTTGTCAGCAACATATAATTCTGGTTGATATTTACCCTCTTTACTCAAAAGTTGTGGCATTGTTTCAATAAAATGTAAGTTGGGCACGCTCTGACAATAATTTTTAAGCAAAGAATTAGCCTCAATGATTTTATCTTGTACTGACCAACGACGTTCATTGGGTGAAATAGAAATATAATAAATGTTAGTTTCAGGTTTCTTTAATTTAACTTTCTGTACAATGTATTTGAAAGCTTCTAAGACTTGTGTTGGACTTTTATCTTGATTACTACCTGTTATATCGTTGCTTCCTGAGTAAAAAATAATAGCTTTGAGTGAATGCTTTGCCAAGATACGGTCAATATAGTATGCCATTTCAGCAATATTCGAGCCTCCAAAACCACGATGAATGATTTCGTGAGGAGCTAAATCCTGTTTTATAGATTTCCATAAACGAATATATGAACTCCCAGTTACTAAAATTGCATCAGATGAATAAGATTCGATTTTATCCAGTTTTTCAAACTCTTGAATTTCTTTTTCAAACCTACTAATACCCGCTGAGTTTTTACTCTTATTTATTTGAGCAGATAGCCACAAAGTAATTTCATCTAAAGCCTGTTTTTGCTTATTTTTATCATTATCTAACGTATGTCCAGAACCTTCAAATAGTTTTAAGCCTGTTGTAATTCCCAACGATAAGGCTCGGTTGTAGAGAATTGAACTACCATATTTAAAACCATGATAGGTATAGGATGAATCGAATGGAACGGTTTTATCGGCTGTTCCGTGTACGCTAAAAAGTGGAATATCACCTGAATTTATCCAACGATAATCAATCATTGCTCCCCAACAATTAATTACAGCATTTACTTTCGAAGAATAGCCTTCGTTTCCACTCTTCCCTTCTATACTACCTAAATTAGCAGTATTTATATAGGATGGAACTTCATTTTGGTCCAAATAAGCTAAGTGCATAGCCACTTTCGAGCCTGCCGAACCGCCCATAATGTAGATTTTTGAAGTATCAATGCCATATTTCTCGGCATTTTTTCTGAAGAATCTAATAGCTGCCTTAGCATCTTGCACACCCCTATACATGGCTTCGAAGTAGGAAGTATCGTTTTTAGGTTTTCCAATTCCCAAACGATAGTTGATAGAGCTACTCACATAACCTCTTTTAGCTAATCCTGTACAAAATAATGTTGGATAACCAGTACCTTTATCTCCATTTACAAAGCCACCCCCATGTACAAACACTACTAATGGTCGCCTTTTTAAAGTATCGTTCGTGGGTGAAAATATATCTAAAAATAGCTTTTCAGGCTCGTTTTTGATATTTATAGCTTCGCCGTATTGAATATTTTTAAGAGAATCAATCGTACTAAAAACCTCATTTTTAAAGCGTTGGCTATTCTGAGCCATCGATAGTAGGTTCACGCAAGAAAGTAAGCAAACAGTAAAAAACTTATTCATTTGGAGGGTTTTGTTGCATTAAATTTATGAAATATGTACGAGATTATACTATCTATCGAAGTATTTTATCAACTCATATTTATTGGTATTCAATACTTGCATTTTTTCTAATAATGGTAAATATGGTAGGTATTGATAACTAACAATTCCTTTGTTTGAATCTCGGTTAGACTCATCGGCTGAAAGGTCGGTTGGGTCATTATCTTGGTAGCGGAACCAATGCCAACCCACACAATTCGGAGTTTTAAGTAATTCGAGGCAGAAGTTTTGGTAATGAATCCCACGGTCTGATTGTGTTTTTACTAACCAACCTGCTCCAGTTTTATTTTCCATTCCCGAATCTTCCGCTTTCGTGTAAAACTCTGTTATAAAAAATGGTCGGTCGCACCATTGGGCCCATTCTGTGAGGTGTTTGGCTTCAGGTTGCCAATAGCCGTAATAATTGATAGAGACAATGTCAAGATGGCTTTCAGCTGATTTTAAAATGGATTCTACATTTTTAGCCGAACTATGTAAACGGCTACCTAAATACAGATGGTTAGGGTCGTGTTTTTTTAAAGCTGCCTTTACGGTACCATAATAGATGTCTGCTACATAGCCTAAAAATGCTTCTTTTTGAATTTTTGTAAGTTTTTCTTTCTCAAAACCATTTGCCTTTGTCCATTTTTCGAGAGCAATCACATCAGCCGAGTTTTTATCAGTTTTAGCTAAGATTTTATTTAATAAATCATTTGTAAAAGTTAGCTCATTATCAGAAAAGTGGCCTAAAAGATTTTTATCAGAAACAGAGGCAGTTACCATTTTACGAGCGTGTTCATCGCAAAATGTCTGAAAATTGGGGTCAAAAATTAAAGCTAAGCTATTTTCTTTTTCAGAGCCAGCCCTCTTGTTTTTTTTAGCATATTCCCCTAAAAAACTTAACATCGTTGTGTAAACAATTGGTTTTTCGGGGTTTTGCAGGTTATATTTCTGAATTAGTTCAACTTCTGACCAAGAACCAATAACGTTAAAGCCTGCATCTTTTATTAGTTTATCGCTTTGTTTTAGCCATTCTTCTGGCGTACCAAATTTTGATTTTAATGCGATTTCATTATTCGGCGATTTCCCCATGCGAACGCTATTTACAGCAGCAGTGATAAAATAATGTCCTTCAGGGTCAATAATCCACCAACGGTTTCCAATCTTTTCAGTTCTGAAAAAGCCAGTTTTTTTAGCTTTAGCAGATATGAGTCCGCCATATTTGTCAAGTTTAGGGTTTGTGACTGGGGTAAAATTAGGAAGCATGTCTACTGTTTTGCTTGGGAATGTTTTCCAGTCCGAAATGACAATATTTCTAAGGCTATCTCTCCCCCAAGTTTTAGCTTGAATATTTATCGTATTCTGAGCACTAATTGTCCGTACGTTCAGTAGGCATAGTGTTAGCAAATAGCTAATACTTCGTAAGTAAAACATATGTATTTTTGTGAGTGATGGAAGTAAGATTAATTTTTGAGAGATAATTTACATCTTCACCGAGTTGTGCTGCGGTGAAGATGTAATTAAATGATTCAACCTTTTAGTACCCAGGGTTTTGTGCCATTTGTTTAGTTAAATTAGCATCAATAACAGTTTGTGGAATCGGTAGAATAGTATCTCGCAAAGCTATTAATGAGCCAGCATTAATGTTATATTTTTTAGTTCGCTCAAACCATGTTTTAGTTCTGAGCAGGGTGTATCTTCTATGTTCTTCGGTTAATAATTCTCGTGAGCGTTCATCTAAGATAAAATCAAGTGTAACATCGGCAGCTGTAATAGGAGTTGCTTTTGCTCTATTTCTCAGCACATTAATAGTTGCGGCTGCTTCAGCTCGTTCTCCTAATTTGAATTGAGCTTCGGCCAACAATAAATAGGTTTCGGCTAAACGTAAATAGATAATATCATTGAAGTTGCTCGATTGTTGTAAATCTGATGGTACAGAAGGTGCCCAGTCCCACTTACGAGTATTTGGCCATGCTTGTGCAGTAGTTGCATTGGTTAGGGGTTCATTCCCCGAAATATTGAGTTTAACGACATCACCCAATTTTGCACCTGTCGGTAACGATGCAGGGTTATTCATTGTCCAAGAAAGCCTTAACGCATACTCTGACCCCCTTTCATCGGTTGGACCATAAACCGCAAGTGCATATTTGGTTATACCGAATCGGCCGATACCACGTCCGCCATTTTCAACTGAAAATGTAATGGGAGTTCGTCCTCCAACAGAAATTCTTTCATAACGATTTACCCACCAACGACGCATGATACAGTTTTCTCCTCCAGGTGATAGGTATTCATTTTGTAAAACGAATAAAGCTTCGGTATTACCTTCACTCCTATTTGAGTTTCCATCAATAAACATATCAGTAAATGGTGTTCCAGGTAAATTTTTATTGACACCATAACGGGCAGTAACCAGTTTATATAAGCTATTATTGACGAGTGATTGAGCTTTTTGCTTAGCTTTTAGGTTATCGCCAGTTGTTAAATATAGTTCGGCTAAATAATGTGTAGCAACAGCTCTTGGAAATCTTGCGGCATTTGGCGGTGTCTCGGCAATATTTGCTTCAGCATATAAAAGGTCTTCTTCCATAGCTTTTCTAACGGTTGCCACAGGCGTACGTTCCCAATCAGTTTTGATTGAATTACCAGTCGATTCTGTCAAATTGAGTGGTACATCACCAAACAAAAATGTCAGGTGACGGTAAGCCCAAGCTCTTACGAGCTTAGCCTCTCCTACGATTTGTTTTTTTTCTGTTTCAGTCCATTTAATAGATGGATTTTCGGCTCTATCAATAATTGTGTTGGCGGCATTGATTGTTTGGTAAAGCCACTGCCAAACATTACTGATATAAGGTACAGCGGGGTTTAAGGTAACCCCAAAAGTATTGAATACACGCTCAGGTTGTTGCCCACCCGCAGGAAATGGACTGTAAGCATTATCTACACCAATGAATGCTGGTGTTATATACATATCATTAGTAGTATTAGCGTTGGGGCCTCCATCAATTCCTCCTCTCTCTCGACGAATTAAATTGTATAATCCGTATAGACCAGACTCAAACCCTGCTTTGTTTACATATAGATTTTCAGGGGCAATAATATTTACAGGCTCTTCAACCAGAAAGTCTTCTTTGCAGCCAGTTGTTATTAATGTGCTTATTAAGGTTAGTATAAAAAGCTTTAGTATATTTTTCATTGTTCTAATGTTTAAAGAGTAACCAATACTTGATTAAATTACAAACCGAAGTTCATTCCGAATATCAATTCACGTTGTAGCGGAACGTCTAATTGGTTATTTATTTCGGGGTCAAGCCCTGTATATTTAGTAAAGGTTGCTAAGTTTCGACCAGTAATATAGAGCTTTAACTTGCTCAATTTCAGACGATTAAGTATTGAACTTGGTACTTGATAAGCCAGCGAAACATCTTTTAAACGTCCAAAGCTGGCATCTTCATAAAATCGGACATTGAATGTATTAGCCAAGGCATCATTGGCAAAATGAGTGCCTGTGGTATTTGTTGGTGACCACCAATCTTTTTTGGTGGTATTTCTACGAACATCGCCAAATACATCATCTTGCTCCAATGGGTTTTCTTTAGTTACCCCCCAAAGGCCATTGATGAATACCATCAAACTAAATCCTTTATAAGAAAAGGTATTTGAAAAGCCATATACTAATTTGGGGTCGCTGTATCCTAAAATAGTTCTGTCAAGTGTTGTACTAATTTTTTTATCACCATCAACATCTGCCACCTTTACGTAACCAAGTTTACTTGTGGGTTGAGCAGAAGCATCAATTTCACTTTGTGAAGTGAAGATTCCGCCATATTGTAATCCATAAATCGTACGGATGGGTTTTCCAATAAACCAACCATTGGCTACATCATCGCGTCCGTCGCCATAAAGGTCAACGATTCTGTTTTTATTATGCGAAAGGTTCAGATTGCTTGTCCACTTGAAATCATGGGCATTATAGTTTACTGAGGTGAGGCCTAACTCAATTCCCCTGTTTGCTGTTTTACCAATATTCTGTAAAATTCTATCAAAACCTTGTACTGAAGAAATAATTCGATTTAAGAGAAGGTCTTGGGTTTTACCAGAGTACATATCTAATGACCCCTGAATTCTGTTGTTGAAGAAGCCAAAGTCAAGACCAATTGTTCTCGAAGTGGTAGATTCCCAACCCAATTTTTCATTGGCTAATTTGTTTGGTAAATATCCTGTTAATACAGTTGTGCCATTAAGGTATTGACGAGTAGCTAATGTTGCCAAAGATTGATAGCTCGATACTGCCTGATTGCCGTTTACTCCATAAGACCCTCTCAGTTTCAGATTACTTATAAACTTAACATTTTGCATGAAAGCCTCTTTTGAAAGATTCCAACCGAATGCTACGGATGGAAAAATGCCGTATTTTGAATTTGTTCCAAAGCCCGAAAAGCCATCACGACGGGTCGTTAATGTTAATAAATATCTACTATCGTAGCTGTAATTGATACGTCCCATTTGCGAGAGTAAGTTCTGCTTATAATTCTCATGTGAGGGTGTAAGTAAGGTTGCGGCGTTCATTTGATAGTTTGTTAAGACATCATTTGGAAACCCAACACCCCTGAGTTGGTCTCGGTCGTAATCTTGACTCTGCGAACTATACAGAGCAGTGATATTGATACTATGCTTGCCAAAATCTTTTACATAAGAGAGAATGTTTTCAGCCGTAAGATTTCTTGCAATAGAGTTGAAATTTGTTGCACTGCCTTTGTTTTCAAAACCTACAGCCGTACCCACTCCATAATAGGTTTTTCTTATATTATTATCGTATTCAACCCCAGTATTTAGCTTATACGAAAGCCCTTTTATGAAAGGAAAATCAATCTTGATATTATTGGCACTAAACACTCGATAACCATTATCTTTATTGAGAGCAATCGTTTCACCGAGCGGATTGCCAGCTGTGTTGTATTCAGGCCAAGCATAAACGGTTGGAGTGCCATCTTCATTGAAGGCTGTTGTTAAAGGGTTCATTACGTTTGCTCCGAATTGACCCGCAAAATCTGCTGGACGACCGCTTCTATCTTGAAACGAAAATTGTGTAGATGAACCGATAGTAAGCCACGGAGTTACTTTAATATCAATATTTGGTCGAATTGAGTATCTTTTAAATTGGTCGTTGATTGCAATTCCTTGCACGTCAAGATATGTACCGCCCAAATAAAATGATATTTTATCAGTGCCACCAGCCACCGATATTGTATGTTGTGACCTCGAACCTTGTTGGGTGGCTAAATCGTACCAATTGACAGCCTTGCCAGCATCATAAATTGCTTGTTCTGAAGGGGTTATAGAGTTGGCTGGTATATTTAATCTGCTCTTTTTGAAGTCATAAAACTCTGCACCTGTCATCAGATTTGGTTTATTAGCAATATTTTGGACACCATAAAATCCATCATAGGTAATATTTAGCTTACCCCTTTTGCCTTGCTTTGATGTCACTAAAATTACTCCATTTGAAGCTCTTGCTCCATAAATTGCCGCCGCCGAAGCGTCTTTCAGTACTTCAATAGACTCAATATCATTTGGGTTAATTTCTGAAATACCTCCTGTATATGGTATTCCATCCCAGATAATCAATGGGCTTGTGCTGGCACTAATTGAGTTTCGGCCTCTTATTAAAATAGTATTGTCATTCCCTTCTGCACCCCCACTGTTGGTATTAATTTGTAATCCAGGGATAGCTCCTTGTAATGCTTGTGCAATATTGGTATTGGGAAGTTGCTCTAATCGTTCTCTTGAAACAGATGCCACCGAACCAGTCACATCGCTTTTCTTTTGTGTACCATAACCTACCACAACTACTTCATCAAGTGCCTTGGTGTCGATTTTTAGGCTAACGTTAATCTTTGTTTGGTTGCTAACCATAATTTCTTGTTGCTCATATCCTACAAAGCTGAAGACTAAAATAGTTTTTTCGTCGGGTACACTTAATTTAAAATCGCCATTACCATCGGTTACAGTACCGCTTGGAGTACCTTTAATCGTTACACTTACTCCTGGTAATGCCTCTTTATTTCCAGAATCTGTAACTTTTCCAGAAACTGTTTTTTCTACAATGATACTTTTCTGTGTACTTTGTGGAGCTAAAATTCCAACGGTTACGTTTTTTTCAGAAGTTTGTTGCTGAATAGTTGATGGGTCTGAAATGACATTTTCTTGAGTCTTGGTATCAATTAATGCAGTTTTCTTGATTTTCTTCTCATTCATTACCAAAAAAGCCCCATCTTTTACTTTTTTGAATCGTAAACCAAAGGGTGTCAATATATTCTCTAAATTCTTCTCAATTTTAGAGTCAAAGTTTAATAAATTGCTCTGCACTAATAATCCAGATACTACCTTATCTTCAAATAAAATATCAATTTTGTAATGTGATTTTAGGTTACTCAAGGCATCTTTGAGAGAAATCATCGTTGATTTCTCCAAACGTGGACCTTGTTGTTTGGCATAAGCCATCATCTGAGCAGTGCTGGTGTTTTCCCAAATAAACAGCATTGTCAGGATAAAGAATGTCTTACAGACTAAAGATAATTTTTGTTGCATAATTATTCTATAATAAGTGGTTGGTTTATTCAAAAAACGTAACATTATTGTTTTGTCGATTGTAATTGATTTCTAATAATTCGGCAATAACTTGTAGTAATTCATCGGCATTTTCGGCATGAAAAGTGCCACTGATGGTTCGTTTTGTTAATGATTCCTCCTTGAATTCGACTTTTATTCCGAAGCTTTCTTGAATCATCATTGCTACTTCTTGGAGTGAAGTTTCATCAAACACATAACGATTTTCTCGCCATGCCGAAAAAGCTTGTGGCTGCGTAACTTCTTGTATATTAGCCTTACCTTTTGGGTCGATTATTACTAAATCACCAGGTTTCATGGTTAACCTTTTTGTGATTTTTCCTTCTAAATAATTCAATTGAATTTTTCCTTTGTTCAATACCACTTTTGCATCTTTGTAGCGTGTATTAACATTAAATTCTGTTCCTAATACTTCTATTTCAAAGTTTTTACTTGTTTTTACTATAAATCTTTGATGGTCAACAGTATGTTTTATCGAAAAACTTGCCTCTCCAAGGAGGTACACTTCTCGTGTACGATTTCCGAATCCAAAACGAGGTACCTTCAATGAGGAATTTGCATTGAGCGATACTAAACTTCCATCTAAAAGCTCAATGGTTTCAATTTTACCGTAGGCTGTCTGGTAATTTTTATAAAAAATATAATCTTTACCTAAAAATAAACTTGTCGAAAACACCACAATCAATGCGGCAGCTATCAAAAACCAGTTTTTGCTGATGAATAAAAAATTCTGGGCCTTTTGTTTATTCTCAACGATAAATATTTGTTCCGACTGGTCTATTTTTTTCAATGATTTTTCAAGGGCATCTTCTGTATCTGGTAGTATTTGGATGAATAGGTTTTCCCATTCATCAAGCCACTCATAATACAATTCCTTGTTGTTGGGTTCTTGAATCCAAGCCTCGATTAATTTCTTTTGAAGTGGCGTAGCCCGACCTGCAAAATTTTCAAATAATATATTTTTATTGACTGATTTATTCATTTTAGTCGATGTTAAAAAAGAATGTATTGACAACTAATGAGTTTATTCGCTTTAGTATCCATCTAAAGCGTTTCGCATCTGTGAAAGTGCTTTCATTAGGTGGGCTTCAACCGTTTTTAGTGCAATTTCCAACTCTTCCGCAATTTCTCGATTCTTCTTATTCTCGAAACGACTCATTAAAAATACTCTTTGGCACTGTGGCGGTAGAGCAGTTATACTATTTTCAATCTTCTGAATAAGTTCGTCGTATTGAAGCATGGCTTGTGGTGTTTCTTCAAATACTTGATTGAGATTCTGCTCAGGTATTGTGTCGATATTTGAATCTTTTCTAAACTCCCACTGCAAATAATTGAATGCCCGATTTCGTACTGATGAATATAAATAAGCCCTAAAAGAAGTCGTTATTTGCTCATGGATTTTGTTTTTCCAGAAAATCAGAAATACATCCCCTACTATGTCTTCCGCTACTTCCTTTGAGTAAACAAATCTAACGGCATGACTACACAAGGCACGATAGTACCTTCGGAAAAGCAATTCATAGCCTTTTTTTGCATTTTCTTTAAAAGTTTGACGAATAAAAACTTCAGAGTCTAACGTTTTGATATCGTCTGAATCTTCGCTTAAAATCCGCAATGGCGTTTCAATATTTTTAGGTTGTCTTTCTGTTTTTTCGGTCATGATTGTTTACCTATCTAATCAAGAAGACAAGAATATTTGATTTTACCCTTAGTTCAGTGCAAAAAAATATTGTCTTTTTTATAAAATATAAATTGAATAGATACTACAACTTGTTTTTTGATGAATAGTTTTAATTGATTGTATTTGAGAAAATGGTTTCGGTGAAGTGGAGACAGTGAAGTAGGGAATAAGCCTCAGTAGTGTATGCTTGGAAATGTTTGATTGGCGGGAGAGATAAAAAAGTACTTCATGACTACATCATACTTATTTCGATGAGTCGTTTTTGGATGATACTTCAATACTGTAAAGGGTCTGTTGAAGTTATTTTTCGAGTTGTTTTAATCGTTTAATCATGTTATCGTATTCGATAAATGCGTGCGGAAATGCCTGATGTATGAGGCCTTTCATTGCCCCTCCTACCATTGGGTCTTTGAGGTTTTGTTCGAAGGACAGATTCGGATTATAAAATTTTGCAAACAAACCACTTTGCAAATTAATAATTATTTGATTTTTAAGATTCTTGTCTTTGTGAAGTAAATCGTCGCATATTTCATTGAAAATTAAATTACTTGCTAATTTAAGTTGGGCTATTTCATTGGTAACTTCTTGATTTTCACTACTAATAACGGGTAATGTTTTTATTTCGGTCTTATTTTCTGCTGATTGATTAATCTCTGTCCGTACCATTTTTTGCAGGTATTTTACAATATCGTTCACTTTTCCTTGCTTGTGTTGTGATAATGCATAGTTTACACCTGTTTCAATCTGCTCAAATGGAATTTCGTTAAACCAATTCTCGACAATTTCAGCTGATATGAATTCTTTGACTTTACTATAAATCTTATTAAATTTTGGATGTACGGCCTTGACTGTTTGCTTTTTAAGTCTTGGCTCTTTTTTTGAATTTTTATTGTTTCTGAAAATCAGGAAAATAATCGATACAATTTTACGACTCGATTTTTCTTCTTCAATCTCAAATCTAATATCCGTTTCTGACTCTAAATCTTTCTGTGCCTTCAAGATTATTTTATTCTTGAAATGTCCGTATAATTGATATTCCCCTTCTTCAATTCCAAGCACTTTTTTTAATTCATCAATGCTAAATTTACGCTTTGCATATCCCTGCTTTGACTCATCAATCATACCCTCGTATTGTTTCAACAATTCGTAAATTCTGATAGAGTAAACACTTGTGAGCTTCAAAATATTTCTGACATCATACGTCAAATACTTTTCTTTTAAATCAAGCAGGTGGCGTCTGAGTTCGGGGTCAAATTTCAGAATAATATCTGTTCCTTCGTTTTCATCTACGAAGCTCTCAGTCGAACTAATTAGGTTTGCTTTTATACGTTTCTTTCGCCCTTCCTCATCAATTCTTTCGATTTCAACCTGTTTAGTCAATAGTTTTTCGGCTCCTTCTTTAATAGATTTGTAAATTGAGCCATTATCATACAAACCAAAATCGTGTATGATTTCGGTTGAATTTATTCGGTATTGAGCAAAATCTTGGTCTTCTGGACGTATTAGAGTAAGCATTTTTACGAAAACTCTCATTTCCCAAATATCAAACTTATAGCGTGCCTCTACTAACTTATTCGATTTTCTAATAAGTTTTATTTGGTTGGCTACATTTTCTGAGAGCTTCGTTTTTCGCATTTTATATATTTTTATTACTTCCTTACAAAGCTAATAAATATCACTTAAAAAAACATAAGTGATATAAAAAATATCATACGCTTTCTATCCGACATATTGGTGATAGTTAGCGATATTTTGGTGATAGTTAGGGTAAAAATAATCTTGAATTTTTCATAAAAAATGTCTATTAATGTAATAAAAAACGAATAAAAATGTAATTAAAACGAAAACGACATTTTAGTGATAGTTAACGATATTTTAGTGATAGTTAGAACGATATTTTTATGCCATAATTATGGTATCGACATTTTGGTGATAGTTAACGATATTTTGGTGATAGTTAGAACGATATTTTAGTGATAGTTAACGACATTTTGGTGATAGTTAACGACATTTTGGTGATAGTTAAGCCTGTAAACTTTTGATTATCAGTACTTTGCGATAACTGAAAATACATAAAATACTATAAAATAAAAAAACAAACATAAGTTTTGTTTAATACTAAAATGATTAGTATTAATTTTTTAATCATTAAGCTATGGTTCCAAACAAAATATTATTTTGTGTAAACTTGAAGAGTGTTGTTGAGTGTAGTTTTTGAAGAAAAATAGGGTTTACTTGTAGAAGAGAAAACTGCTAAATAATCATAAGTGCAAATTTTGCACTTATGATTATTTCATATTAATTTTTAAATACGAATTGTAATGCAATCACCTTTTTACCTTGTTTTTTTTCCTTAAAGTCAAAACTTGTATCATGTATTGCAAGTTCTTTTTGTGCTTGTTGTATAACATAGCGTTTAAAATCAAAGTAGCGTCCATATTCCGTCTCCCCTATTCTCAAAATTTTACGCAGTTGTTCAACCGATAGTGTTAGTGTGCCGTTAGGTTTTGGTAATTTTCTAAATAATTCGTACAAACATTG
>JALQYE010000200.1 GCA_023254245.1 Emticicia sp.
GTCTCTGCCACATAATTACGATAATAACGGTAACGGTTCTGGAATGAATAAACACCTGGAGCAAAACCAGCCCCATTATTTCGGCCTGCTTTTTCACTCATATCGGTCAAATCTTCTGCCGAAGATGCCCCTACATACGCACTATAATCTGATGGTTTTTTACCCGCTTTTAGTTCTGCACCTGCTGGCTCACAAGTAATCATTACACGTGGGTCGTTCATCAATGAAAGTGGCTCTACATAAGCCTTTGACATATTTTGGCGAGTAGCATCAAAACCAAAGTTATCAGGGTTTGATGGGTATTTATTGAAGTTATTGTAGGTGTATTGTAAACTTTCAGAAACACTGCTCAACAATGGAAACTTTGTTGGATTTCCCATCATTTCTGTAAAACGAGCTTTTACGTTCAAGTCTGTATCCGCTTCTTTTTTGCTCAATGCCACCAAGACTCTCAATTTGTAAGCATTAACAGCTTTTTGCCATTTACGTACATCGCCACCGAAATAAAAATCGCCTGCTACTGAATTTTCACCTTTTGTAATTAAGGCTGACATATCAGTATTGGCATCATCCAGCCATTTCAAAACTTGTACGAAAATCGCTTTTTGAGAATCGTATTTAGGAGAGATATTCTCGATACCTTTTAGGGCTTCGGTCATTGGCAAATCTCCCATACGGATGGTCATTTCATAAAAGAAAAACGCACGAAAAAATTTACCCAAAGCACTGTATCCGTTTACGTCGGCTAAACCTGCACGCTTGGCTTCTTCTTCCATTTTAATTACATTTTTGAGTGTATTATAATGGTTCGAGCCTGATGTCCAGGTGTATTCGTTGGTTGCGTAATAGTTGTAGTTTGAGCAATAAAACTGATTCCAACGCATTTCGGCACTAAACGGGCGACCAATGTTATTAAACATATCAGATTCTACACCTTGTAATACCAAAGATGCTGGTACATTTACAGGGCGATTCGGGTCTTTTTCGAGTTCCTCGAAAGATTTTTCGCAACTGCCCAATGTAAGAGCTGCTACTGCGAAAATTGATGTAAATATTTTATTTATTTTCATTTTTTTGAGTCTTTAATGTAAAGAAGAGAATCTAAAAAAGTGCTTAAAAAGTAAAGTTCAAATTAACACCATATCTGCGGGTAGAAGGTGTTTGTAAACCAGAACCTCCATCGCCAATATATTGGTTTAAGTCGATGTCTTTTTTCTCAGCAAAGTATAGTAAGTTTCTTCCTACTACTGAAATAGAGGCATTTCTGATTTTATTGCCAAACCATTTTTCTGGTAGTGTATAGCCCAATACAACTTCACGCAACATTCCGAACGAACGATTCATTAAATTACCCTCGTCAGAATTATAATAACGGCTTACGTAGTCTTGTACAAATTGCTTCGTAGTATTTGGCGTATATTGCAACTCCGCATAATTGGTAATTTTACCATCTGCATCGTATTTGATAGCCACTCCATTCGAGATTTGTACGCCTTCGCCCACATAGGCTTTTACACCCAAATAATCTTGGTAACGAGCTTCAGCAAATTTGCCAGTTGTGGTTTCGATATGACGACCTCCACGGAAGGTTTGACGTTGGATATAATTTGAAATAACTCCGCCGATACGACCATCAAATTGGAAACTCATGTTGATGTTTTTGTAACTAAATCGGTTGTTGATACCGAATACAAATTTAGGATTGATATAACCCAGGAACTGACTTGTCGGATTATAAATCGGACGACCAGAAGCATCGTTAATTATTTGTCCATCAGGGGTTTTAGCAAATGCACGACCATAGAATTTATCCATTCTATCACCTACTTTCAAGAATGTATTCAAACTATTCACTCCAGGATAAATCTCAGTTAAAACTTCTTTGAAAGTAGAGTAGTTGGCTACTACATCCCAGCTAAAATTAGCGGTTTTGATTGGCGAACCTGTGATGGCTAACTCCCAACCAATTTTTTGGGTTTTGATACCATTCACCAAAGCCGAAGTATAACCTGTTGCTGATGAAATTGGTAAAGAGAAAATTTTCGGACCTTCATCAGAAATGAAATACGTCAGGTCAAATCCAAGACGGTTTTTTAATACTTTAAAATCAAGACCAATTTCAGTTTGTGACGTAGAACTTGGCTGTAAATTCGGGTTATTTAAAGCCCCTGTAAAATATCCAGCAGGCTGATTATTATAAGCAAATGGCGTAGAATAAACCGCTGAGTTTGAGTAGGCTGGCCCATCATAAGGCGAATAATATTGGTCGCCATAGCCAATCGGATTTCCGTCACCCGTCAAGGCTGGCGTTGTACCGATTGTCGAGCGAGTCAAGCCATCTTTTACATTGGCATACGACGCACGAACTTTTAGATAAGAAATAAGCTCTGGTACTTTTACATAATCAGAAATAACTGTTGAAAGCGAAACCGATGGGTAAAAGAAAGTATTATTTCCTGAAGGCAATGTTGAAAGTTTATCTACACGACCAGTTGTGGCAAGCGTTAAGAAGTTTTTATATGAAAAGTCAGCCGAATAATACGCCGAATTTACACGCATTGCCGAAGCAAAATTAGCCGTACGAACAGGATTCGATGAGTTATTGAAATTGTATAAACCCGGAACATTCAAATAATCAGTCGAGCCATATTGTGAGTTATACTCGAAAGTACGAATGTTTCCACCTGCCCAAACTTTAGCATTAAAGCCCGAAAATAAGTCTTTATCGAATTTAATCAAGACATCGGTATTGTTCTCGAATAAATTACGACGGTCTTCACGATAATCGCCACGACGCTCATCACGACCGTAAGCACCTGCCGAATAAGGCATTTTTTCGCTACGGAATAAGTTCCAAGTAGTAATTTGTGAACGAACAGAGGCTTCTAAATAATCGGTTAATTTGTAAGTTAAAGCAGCTTGACCGATGATATCAGATTTTTGGTGTCCACGCAACCACTCATAGCTCATAAAATATGGGTTATTGTAGCGTTGGTATTCGGCATATATTTGTTGGATACCTTCTTTACCTGGCTGCCAATAATTACGCATATCATCTACGCTCCAGTCAGCACCCGCCCAAAGGGTCATGTTATAGATAATTGAGTTGGGGCCGTAGTTTACGTCAGGAATGTTTGGCGTATATTGGCGGTTATATTGTAAATTTGAAGTAAATGAAAGTTTTTTCGAAAATTTATAATCGGCTGCTACATTGAAGTTAGTGATATTCAATTTAGTATTTGGTACAATACCTCGCTGCGAAATCTGAGAAGTAGAAAAACGCAAATTATACTTATCACCCGTTGAAGCTACCGAGATATTATTTGTCGAAAGAATACCCGTTTGTAAAAAACGCTCCATATTATCTTTTCCACGAGCCGTCCAAGGAGTCGGGATTCTCTTGCCAGTAACAGGGTCGATTGGACTATCGTATTGTGGAATCAACTGACCTTCAAATTTTGGTCCCCAACCGCCATCATAATCGCCATCATTCAAACCACCACCTTTACCATCTACAAAAGCATAGCGACCGTGGTCACCTGGGCCATACTCATCTTGTACTTTTGGAATTGCGTAGAAACCTCTATCAAACATTGTCGAAGAATTTACATCTACCGAAAAACCACGCTTATCTTTCGTTCCACGCTTAGTTGTAATCAAAATCGCTCCGTTTTTTCCACGGAAACCATACAAAGCCGATGCAGAAGCACCTTTTAAAACCGAGTATGTATCAATATCATCGGGGCTGATATTCCAAGTGTCCGAGTTAATCGGCACACCATCTACTACGTATAAAATCTCGCTATTTCCACGCAATGAGATATTTGGCTTACGAAGCATTTCTTGTTGAATACCTACCGTCAAACCAGCAACTTTACCAGCCAACGCATTGATAGCATTTGGTTCACGAGCTTTAATAGTAGAAGCACCGTCAACCGATTGAATAGCGTAGCCAATACGACGAGCATCTTTTTTAATACCGAGAGCTGTAACTACTACTTCATTCAAGGTTTTGGTGTCTTCTTGTAATGTAAGATTAATAACCGACTGACTACCAATAGTTTGCTCTTGAGTTACGAATCCAATTGCAGAAACTACCAAGACCGAACGAGCAGAAACATTACTCAATTTGTAGCTTCCGTTAGCATCCGAATTAGTTCCTTGATTAGAGCCTTTCACGAGTACACTCACCCCAGGAATTGGGTCTCCGTTTGGAGCAGAAATTTTACCACTTACACTTTGGTTCTGAGCATTGGCATACATTACAGCCAACAACAAACAAAACACACTTCTGATGAAACCAGTGAATCTGGTTTTGAGTAGAAATTTGTTCATAAAAGATGATTAGAATTATTTGGGTTTATCGTGTTGTTTCCAGCAAAAAGTAGGTATTGAATGCTGAAATTTTGATGGTGCAAAGGTCGGTATGTCTTATGACTTGAATATGAAGTCTATTTTAAGCTATTGTGAAGTAATCGGGCGATTTGTTAGGTTTTTGTTAAGATTTATTCGGAATATTTATTTCCTTATTTATTTGCCACGTGCAGAAATAATAAATAGATAATGTAACTTTACAGACTAAACCCACTAAATAGTAATCAGAGATTAGACAACATTATTTTTAAAATGACAGAACCAGAATTACGAAGTTATCTATTAAAAAACTTCTCAAAGGAAAATGAGAAGTGTGAATGGAAAGAGTTTAAATCACTAAAAAGTGCAATATCGGGGAGAGCTGGTGATGATGTAATATCTTATATTTCTGCTATTTCAAACATGGAGGGAGGACATCTGATTATTGGGGTGGCAGATAAAACATTGAATATTGTTGGTATACAAGAATTTGCAGATTATTCGATAGAAAATATAAAATTCAGGATTTTAGGAAATTGCACAAATCTATCCTCAGAAAGTTTCAAAGTAGAGGAAATTAAAACATCCGATACTAATAAGATAGTTTGGATTTTCTTTATTCCCAAACATCAATTTCGGCTTCCTGTGTATGCCCACAAAAAATGTTGGCAACGAATTGATGATAATTTGGTGGATATGACAAGAAACCGATTAGATGCTATTTTAAATGAAATAAAATTAACAACTGATTGGACTAAAGAAATAATTGCAGATGCTACCATTGCCGATTTGGATATATATGCTATAAAAAAAGCCCGCTTAGAGTTTGCAAAACGAAATCCAAAGTATTCAGATGAAATCAACGATTGGGATGATACTAAGTTTTTAGATAAAGCAAAATTGACTATTAAAGGTAAAATAACTCGAGCCGCTTTTATTTTATTAGGAAAAGAAGAAGAAGAGCATTTTTTAGATTCTGCAGTAAAAATTCGCTGGAACTTAAAGACAATCAATAATCAAGATAAAGATTTTGAGGTATTTTCAATTCCTTTATTGCTTGCAATTGACCAAGTTTATAACAAAATACGTAATCTCAAATATAGGTATTTAAAAGAAGGTACGCTATTTCCTGATGAAGTACTCAGATACGACCCATTTGTCATACGAGAGTCATTAAATAATGCCATAGCTCATCAAGACTACTCATGCAAAGCGAGAATTAATGTTGTTGAGTTTGAAGATGACCACTTAGTATTTTCAAATTACGGAGCATTTTTGCCAAAATCTATCGAAGAAGTTGTTTTAAGCGATTCACCAGAAGAGGTTTACCGTAATCCTTTTTTAGTAGAGGCTATGAAAAATTTAGATATGATAGAAACGCAAGGAGGAGGAATTAGAAAGATATTTAATTTTCAAAAACAACGTTTTTTCCCAATGCCCGAATATGATTTTAGTGATGGAAAAACAAAATCTACCATTACTGGAAAAGTTATTAACGAAGATTTCGCAAAAATTTTAATCAAAAACCCTAACCTTTCCTTGGATGATACAATACTTCTTGACAAGGTTCAGAAACAAAAAAGCATTACCGAACATGAATACACCTATCTAAAAAAGAAGAATTTCATCGAAGGAAGAAAAGGTAGCGTATTTTTATCATATAAAGTAATATCACCAACAAAAGATGAAAATCTAAGAGCCGAATACATAGCGAATAGAAGTTTTGATGATGTTCATTTTAAAGAAATGATAGTTAGTTACATCAGGAAGTTTGGTAAAACCAAAAGAGCGACGATTGATAATCTAATTATTCCTAAGTTATCTACATCATTAAATGATAAAAAGAAAAAAAATAAAGTAACTAATTTTCTCAGTGCATTAAGAATTGAAAAGAAAATAAAAAGTGTAGAATACGGAACTTGGGAGTTGTTCTAACTCATTTACAATGTATATTTACATGTTAAATTTACATTGTAAATATTACAGCTTAAATAAGTTAAAAAATAAAATACTTATAATCAATCACTTACAAGTTTTAATTTTAAACATGTTTAAATATACTTTAAACATGTTTTATAAATTCAGGAGGTGAACTTACAAAAAAGAAGAGACCTTCTCTGTCCATTTTTCAAGATTTCTTGTATATGTGAGCCGATACTCGGCTATTAAACTGGCGTGTTTTTTCTGAAACGCTTCGGTCATTTTTTTATTCACAGCAGCATCTCTTAGCACACATTCAAAATTATTTACTCTGCCTACAAATAGGCGATAGTCGTTGCTGAGTGGCGTGTTATACTTCAAATGAAACCTTTCATTCGTATAGAACTCTACGGCAGTTTCATTAATTGCCAAGCCCTTCGCTAACCAATTTTGCTCACGACAAAGTCCTTCGTATAAAAAATACTCTCCCAAAAAAAGTCCATTTTTTTTGATAGCTGAGGGCTTCGAGTAAAACAAATAATTGTCAGGCTCAACAATGTCAACATAAAATTGTCGGGCATTCATGGTTTCGAGCCATTGGCCAACGCTTAAAGGTTGATTTGAGTTGAGAAATAAATCGAAAACCACTTCTACACCTTGGTGTTCGAGCAATAGTGCAACGTGAAACCCCCAAGTAAGCAAACCATTTGGCGAAATACGATTAGGGTCAGGCAACAGAATCGTTTGTTTAGAATCTTCTCGGTAGCGTGTGGGTGCATAAATCCAAATCTTTTTATGCTGCACGCCATAGCTACGCAAAATCAAAGAGGCAATATGATTAACATTGTGGCAATTGCCCTGCTTATAATCAAATAGAGGCGAAAGATAATATTTGAGTTCTTCTAAATAATATTCAAAATAACTATCGGTAATTCGAGAAAGTCGGCTATCGGTATTGGGTAAAACCATTGTAGTTTTTTCGGCAAAAATATGCCACTAAAAATACATCGTTTCTACCTTCACTATTAAGTATTTGTTAATTATATCGGGCTAATATTAGCTTAACAATTTGTTTATATTTCGATAAAATCAAGCTAATTTTAAACGTTTTACTTTGTTGTGCAAAAAAACAAAAATCAAAAATGCTACCGATAAAATTAGTTGTCTTTGATATGGCTGGCACAACCGTGCAAGACAAAAAGGAAGTCGAAACCTGCTTTGCTCGTGCTTGTGCCGAAACTGGCCTACAAGTATCAGAAGAGCGAATCTTAGCTCTACAAGGGTATTCCAAAATCGAAGTTTTTAAACTCCTCTGGGATGAACGAATTGGACAAAACCACCCCGAATACGACGAAAATGTGGTGTATTCATACGATTATTTCCGACTGATTCTCGAAGACCACTATAAATTTAATGATGTCTTACCAACCGATGGTTGTTTAGAAATATTCGATTTTTTACGCAAAAACGATGTAAAAATTGCTCTAACGACTGGTTTTTATAGAAAAGTGACCAACATTATTCTCGAAAAACTCGGCTGGCTCGATGGCTTAGAATTTAACTACGTGAATACTACGGGCAAATCGGTAATTGATGTTTCTATCGCCAGCGATGAAGTTGCTAAAGGGCGTCCAGAACCGTTAATGATTCAAAAAGCCATGAAACTCATGGGCGTGGTTGACCCTTATGAAGTAATCAACATCGGTGATACGCCTTCCGACCTAAAATCTGGTATAAAAGCAGGATGCCGTTTATCGTTGGGCGTTACGAATGGCACCCACACACACGAGCAACTACAATT
>JALQYE010000201.1 GCA_023254245.1 Emticicia sp.
TCGTAGTCGTTCCAATCGTTTAGTTTGATAAATTGCTGCGTAATTTTTGCATCTTGCCCAGCAATCGTTTTATTTCTTCGAGATTCATCATAGAGTGTTCCCCAGTAATTTTCTCCGTAATCTGCCTGATAACCAGTCATTTCGTGAGCGGGGTCTTTCAAACGCTGACTACGAAACTGTATGCCAGAATTAATAAAACCCTTATTTCCAGTGAGTTTTATTTTAAGTTTGAGTACAAAATTAGCGTAGCTGCGAGTGGTGCAGATAAAGTCGTTGTGTGGTACATCTTTATCCAGAAAGCCGCCCACTAAAGCACCATTTTCAATACGCCATGTGTTTAGGGTGTCTCCTTCCCAGCCTTTAAAGGTTTTTCCATCAAAAAGCTGAACACTTTTTTGTGTAGAAGTATATGCAGAAAATACGAAAGCAAGCACTACGAAAGCATACGAAAATGTTTTCATTTGGTTTTAGAGGAATGAGGTTGAATAGTACCACTAAAATAAATGAAAATTTTGGCTAAACTGCTTACTATCAGATAATATTTATGAATAAATTGATGCTACAAACTCTCCACTCTATCTTTCAATGCTTTATTCATCGACTCAAAACCTTCTTTGGTATTTACATCAAGCATTTTCTTGAAAAGTGGAAGCAATATTCCCTCAAATTTTTCGCTTTGAATAAATGTCGTTGTGCCATCAAGGTTATCAATCAATTCAAAAGAATGTTCGCCATCAAACAGCCCTTTAATGAGTAAATTCCCTAACCAAACAAACTTTTTATTAGCTTCAAACACCAAAACTTTAGGTTTAAAAGTCATTCCGCTGGCTTTAGGTGGCTCTATTCTGGCCATAATGGTATTACCAACTTGTACATCGCCAGTGAGTGATTTTATGAATGGATTCCATGCAGGATAACTACTGAAATCTGTTAAAATTGCCCAAACCTGTGCAGGCTTTGCATTAATTTTTATTTCGGTGATGAGTTCTTTTGCCATGATTTTTTGTATTTGAAAATTTAATAATACAAAGGTCAAGCGAAAAAGGCAGTGTTCTCTTGATAAAAATCAAGAATTTCAGTGCATCGTCTTTTTTCTGATTCGGCTAAAAGTTTCGGGAGTCATCCCCAACATTGAGGCTAAATATTGCAGCGGTACTTGATTAAAAAGTGCAGGGTTAAAACTATGAAAATGTTGATACCTCTCTTCGGCCGTCATCGAAAGGTGTGTCATGATTCGTTCTTCGAGAATACTAAAACAACGAGTAATGAAAAGCTTTTCTAACTCTTGCCAACGAGGAATTATTTCTCCAATTTTCTTATAATCAGCATATTTAATGACATAAACATCGGCATCGGTCAGGGCATGAATATGCCATCGAGCGGGCTGTTGGAATACAAAACTTGATAAATCAACCGTAAAATAGCCTTCGGTCGAAATCCATTTCGTGATTTCTTTACCATCGGCATAGACAAACTCTCGCAAAATACCCGATTGCACAAAGCCAAGTCGGTCGGAGATTCTGCCAGATTTCAGAAAAAAATCGCCCTTTTTAAGTTTTACCAATTCAAAAAATGAGCTAATTTTCTGCAAATCATCAATCGGAATTCCAAAATAAGACTGAATATATTTTTCGAGAGCAGTCATTAATACCAGTTTTTATTTGAGTTGATAAAAGTATATATAAAACTAAACAAAAACGCCAATCGTTATGATTGGCGTTTAAAAAAAATAAAAAAATCTTAGCGAATACCCGTATCTATCAAAACCTCCAGTTGAGTTGTTTTACCTTTTTCGATAATAAAAGTTTGAGGAAAATTTCTTTTTGTAAAGATTGAACTCGGAGCTACATCCAATTCATATTCCCCAACCAATATATCAGTACTTTTTAGAACACCGTTTGTACCGTTGTAGGTTAAATTTTTTTCTAAAACAACCTTTCCTGTTTTGGTATCTTTTATCGTAAACGCGTACGCTTCATACACTTTTCTAATATCATCCGTAGTTTTATTACAAGGCTCAAGCGGACAAAGTGGCCCAATAGTTACTTTCAGGTCAAGCGAACCAATTTCGGGAGCAATTGCTTGTGATGAGCAAGCAAACAAGGCTACCAATATCATAGAAAACAATATGAAGTTTTTCATGTCTTTATCATTGAATTCCCGTGTTCACATTCAAGCTAATGGTTGTCACCATACTTTTCGTTACACTAACATTTTTTTTCAATTCGCTACCTATTTGAGTAGAAGCAGTACTACCTTGAGGTAATATAACCTCTACCGAGTATCCCCCTGTCGGAACTTCAAAAGAAAAAGCACCAGTTCGATTCAATACAACTTCTTTAATGGCAGTTTTAGGATTACTTTCACTGTAAATAGCTACTTTATATTTTGAATAAACTTGGTCCATTTGTTCGTCCGTAAATCCACATGGGTTTGAATTATTTACTACAATCGGAATATTTCCACAAAGAGGGCCTATCATAACTTTACCTTCTACAACTCCTGCATCAATAGCTACGTTTTCGCAACTAAACAAAAATAAGAATGCAGCCAGTATTAACATTATATTTTTCATTTTAGTAATTAGTTTTAAAAGCTTTCTTATACAGCAATGATTCAAATACTTACGAAATGGTTGGAATCATTATTGTATTTATAAAATCTCTAATTACATCCTCCAATCAAAGCTTGGAAAATAGCTCCACTTTGGGTTTCAAACTTAGGTTCGAGCAATACATAGTTTTTTGCACTATAGATTGTTTTAGCTCCAGTCTGTATCACATTAGCGGTTTTACCATTGATATACGTACCCGATACAACAGTCTCCGTTCCCGACATATTTCCCGTTTTCACTACATCGGTTGGGCAAACAAGCAGTTTGGTAGTAAAAATACCTCGTCCGTGTGTAGCAACTGCTACGGTATTATCGGCAGAGCGGTAATATAATTGAAAACAACTTACATTTGCTAACGCAGCACTTGACACTGCCCAACCAGGATTTGCTGCCGTTATGTCAGTTGTCGTCCATACACCTAATTCTGTGCCTAAAAGCACTTGCTTTCTATTAAGTGGGTTAAACATTCCATATCTAACTGGAATATCTGGTAATCCATATGCTGCTTCGTCTTTACTTGTCCAAGTTGTTCCACCATTATTGGTATAATAAACAGACTTAATTCCATAATTAGCCATTGTTACAAGTAACTCATTTTCAGTCGCTCCTACAGAAATAGAGGAAATCCCACCAACATTTAAGGTGCCAATAAGTGTAGTTGTTTGTCCTGCTTCTCCAAAATTTACGATTTTATAGATATTACCACCTAAATAACTTCCATTCCAATAATAAATACCTGTCCCCACAAAGATTGTATGTTGATTGATTCCACATCTTATAAATGAAATTGGGTCACTAATCCCAGTACTGTAAAAATTAGTTGTACTTGCTCCACCAACATTTCTCACTTTCCAAATACTTGTACCATCAGTCTTATCAACATAAAAAATATTATTTTGGCTATCATAATCTCCGACTGTTATAAATTGTGAACTTCCTACCCCTAAATTTGTTTTTGCATCAGTTGTGGTGTTCATATATTGATACGCTCCATATTGGGCTGAAACCAAGGCAATGGTTGGCTGGTCTTGGTCAATAAATGATGCTATTCCATCACCCCCATTAACGTTTACACCACCACCTACAACATTATCAGCAGATGTAATTTTAAGTGTGTTATTATCTTGTGTTCCTCCTAAAACATAACCGTCATTAGCGATATTTTTCATCGAAATACCATAATATTGCGTTACATTATACCCGTTATTTCTTTCAGAAAATGTTCCTGCAAGCCCTGAATTCCCATAGTCAGGTGAGTAAATCACACCGCCATCGTTACCGATAATTACTTCGTTGTTCGCATTTGGTCTAAAAACTATTGCGTGTTGATCAGGATGTGGTGTACCGTATGACTTTAAAGTCCATGTTGTACCACCATTTATTGTTCTTCCAATTACATTTCCTCCTGCAATAACAATATTAGGGTTGGTCGGATTTACAGTCATTACCATATCATACCAACCTTGAGTTCCTAAAAGTGCTGCATTGGTTACATTTGCCCAGGTTACACCTGCATTGGTCGATTTTTTAATCCATGCAGGAGAATTACCCCCATTATCTGCCATTGCATAAATTATTTGACTTGCTCCAGAGGTTGATAATGCTAATGCAATTTCTATTCTTGAAACAGTAACATCACTTAAAACGCTACTCCAATTTACTCCTCTATCAGTTGATTTATAAACAGCAGTATTTGTACCAGCATAAATTGTCCCATCACTTGCTATTTCAACATCAGTTACCCGACCAGTGATAGTTGGTGTGGTGGTCCAAGTTGTACCTCCATTCGTTGATTTCAAAATGCCATTATCGGTTCCAGCAAATACTTCACCAAAACTATTTACTACAATTTGTTGTGTATATTTGAATTGAGCAGCATTTGCTCCGCCAGTAGTTGTTGAGGCTATCAACGACCAAGTTGTTCCACCATTTATGGTTTTATAAATACCAGCTCCTTGCAAAGCGTCCAAACTACCCCAAACTTCGCCCGTACCAACATACATAATTTGAGTGTTTGAAGGATCATAGGCAATGCAACTTATGGCGATATTTGCCCAAAAATCATCAATTTTTGTCCATGATGAGACAGAAGAAGTAATATCATTGTTGTACCATAACCCACCACCAACACCACCAGCCCACACTCTCTTTTTAGTGGCATCATTAGGGTCAAACATCAAGGCTCTTGTGCGACCACCAATATTATTTGGACCTCTTTCATACCAAGTAAGACCCGAAATTGCAGCTTTGATTGTATTGTCTTTGATACCATTGTGCAATTTCTCTCTTTCTGCTATTAATCTTTCATAAGGAACACGCCCAAGTTTAGGGTCAAGTGTAATCTTAATGTCATGCTCGATTCTCGCTCTGGGATTATCTTCGTTTTCGATTTGAGCAATGATGATTTGAGAAATGAACATAAAAAGCCCAAGTAGAAAATATCTTTTCATAGCAATAGGTTTTATAAGAGTATAAGAAGTTAAATATAAAACTAAGAAAAATAATATATATAAAATGCCATTTTAGCAAAATTTTACCAAGTGGTTACTTTATCTTCTTCAAAGCACTTTTCATACCTTTTTCAATGGCCTTATAATCTTCAATTCCCTTGCCTATGTAGATAAATGCAATACTGAAATTGCCTGTAAGTAGTTGTTTATGAAGGCGATAAGCCTCACGCATTCGACGACGAATAAGGTTACGGTCAACGGCGTGCTTAAACTGACGTTTAGGTACGGAGAATAAAACTTGGGTAGGATTTTGAGAAGAAACAACCCCATCACTCTCGCTGGATGACTGAGGTTGAAAAACCACACGCATTGGGTACGAAAACACACCTCCGTTGGCAGAATTCTTTCTGTCAAAAAGGTTTTCGATTACCTTTACGCTACAAAGACGCTCGTCTTTTTTGAATGTTTTCTTCATGTGGAGCGAACTTCCAGTTCGCATTGAATTGTATTAATTAACGAAACATAATTTTATTCCAAAATAAAAAAAGCCACCAATAAGGCGGCTCAAATATCTTTATTATCAAATAGATTGATAAAATTTCTATTTCAAGAAAAAATCTTATTTATGTTTTTTCTCGTCAGATACAGTTAATCTTTTTCTGCCTCTTGCACGGCGTGCTGCCAATACTCTTCTTCCATTAGCAGTTTCCATACGCTCACGGAATCCGTGTTTGTTACGACGCTTTCTATTTGATGGTTGGAATGTCCTTTTCATTATATTTTTGTTATTTTTGTTCTTGGAATCTTAATTCGGGAGTGCAAAAGTACGAAATGTTTTTAAAAAGACAAAATCCTTACGAAAAAAAACTGTATGAACTACAAAATATATTCAAAAAACAAAAATTTTCACTTCATTGACATCGAATGTAGCATCGAAAACATACAAACTGATGAAATTGAGCTTCAACTACCCGCATGGCGACCAGGCCGTTATGAATTACAAAATTTTGCTAAAAACATTCAAGTCTTTGAAGTTTTCGATGAAAATGGTCAAAAATTACAGACATCAAAAATAACCAAAGACCGCTGGAAAGTACAAACCAATGGAGCGAAATCTATTACTGCCAAATATAATTATTACGCCTATGTAATCAACGCAGGAAGCAGCTTTGTGGATGAAAATATTTTGTACGTAAACCCCGTAAACTTGTGCATTTATGCCGAAGGCCATATCAACGAGCCATGCTTTTTGGAGTTACATAAAACTGAAAATCAAGAAATTGCTGGCTTAAATAACCAACAAAAATTAAATGATACTCTTGTAAAAATACCTTTTCATGATTTTTATCATTTGGCCGACTCTCCTTTTATTGTCAGTTCAAATCTAAAACATGATTTTTATGAAGTCGGAGACGTAAAATTCAATATTTGGTTTGAAGGGAATCTTTCACGAGAACACTTGGGCAGAATCAGAACTGATTTTAAGAAATTTACTGAAGAGCAAATCAAACTTTTTGGAGAGTTTCCCGAAAAAGAATATCATTTCACTACTTGGATTTTGCCCGTACCCTACTACCACGGGGTTGAGCATCGCAGCTCCACGATGCAAGTTCTGGGGCCTGATAGCCAAAATTTCGAGGAACTCTACATTGATTTACTCGGTTTGGCTTCGCACGAACTTTTCCATACGTGGAATATATGTAAACTTCGCCCTGCCGAACTTCTCCCCTACGACTATACGAAAGAAAATTACTTTCCGACCTGCTTCGTGGCCGAAGGCGTAACGACTTATTACGGAGATTTAATGCTTCATCGTTCGGGCGTTTTCGACCAAAAACAATACTTTAAAGAGGTGGAAGCCTATTACAAACGCCACTTCGACCACGCCGACCACGCCTCGCAGTCGCTCGTAGAATCTTCGTGGGATTTGTGGCTCGATGGCTACACCCAAAGTATTCCCGACCGCAAAGTTTCGGTGTATCACAAAGGGGCCATTGCTGCTCAGATTTTAGATTTACACATTCAACGAATCTCGCATAAAACTCGCTCCATTGATAATGTAATGAAGTTGTTGTGGGAACGTTTCGGAGCTTCAGCAAACGGCACGCCACTAAAAGGCTACACCATGCAAGATTACAAGCATATTTGTGAAGAAGTAGCCGAAGAATCGCTTGATTGGTATTTTGAGAAATGTATTCTCGGTACCGAATCGCTTTTTGATTTATTGAACGAATACTTACAAGACATTGATTTACAAATAGTTAGAAACGAAGAGGGTTTAGTAAAGTTAGAAACACTTAGTTAATTTGTAAATAAAATTCTCAATTTTGCATTATTCATTATCCATTAAAATAAATGTATTCATTCGATTATAACTACCGAGTCCGCTATGCCGACATCGACCAAATGGGCTATATGTATTACGGAAACTACGCCAAACTCTACGAAATCGGTCGTGTTGAAGCTTTGCGTTCGTTGGGTTTGCGTTATCGTGAATTGGAAGAAACAGGAATCATTATGCCTGTTTACGAAAATAAATCTCGCTTTATTTCTCCAGCCAAATACGATGATTTAGTAACGATTCGAGTGATAATTAAAGAAATGCCTAAAGTCAGAATTATTTTTCATTATGAAATTTATGATGAGCAACAAACGCTCTTGCACACGGGCGAGACGACTTTAGTTTTTGTAAAAACTGCCAATAATCGAATCACGACTTGTCCGAAAGAAATTACGGATAGATTATTGCCATTTTTTCAGTAGGATAATTTTCTCAATTGCTTAAAACAAATGAGCCACCTCAAGAAAGAAGTGGCTCATTTTTAGTAAGTTACAATT
>JALQYE010000202.1 GCA_023254245.1 Emticicia sp.
ATCCGTAATATTTTGGGCAAATCTCCAGCCGTAGAGACGTAGCTGATACGCCACTTCTTCGTTATAGCCATTAAAAATATCATCACGGAGCATATTCCATTCTTCGGCCGTAAACTTCGATTTATCTTCGTACTTTTTAAATTCCGCTACTGATTGGTTCGTAAGCACTTCGGTATCAATGGCATCAACATAATTTAAGTAAGCCGTAATGCCTTTGCTATAATTTTCCCAGTTTTTGGTAATTTCATAAAACTCAATCTTATAGCTTGTCATAAGCATTTCTTTGTTGTAGAGCGGTGTACTGCGTTCATACCAAAATGGAGAAATTGCGGCTACTGCTGAGTTCATTAACTCTTCGTTTTTATTTAAAATGGCTTGGTTAAACGAACGGTCAATGATGCGGCTAATGCGTTGACGAATCCCGTTGGCATTTTCTTCGTTGAAGCTTTTTAAGTTTTCAGAATTGCTCATCAAAATCTTGAATAATTCGTCGTCAGAAGTTTTGTTGGTTTGGTAGAGATACTCGCACAAAAGCAACATATTTTGCTCTGTACCTAAACTTTTTTTGTCCAGTCCGAGAGCATAGCCTCTGATTGCCTTATCCAATTCTTTGATGCTTTTTTCACGCTCTTTATTGCTACCCGTGTGAGCCACTTGTAAGCGTCTGAGTGAGTATAAGTAAAACATTTCGGGGCTTTGTTCGCCTTTATTAAACATCTTATCGAGGTACTCTAACGATAAAAAGTTTTCATTTACCTTTATCGCACGGTTGGCGTCGGCCAACAATTCTTTTGGGTTCGAGGCAAAATGTGATTTGTAGATAAGTTCGCCATCAGCAGTAAAGAAAAAGTACGCCGATGAAGCTCCATAATATTTGAATTCGCTATTGGCTGATTTATCTCTGAGCGACTCAGAGTTGATTTTTAAACTCACAAAGTTTGCATTGAAAAATTCACCAACCTCCGATGTCGGAAATACGTTTTGATTCATCCAACGGCTGTTTCCTCCGTAGTTTTCGTAAGATATAAAAACCAACTTCCCATTTTGTTTGGCAAGTTTTTGGGCATTTTCAAAAGTTCCCCTAATAAAGTCTATTCCTCGCTCACCTTGAGCAAATACTTGTGAGGTAAAGCACAGGAAAACCAATAAAAGTAGCTTTTTTATGGCGTCAGATGGAATTAGGATGTTACGTGTTTTGATGTAAAGATTCATAAATGTCTCCGCTTAATCATTTTCTGTTTAGGCATTCCCAAAAAGTATGCCACAATGCCGAGAGCAGAGAATTTAATTTGAATTAAAATAAAAATATAATTGAATCGTAGAAAAGTACAAAATAGCACTTTTTGCAGAGCTTTTGAAAGAATGGGATTCACAAAAAAAGTCTCTTTCTGCACAGAGCAAAAAGAGACTCATATATTAAAAAAGATTAAAGGTTACTTATGTCCAAATTTTCCAGTAACTAATAACCAATACACTAATTTACCCTTCGGCTGCCACAATCTGGAAACGTCGGACGGCTGCCAGTGTAATACCCACAATAATCATGAAAAAGCCTATCCACAGTAGGTTAATATGAGGCTTTTCGGTAGCTTTTAGCACAATAAATTCTCGCTGACCTCGACTCACAGTAAAGGCAAATTTACCCGAAACAGGGTCAATTTTCGATAATTGTAAGCGAAGCCCCATTTCGTTATTCACTTCGGGCTTGCTCCAAACCTCACGGTTACGAATCGCAAAAACTGGACGCATTGTAATAGAAACATTGCGGTCGAGAATCTTCACCGTTGCACGGGCAGCGGCATCACCTTCGGCCAGCTGCATACCATCCACTTCTCTGATTCCTTCCACATTTTCAAGAATCGCCACGTAATCATTGATGAAGAAAGTATCACCAACCGCTACAGCAAATTCTTCGGGACGGCTCCAATCTCGCTCATCTTCGGCAACTGGTGGGCCCGAAACGAAGGCGTAAATGTCTTTATTCCAGAATTTCTTGATGTCAGGCGAAAGCACCGTTCCCATTTTTTCGTTGTCTTGTACACGTGGATAAAGATTAAATTTCTTTCCGTCTTTATCTGAATACTCAATTTGGAAGTAGGTATTTTCGGCTTCGTATTCAAGCGTATCGCCACGTTTGAAATACGTTTTATCACCATCAACTACATCAGCACGGGCAATCCCTTTATAATTACTGCCTGGTACTGGCCAAACGTATTTTTTCTCGATATATCCTGGGGCATTTCTTACATCAACAAATTGGCCTTTGTAGGTAAACGAAAACTCACTCAGTTCGGTTGGTCGGTTTAGCCACAATAACGCATTTTCTTTGTTATCGCTTTCGTTTTTGAAAATTTTTGCTCCCGAAAAATTCAATGAAACGACTTTCGAGTAGCCCGACGAAAACATAATACCTATCAACATCACCGCCAACCCCATGTGTGTAATGGCTCCGCCCGCAACCTTAAACTTCCCTTTCAGAATATCAGTCAGAATACTACCATTGGCCACGATACTAAACACCGCTGCCGTTAGTAATATGATGTATTTCCAGTTATTCACTTTGGCAAAAGTGATAATTAATGCCGAAGCTAAAAGGCTGATAACGAGCGGATTGATTAGTTTATTAAGGCTTTCTTTTTGTACACGCTTCCACCAGAAAAACTGTGCAACACCCGTGAGTGCAGTAATCAGCACAAAGAACCACATCTGAAACTGGGTAAAGTGTTCTACCTGATTGGTTGGCAAAGCCATATTGAGTTTTGCCCCAAAGATTTCGCCCACTTTATTATACACTGGAATCGAAGTCGTAACAATCACTTGGAAAGCCGCCAAACAAAGCATCAATACTCCCGAAAATACCCAAAACTCACGTGAGAAAGTAGAAACTTCTTCGTTGTCTTGTGGTAAAAATTTCCAACGAATAGCCGAAAGTACAATCGAAACGACGATGAAAGTTAGTAAGTAAATCAATAATTGGCCTGAAAGTCCCAAGTCCGTAAATGAGTGAACCGAAGCATTTCCAAGGATACCACTACGAGCCAAGAAGGTCGAGTAGATAATCAGAATAAACTGAGCAATTACCAAAATAATGGTATATTTTAAAGCCGTGCTACTCTTACGGGCCAAAAGCATCGTATGGAAACTTCCTACTAAAACTAACCACGGCACATAAACAGCATTTTCAACGGGGTCCCAATTCCAATAACCACCAAAATTTAGCGTTTCGTAGGCCCAAATTCCACCCATCATGATTCCAGTTCCCAATACAACCGCCGCCGTTAATGTCCAAGGCAACGAAGGTTTAATCCATTCGGTGTATTGTCTTTTCCAAAGCCCCGCAATACAAAAAGCAAATGGTACGAGGGTCATTGCAAAACCTAAAAATAGGGTAGGCGGGTGAATCACCATCCAGTAGTTTTGGAGTAATGGATTCAGACCATTACCATCTTTGGGTACGAAATTTGGATTTGTTTTCCAAATCGGAATATTCGGCATTGACTCTTTTAGTGTCAAGAATGGAGAACTTCCAATCTTAAAATCTCCCCAAAGAACCACACCCAAAATCATCGAAGCTAAAAACACTTGCACCAACGCAAAAATAGTCATTGTTGGAGCTTCGATACTGGCATTACGAGTCTTACGAAGCGTAGTATTGATTAACAAAACACCCAACACCACATTCCAGAACATCCACAATAAAAAACTACCTTCTTGGTCTTGCCAAAAACACGAAATGGCATAACCAAGAGGTAAACTCCACGAAGAGTTGTCCCAAGCGTAATGATACTCAAAATAATGATTGAAAATAATACTCAACAAAGAAGCACAGATAGCAAAAATTGCCAAGGTATGCACATAGAATGCTCCACGGGCAAATTTAAGCCATTGGTCAGTAACTTGTTTGCTGCTCAACACCTGCGGACGTGTAGCTTGCCAGTAAGCATAAGTCGAAACAATGGCAGCTACAAAAGAGATAATCACGGAAATATGTCCGATATTTCCAAGGTATGGTCTTAACATGATAAGTATTGTATGGGGTACAAAACCAATGTTTTCGCCCCCAAAATAATTATGTTTAGTTTGTATTGAAGAAAGCAAACAGCCAAAACGCTGAAGGCCCTATTGTGGACTATTGACTGTAAGCTGTGGACTGAAAGAGTATCAACCTAACCAAGCTGACCAAGGAATACGACTAAGAATTAAAACCAACGCCAGACCAAAGAAAATAGCTGTTTGCTTAAATTTACGGCCATTTCCCACTGCACGCTTCACGCGAACATTACCGATTGTAACTAAAACAACTGCAATCAGGTTAATCGTTGGGTGTTCAACTGCATATTGGCGAAGTGTACTATCTTTCATGGTAGCTTTCATATCAGCAAAAGCTGACTGAGTAATTGGCGAAATAAATAATAGTATTAAACCCAACAAAAACATAGTGTGCGTAGCTATCAAAGCAAACTTGTTGATTTTTAGATGAGTTTCTTCAAAACTTTTTTCGCTTGTCGAGCCAAGAATACCGTTGATAGTTGCTGCTGCCAATAAAGCAAGTGTAGCAAAAGCTAAATATGAGTGAATTGGTTGGATGATTGAGTACATATTTATGAATTTTGTAAGTAAATTATTAAAATTTTGTGCGAAGTTACGCCATAATCATTTAATAACATAACTTAGCACATACAGGTTTTGTTATCTGTGGGGCGGACATCCTGTTCGACGAAAAAATGAGAAAAATTAAATGAAAGTTTTAAGACCAGCAATATTTATCATAATAACATCCTTACTTCTATTCGCATGGCTTTTTCCACAGTTTCTGCGTTGTTTCTTTGTGGAATATGATAGTTTTCAAGAGATAAAACCTAATATTTTTGTTGAACAAAAGACCACAAAAAAGCAGCAAGACTCATTAATTAAGTATGTAGAAAGTGCTGAAAATCGGCTAAAAAACTTTTGGGGAAGTAAGAATGGACAGGCAAAAATTATTTTTTGTAGAAATATTGAAACTTACCAAAAATACGCCAAAACCACCGAAGGTGCAGGTTTTAGTATCGGAACGCCGTTGGGCTCTTGGATAATCTTGAATCAAGATGGCTTGAATGTAGATGTGATTGCCCACGAAATGTGCCACGACGAACTCATGACCAAATTGGGATGGTGGAAAACCAAGCAAGAAATTCCGACGTGGTTTGATGAAGGCTTGGCTCTAATGCTCGATTATCGTTTTGTAAATAGCCAAGATTCTATCCAACGATACATTGACTACCGAACCGAACTGAGTTATTTAAGCCCAATTCCGATTCCGCTTAACGAACTAAATACCCAAAAAGACTTTTTCGGGCAAGGTGAACTCAACACAAAAATTGCCTACTTTACTTCGGCTGTTGAGGTTTCCCGAAGGATTTCTCTGAAAGGCAGAAAAGAAATTTTCAGCATCATCAACAAAACCGAAAAAGACGGAAAGTTTGAGTTTTGATTAAGGTAATGCAAAAGCCAAATATTTATCACCTGATGGTGTTTTTAATTTGCCACCACCACAGGCAATTACTACGTATTGCTTCTCTCCAACGGCATAAACACTTGGCGAAGCATAGCCCGCCGCTGGTAGTGTTACTTGCCAGAGTATTTTACCTGTTTTTCGGTCAATGGCTCTAAATTGATGGTCTTTTGTGGCTGCAATAAATAAGATACCTCCTGCCGTGACGGCTGGCCCTCCGTAGTTATCAGTACCAGTTACAGGAATTCCCTTTGCTGTGAGTTCTGGATATTCTCCCAGCGGAATTTGCCAAATACGCTTTCCATTATTCATATTAATGGCCGTGAGTGTTCCCCAAGGTGGTGTACTGATAGGATAACCATTACTATCATACCAGCGATTATAACCTGTAATTTTATATGGACTTTCCGAAAGCTTCGACTTGTTGACTGTTTTTATCAAACCATCTTTTCCGAATAAAAACTGAATAATTGCCTTACTTTCCTCGGCTTTAATATGGGTTAGGGCAGGCATACGTCCACGTCCTTTTGATATGAGTTGTAGAATGGCCGCTTCATTATATTTTGTTTCAATGTTTTGGAGTGACGGAAATGTTCCATCTTCGTTTCCCTCACGATTGACTCCATGACAAGTCATACAGTGTGCTTGATAGAGCTTTTTGCCTGAAGAATTAAATGGATTATTAGTAGTTGCGGGTACATCAACCAACGAACTATACACAGGATTTTCTTTGGCAGGAATATACATAACACTATTTTCATCAACTGCTGCACCACCCCATTGAGCTCCGCCATCGGTTCCAGGAAAGAAAATTGTTCGATTTTTGCCTAATGGAATAAAAGCCTGACCCGTAGATGCTTCTTTCATTTGTGCAACTATTTGTTCTTTGTTGGAAGCAAATGGATTGATATCGTTAATAGTAAAGCTTTGTCGAGTAAATGGCTCGGGCAAAACTGGAAACGGCTGTGTAGGAGAAGCTTGTTCTTCTTTGATAGTAGAAGCCATAACTGCTCGTTCTTCAATTGGAAAAATAGGCTTACCACTTACTCGGTCGAATACAAAAGTGAATCCCTGCTTACTCAATACCGACACAACATCAATTTTTTTTCCATGTTGAGTTATAGTAAATAAGTTTGGTGGAGCAGGAATATCTCTGTCCCAAATGTCGTGGTGTACTGTCTGAAAATGCCATAGTCTTTTACCTGTATTGGCATCTAAAGCCAACAAACAATTAGCAAAAAGATTATCTCCTTTTCGATTACCTCCATAAAAATCAAATGCTGCTGAGCCAGTTGGAGCATAAACAATTCCTCTTTTTGGGTCGATAGCCATTCCCATCCAATTATTCGCTCCGCCTACATTTTTATAATTATCTTTCTCCCATGTCTTGTACCCAAACTCATTGGGGTGTGGAATCGTATGAAATGTCCAAAGTTTTTTTCCTGTTCGTGCATCAAAAGCCCTAATATCACCAAGCAAAGCTGTGGCACTTTCCGATACTCTCATACCTACAATCAACGTATTTTTATAGATTGCAGGCGGTGTGTTTAAAACTACGTATTCATCGGCACCTGGGCGTTTAATTCCGTCAATTAGATGAATTTTTCCCTTCGTACCAAACGATAAAATCGGCTGCCCATTTTTGGCATTTAAAGCATAAAGAAAAGCTCCGTAACCGAAAAATATTCTCTCTTCACGTCCGTCTGTCCAATAACTTACACCTCGGCTGGTCATACTGAAAGTATTATCTTTCAGCTCAGTTTTCCATATTTCTTTACCCGATGCGGCATCTATGGCAAATGCTTGTGAACCAGCCGAAACTCCATAAAGAATGCCTTTGATAATTAATGGATTACATTGGATTTGAGTAGTGTTTTTTAGGGTATCGGCTCCTCCCGAACTGTAAACCCAAGCCAATTTTAGGGACGAAACATTCTCGGGTGTAATTTGCGAGAGTGCTGAATAATGATTGCAATTGTCGCCACCATTATAACTTGGCCAATCGTTTATACCAATATTTTCTGTATTGGAAAAAAGAAAAAATGGTACAAAAAAAACTACTAAAATCCGAATAGTGGTTAAGTATCGTTTTCTGAATGACTTTTGCATTGTCGAAGAATAATGTGACATTTTTCTGAAAAATAATACCAATATTACAAACTATAAACAGCTAAAACAAGTGTATGAATATATTCAAAATAAAAGTTTATGTAAGCTGTAAATGGTTGAATATTA
>JALQYE010000203.1:0-329 GCA_023254245.1 Emticicia sp.
GGTTTCGTATTCTTGGAAACCCAACTCGCCAAAGCTAAAAATTTGGTCATTTACTTCTTGCGTAAACTTTTGACGGTCGTCAATTTTTTTGATAACCTCTTGTTTGAGCAATTCGAGTTTGTCGGGTACTGGTGCCGCAACCGCTTTTTTCTTTTGCGAAAAAGCTACGTTACTCACCATCAACATAGTAGTGATGAAGATGTAAGTTTTTTTCATGATTTGGTTTAGTTTAGGTAAATTTTTAAAGTCCACAGACAACGGTCAATAGTCGATAGAAACAAGCAAAACTATCGACCGTCGTCTGTGGTCAATCGACTGTTCTTTACTTC
>JALQYE010000203.1:339-7609 GCA_023254245.1 Emticicia sp.
TTGTAGTAAACTTTTTTCAACACTTCGTCAGAAAGCCCCATACCGTACATACGCCAGTAAGCGTGATATTTTTTATGGTACGGAAAATATTCGTCTTCACTTTCCAAAACTCTGAAATACGTTTGGTATTCGTCAGGAACCCACGAATCCTTCCCGAAGAGGATACGGTCTTGTCGTTTTTCAAAGAATTTCTTAGCCATACGTGGCTGACGACCCAATTCGGCAATTACTGCTCCGATTTCGGCATACATATTCGGAAACGCATCCATTAGGCTATCAAGTTTAGCCAAATTATTTGGATACCAACCCATGTGTGCATTGATAAATGTAGTTTTTGGGTGCTTTCTGAATACATTATGCTGTTGCTCAATGAGTTGTTCCCACGAATAGTCTTTTCCTGCGGCAGCTTCACGCTTACGTCCTGGGTGCGTTTTTAGTTCGAGCCAACGCTCGTTTTGAGCATTGAGTGGGTCCCAGAAAGAAGCAGGGTCGGCGGTGTGAATCAAAACAGGAATGCCCAATTCACCAGCTTTTGCCCAAATCGGGTCGATGCGGGCATCATCAACTGGTACGAGTTTTCCGTTATCTTTTACACTAAAACCAAGGCTTTTATAAATCTTTAGCCCTTTTGCTCCACGAAGTTTCACGTCTTCTTCGAGTGTCTTCACAGCTTTGGCTGTCCAATCAGGTTCGTTGATTTTTGAGAAATCGATATTCGTAAAAACGGCAAAACGAGTGGGATAATTGGTTTTTACGGCACTAATCATATCTACCAAACCAGCCGTACTTTTAGCTTCATCTTGGTTAAATCCACGCCCACTAAGGTTTACCATCAAGCCCATATTCATTTTATCCATTTCGGTAATGAGCTTCGTAAGGCTTTCTTTCGAGTTCATTTCCCACTGATGGTTATGCACATCAATGAATGGAAATTTGGCACGAGTGATAACTTTCCCAGGAACTACAAGGGTCGACTTTGGTTCGTATTCTTCGAAAGTTACTGTACCAGCATTATCGCCAATTTTGATTTGCTGTGCCTGTAAAGAACTGATAGTCAGCATTGCACCGACAGTAAAAGCAAGTTTTTTCATTAAATAATGGTAGGTTTTTACAAACGTTTACACCGTAGGTCTGACGTTTGAGCAAGATTATGAAAATGTTTTATGCAATTTAAAGAAAAACCGCTAAACTCATATAGCACATACGGTGTTTTCGACAATCTATTTGAAATTGGCGATGTAATGACAAAAAAAGGAAGTCTTCTATACGCAAAAAGGAAGACTTCGCTTTAAGCGAATGTCGCCCAGCGAAGCCTTCCTTAACATACGTCAGACCTTCGGTACAGACGTTTTACTTATAAATCAATGCAATGGCATGAGCATCTAACCCTTCTTTGCGGCCAACGAAACCCATTTCTTCAGTAGTTGTGGCTTTAATAGAGATACAGTTTTCGGGTAGACCCGTTACTTCTGAGATAGCTTTTATCATTTCTGGAATATACTTACCGATTTTGGGTTCTTGCAAGCACACCGTTGAGTCGATATTCCCGATTTTATAGCCTTCTTTTTCAAGCATTTCTACTACGATTTTCAATAAAACCTTACTATCAATGCCTTTCCAGCGTGGGTCGGTATTTTTGAAGTGCTTGCCAATATCGCCCATGGCGGCCGCTCCCAAAAGTGCATCGCACATGGCATGCAGCAATACATCAGCATCTGAATGCCCAACTGAACCCACTGTGTGCGGAATCTTCACGCCACCCAACCATAAATCATAGCCTTCGCCCAGTTGGTGTACGTCGTAGCCTTGCCCTATTCTAATATTCATAAATTACAGATTTCTTTTTTGGCAAAAGTAAGGATAAACTTTTGCTTTCGGAAAGATGTTTTAACTTTGTGCTTCGTACAATTTCGTTCGAGGAATAAAAATTATCATTTTCATTCTAAATTTTTAACCGTGCTTTGCACTTTACGTTCTGATGATTAATTACCAGCATTTTACCTTAAAAAACGGTTTAGAAGTTTACGTCCACGAAGACCATACAACCCCAATGGCGGCATTTAATATTTTATATAATGTCGGCTCACGTGACGAAGATGAAAATAAAACAGGTTTTGCTCACCTTTTTGAGCATTTAATGTTTGGTGGCTCAAAAAATATTCCTTCCTACGACGAACCGCTTCAAAAAGTAGGCGGCGAAAACAATGCCTTTACCTCGCCCGATATTACCAATTATTATATTACGCTACCCGCTCAGAATATCGAAACGGCTTTTTGGCTCGAATCTGACCGCATGATGAGTCTTTCGTTCGACCCAAAAGTGCTGGAAGTACAACGAAAAGTAGTAATCGAAGAATTTAAGCAACGTTATTTGAATCAACCTTATGGCGATGTTTGGCTAAAACTACGCCCCTTGATTTACGAAAAGCATCCTTATCGTTGGGCGACGATTGGTAAAGAAATCAGCCACATCGAAGAAGCAACAATGGACGATGTAAAGCACTTTTTCTATAAATATTACTTGCCAAACAATGCCATTTTGGTAGTAGCGGGCGATATAACCGTTGAACAAGTAAAAGAGCTTTGCAAAAAATGGTTTGAACCAATTCCAGCGGGGGAAAAATATGTGAGAAATCTTCCACAAGAAGCTCCACAAACTGCTCCTAAATTCTTAGAGACTTCAGCAAAAGTGCCTTTAAATGCCATTTATAAAGCATACAATATGCCTGCCCGTTTTGATGAAGATTTTTATGATGCTGATTTATTGAGCGATATTTTAGGTCGTGGAAAATCATCAAGATTATATACTAAATTGGTTAAAGAAAAGCAGCTCTTTAATAATGTTTCGGGCTATGTAACAGCCTCACTCGACCCAGGATTATTAATGATTCAAGGCAACTTAAATGAAGGAATAAGCCTCGAAGAAGCCGATGCGGCCATTGAAGAAGTTGTTGCCGAATTGCGAGATAAGTCATTGGCCGAAAGCGAATTACAGAAAGTTAAAAATCAAGCCGAATCGACCTTAGCATTTGCCGAAGTTGAGTTATTGAATCGTGCCATGAATCTGGCTTTTGCTGCCAACGCTGGCAACCCCGATTGGTGTAATAATGATGCAGAAAAAATTGCGAAAGTAAGCCCACAAAGCTTGCAAGCAATGGCTCAGAAAGTATTTAGAAAAGAAAACTGCTCAACGATGTATTATAGAGCGGAAGCATAATTTTGAATGACGAATTGCTCGAATGACGAATGACGAATTAAATAGTGAAGTCTGCACAATTGATTATCAAGATTTCATTCGTAATTCGTCATTCGTAAACCGTAACTTGCTTTAATGTCCTTTTACTTCTACTCCTTCTTCGTGCTTGTGCTTAAATAGAATAGCGAAAAGTATGGCTACCACCAACGAATAGATGGCAAATGTAAGCCAGATACCTTCCCAAGTTTTTGTACCATCGGCCAAAGTGAAGTATTTCTGAATCACAAATCCACTAATCAAACTTCCCGAAACCGCACCAAAACCATTAACCATCATCATAAATAAACCCTGAGCAGATGAACGAATTTTTGGGTCAGTATAAGTTTCGATAAACAACGAACCCGAAATATTGAAGAAATCGAAGGCCATTCCGTAAACGATACACGAGAGAATAATCATCCAAAGGCCATCACTTGGGTTTCCATAAGCAAAAAGTCCGAAACGTAATACCCACGCCACCATACTGATAAGCATTACTTGTTTGATACCAAAACGCTTCAAAAAGAAAGGAATTGCCAAGATAAAGAGCGTCTCAGAAATCTGCGAAATTGACATAATAATGGCAGGATATTTCACGGCAATCGAATCTTTGTATATATCAATGTTCGCAAAATCGTGCAAGAAAGTATCGCCATAAGCATTCGTTAATTGCAAAGAAGCCCCTAAAAACATTGCAAAAATAAAGAAAATTGCAATTTTTGGGTCTTTAAATAACTTGAAAGCATTTAAACCCAATATCTCAACAAAACTTCTTTTATCAGGCGTTCCTGCCAAAGGCGGACATTTGGGCAATGTAAGTGAGTAAATTGCCAATACCACGGCCGAAGCCGCCGCAATGTAAAACTGATTAGCCGAAGTTTCATTGTGCGTAAGGCTAATCACCCACAAAGCCACCACAAAACCAACCGTTCCCCAAACCCTAATCGGTGGAAAATCCTTTACGAGGTCGGTCGTATTATTATTTTTAAGAATCGTGTAAGCGATTGAGTTTGATAATGCCAAGGTAGGCATGTAGAAAATTACACAAAGTAAAATAGCCCAAAAGAAATCATTCGGGTTATCGACTTGTGGAATATAAACTAACACCAAAGCTCCGAGCAAATGTAAGATAGCGTAGAGTCGTTCGGCGTTGATATATTTATCGGCAATGATACCAGCGAGCGTTGGCATAAACAATGAGGCAATTCCCATTGTCGAAAAAATAGCTCCAAATTCAGCTCCCGACCAACCTTTATTTTGAAACCAGTATGCTCCAATCGTAATGAGCCAGCACGCCCAAATAAAAAACTGGAGAAAATTCATTACTATTAGTCTATTCTTGATGCCCATAATCCAATGTCTTGGTTTTAGTTTAGGTTATTTTTTGATGTTAGTATTAATTGTCGATGGTCAACTGACGATAGTCAATAGTATTACAATTTACTTATTATCAAGTACTTATAAATAAAACACAATCAATAATGTTTAATTTATTGTTTTGTATTTTTATAGTAATCCAAAGAAAAACGCCATTTTTACGCTAAATTAATTAAAAATTCTGACTTTTTATTTCTGTCGAATAGCAACAAAAGTATTTAATGACGAAACGGCATTTCCTCTGAAGCCGCCTCGAATCGGATTTATCAGCTCTGCCTGTGCCGAAGAAGCCAACGCAATGTAATGAAAATCAGCAATTCTGCCTTCGGTTGGGTCGAAACCACGCCAACCTGCACCTGGCAAATAAACCTCCACCCAAGCATGAAGTTCGTGGGCTTGAAGCTCACTTCCGTAGCAGTAGCCACTCACAAATCGTGCAGCCAAACCAAGTGCCTTGCAGGCTGCAATCATCAAAACTGCATAGTCTCGGCAAGTACCTTTTCGAGAAATGAGTGTTATTTCGGGCGAATGAGCCGCACCTTCGAGGCGTTTTTCATACAAAAAATTATCCCGTATGTATGCTGAAATTCTGGTCAAGAAGTCAGTTGTTTTCCAATTCGCTTCCGCTGCCATTTGCCGAGCAAACTGGTCGATGAGCGTCGTTACACCTTCATCAGTCAAATAATGTTGTAAAAGTGCAAGCTCCTTTTCGGGATACTTAAAAGGTAGCGTTTCAGCTTCAAACGGAAAATAGATAAAATGAAAAGGGTTTACTTGCTCAGACACGATTTCAACCTTTGCCCGAAAACTCAGTTTATCAGTTAGTAAATCAAAAAACGCCACCGATTGTGCATTACCTTCTACATCAATATTTTTATAAAGGATGTTTGGAATAGGTAAAATTTCGAGCTGAAAAGAAACAATTTCTTGATTGGGTGAAGCCTTGGGCGTAAGATAGATTGTATGAGGCGTAAGAGAAACTGCGTTTGAATAGCTATAATAAAGGGTATGTTCGACACTTAAAATCATTTTCGTTGAGTGAAATGTAAAAAAATATTCTTAAAAATGATTTATAAATTTACCACGGAGACACTAAGTAGCACGAAGTTCCACATAGAAAAATCTATTAAAACTTGTACACATAGTAACCTCCGTGATAAACTAAACTTTTTGATATTTTACTTTAAATTTCAAGCGATTTCGAGAAAATTGGTTCCATCCAATCGGTTGGAAGTTTTTGTACGGAAGCATTCAGTAAGGCATTCCATTGATACGAAATCTGCTCCAAATCAGCTTTTTCATAACGCTGCTCATTGATTTTAAAGCTATCTTTTTCGCACAAAATCACATCAATCGGAAAATCAACGTCATTGGCACTCACCCGAGTAGAATCAAATGCCAAAAAGCCGAGTTTCAGCACTTCCTGCAACGAAGTAGTATATTTCAGATTTCGATACAAAATCGGTTTACCATAATTCGGCTGACCAATAATGATAAACGGCGAGCCTTCGGTTACTTCAATCCAGTTGCCTTCGGGATATAACATATACAGTTTATGTTCGTCGTCTTTTTCGAGCTGCCCGCCAATGACGGCCGACAAGTTGAACGATAAACCAGCTTCTCGAAGCGAGGCTTTATCTTCGACAGCCACACGCTTCACCATATCGCCAAAGGCGTTTACGGCCTTGTATAATTTATCGAATTTGGTATCTTGTTCTTCCAAAACCTCTTTAAAATAGGTAATGGCTTTATCACGCACCGAACGCAAACCAGCCGTCATGATAAACAACGAATGATGCTGAGATTGATGCACGAAAACTTTTTTATTGCTCGAAACTTCGCTCCCCGATGTAATACGAGTATCGGCAATGGCCACAATTCCTTTAGCTACTTTTACTCCAAGACAAAAAGTCATTCTTTTTAATTGATAATTGAGAATTGAGTAGTCAATAGTCGATAAGTCCACAGAAAAGTAATGGGCCTATATACAGGCTATTTAGTAATTCACTGATTTGTCGATTATATCTGTCTTATACTTAAAATTCTCAGTTGTCCTTAGTTCTTTTTAATATTATGCTTCAACAGGTTTTAAATCGAAATATGTATTGAAAATTTCGGCCGCTGCTGTATTATTTTTTATCTGAAATTCATCTAAATACGGGTGAAGGCCTTTCTTAAATACATCTCCTACTTCCGTAAACTCGATTTCATGACGCAGACGAGTGATTTCTTTTTCAGCCAAATTTGAATAACCACTGGTTAAATCTCGACCCGAAATCTGATACAATGAAAGTTCAGCCTGACGAATACAATAGAAAATTGAACGAGGGAAACTCTTATCCAACACCAAAAACTCTACAATATGTGAAGGATTAATAACCCTGTGCTGCTGACGATACATATTAAACGCACTCACAGATTTCAGTACTGATGTCCAGATGAGTAATTCTTGCGGTGAACCCATCGCTTGGTCGTCGGGAAGAAGCGTAAAATAACGTACATCTAAGAAGCGAGAAGTTTTATCGGCACGCTCAAGCAAGCGACCCAAACGCCCAAAATGGAAGCCTTCATTGCGAGTTACGGTCGAGTCAATGATTCCGAAAAACAACTGACAACCCTCTTTAATTTCTTCAAAAAACTGCAATAACTGCTCAATTT
>JALQYE010000204.1 GCA_023254245.1 Emticicia sp.
CTGCGACCCACATTCATTTTATCAAGGCCATGCAATTTGGCATTTGCTTACGGCCATGAGTAGTTTTTGTAGCTACTCCTTTTTTAGATTTTCAAAAATTCAACCTCTATAAACAAAACTATGAAAATTAATTACCTGATATTCAGCCTATTGGTCTTTTTGGGTCTCTCCTATTTTTCTAAGATTCAAGACAATCATTCTAACGTAAACTTACAATTCTCGGTCACAGATAGTCTTACATCCATTACCCCGCCCGTGCTTTCTCCCGAGCAAAGTCGCTTGGCATTTCGTGTGCCTGAGGGCTACCACATGGAACTTGTAGCAAGCGAACCAATGATTTCCGAACCAGTAGCAATCGCTTGGGACGGGAATGCCCGCATGTACGTTGCTCAAATGGAAACCTACACCCAAGATGCCGATGGTACAGGTACCAAAGAAAAAAGAAGTCGAGTAATGCTTCTGGAAGACACCGACAATGACGGAAAAATGGATAAAAGCTCCGTTTTTATAAAAGACTTACTTTTACCACGCATGATTTTATGTGTAAATCACGAGCTTTTGGTCAACGAAACTGACACATACGATATTTATAGCTATAAAGATACCAACGGCGACGGCATAGCTGATGTAAAAAAGCCTGCCTACATTTTAGGAAAAGTAGCAGGTGGAAACTTGGAACATCAGCGAAGTGGCTTAGACTGGAATCTGGATAATTACATTTATCAAACCTACGATGCCGTACGTTTTAGATACAAAAACGGAGTACTAAAACCCGATTCGATGCCAAGTGGCTCGAATGGCCAATGGGGACTTACGCACGATAATTACGGACGACTGTTTTTTAGTCGTGCGGGTGGCGAAAATGCAGGAAGTGGTTTTCAAATCAACCCTAAATATGGACAATTAGAGTTTTCGGATGCGTATAGTGAGGAAAAATTCAACCGTATTTGGCCAATCATTGCCACGCCCGATGTACAAGGTGGCAAGCCACGCTTAAACCCAGATAGCACGTTGAATCATTTCACTGCCGCCAACGGGCAATCTATCTTTAGAGGCGACCGCCTTCCAGCTGATTTAGTGGGCGATTATCTTATCAACGAACCCGTTGCTCGTATCATTCGTCGTGCTAAAGTCATCAATAATCAAGGCAAAACACAACTCGAAAATGCCTACGACAAAAAAGAATTTATTGCCAGTACTGACTTTTATTTCCGCCCTAATAATACTTACACAGGCCCCGACGGGTGTTTGTATATCGTAGATATGAGCCGAGGTATTATTCAAGAATCTAACTGGACACCCAAAGGCTCTTTTCTACGAGGTAAAATTGATTATTATGGAATTGGCAAAATCAATCAACGAGGTAGAATTTGGCGTTTAGTACATGACAATTATAAAAGAGGCCCTCAGCCTAAAATGTTAGATGTTCCAGCAAAATCGCTGTTGGCATACTTAGACCATCCCAATGGCTGGTGGCGAGACAACGCCCAAAAGCAAATCATTATTTTAGAAGATAAATCGGTAGTTCCTGCATTAAAGGAAATGGTTTCGGGCAAAAAAGGTACTTCGGCACTCGGAAGAATTCATGCTCTATGGACACTCGAAGGGCTAAATGCCATTGATAAGCCAACTATCTATTTAGCACTGAAAGATACTGACCCCCAAGTAAGAAAAACAGCCATTTGGATTTCGGAAATCTTTTTGAAGCAAAACGACCAAGCCATGATGGCCACCATCGGTAAAATGATAAACGATGAAAATTATGACATTAAAACTCAAATTTTATTGTCGTTGGGGTCGAATAAAAGTGCATTGGCAAAGCAAATTGTAGAAGAGATTCTGACTCAAAATGCCAATAATCAGATGATTACGAGCGTGAAGAAGAGCATTGATAAAAACGAAGATGCCAAGATTTATGGTATAAAACTGGCAGGATTTACTGCTCCCGAGCGAAAATTGATTTTAGCTGGTGGTGAAATCTACAAATCGCTTTGTTCGGCGTGTCATGGTGCTGATGGGAAAGGTTTGCCCACCAATGCTGCTCCTGCTTTGAGAGGAGCAAAACACATCAATGCCGATAAAGATATTGCAATACGAATCCTGATGAATGGCTTGAAAGGGCCAATCGAAGGCAAATCTTACCCAAGTGTGATGCTGGCCATGAATGATAACTCTGATGAGTGGATTGCATCGGTGGTGAGTTATATCCGCTACGAATTTGTTGGCACATCGATGCGAGTTGGCAAAGGGCGACAATCAGCTGTTGTACAAGTCTCTGATGTGAAGAAGATTAGAGAGCAACACGCTACTAAAACCGAACCTTGGACAATCGAAGAATTGGAACAACTTTCTACGCCTCCGAGCCAATAAAATGTTCGCCCAAATGATAAAAAATATAATCATAGTAGCTTGTTTCTGCTGTTATTATTCGGTTTTTGCTCAAGAACAATTTCACCCAGAGGAATTGGTTAATACAATCATTGGCACAGATTCGAAAAGAAGTTACTCCAATGGCAATACGTACCCAGCCATAGCAACGCCATGGGGAATGAATTTTTGGTCGCCACAAACTGGTAAGATAGCAGATGGTTGGCTGTATCAATATACTGCCGATAAAATCAATGGTTTCAAGCAAACACACCAACCGTCGCCTTGGATTGGTGACTATGGGCAGTTTTCAGTCATGCCAATGACTGGAAAATTGAATTTTAAAGAAGATAAAAGAAGTAGTTGGTTTTCGCACAAAGCCGAAATTACAAAGCCTTTTTATTATAGTGTTTACCTTTCAGACCACGACGTAGTAACCGAAATTACGCCAACCGAGAGAGCGGCAGTTTTTAGATTTACTTTTCCAAAATCTGATAGTTCGTTTATACTCGTTGATGCTTTTGATAGAGGCTCGTATGTCAAAATTTTACCCGAACAAAACAAAATCATTGGCTATACTACCCGAAATCGAGGAGGTGTTCCTGCCAACTTTAAAAATTATTTTGTCATAGAATGCGATAAAAAATTTACGCTTACATGGACTGTCAATGATAGTATTTTAGTTAAATCACAAAACGAGATAACGAGCAGCCACGCCCAAGCAATTATCGGTTTTTCTACCAAAAAAGGTGAAAAGGTACATCTAAAAATCGCCTCATCGTTTATATCGCCCGAACAAGCAGAGTTAAACCTACAACGAGAAATTGGTGAGCAAACTTTTGACCAAATTCATACAAAAGCAAAGTTGGCTTGGCACAATGAGCTAATCAAAGTAAAGGTAGAAGGTGGAACTGACGAACAGCTCAAAATTTTTTACTCATGTCTTTACAGAATGCTTTTGTTTCCTCGAAAATTCTACGAATTCGATGCTCAAAATCAGATAGTGCATTATAGTCCGTATAATGGCAAAGTAGAAAAAGGGTATATGTTTACCGATACAGGCTTTTGGGACACATTTCGGTCTTTATTTCCATTTCTTACACTCATGTACCCCGAAATGGACGGGCACATTTTAGATGGTTTAGCAAATACGTACAAAGAAAGCGGTTGGCTACCCGAATGGGCAAGCCCTGGGCATAAAGGAAGTATGATAGGTAGTAACTCCGCATCAGTTATTGCAGATGCTTATCTAAAAGGAGTTAGAGGATACGACATTAATGTTTTGTACGAAGCACTCATGAAAAACACCGAGAATCAAGGCCCAATCAATACATTGGGAAGAAACGGAGTAAAGGAATACAATCGGTTAGGATATGTGCCGCTCGAAGGTTTTGTAGGAAGTACGGCTCGCACCTTAGAATATGCCCACGCCGACTTTAACCTAAATCAGTTGGCGATTGCTTTGAATAAACCCAAAGAAGAAATCGAAAAGTTTGCCAAACGCTCTCAAAACTACCGAAATATGTTTGACCCCGCCTATAATCTGATGAGAGGCAAGAAACAAGATGGTACTTTTCCAGCAAATTTCGACCCTTTCAAGTGGGGTTATGAATTTGTCGAGGGCAATAGTTGGCATTACAGTTGGAGCGTTCTGCACGATTTTAAAGGTTTAGCTGACCTTATGGGTGGTTATAAAAAAATGGAAATGATGCTCGATAGTGTATATAATTTACCGCCAATAGTTGAGTCGAGCTTTTATAAAGGTGCTATTCATGAAATGACCGAAATGCAAGTGATGAATATGGGACAGTACGCCCACGGAAATCAACCGATACAACACATGACATATATTTATAATTTTTGTGGCGTACCGTGGAAATCTCAGATGCACGTACGTGAAGCAATGGATAAATTGTATCGGCCAACACCTGACGGCTATTGTGGTGATGAGGACAATGGTCAAACCAGTGCTTGGTATGTTTTTAGTGCGATGGGATTTTATTCGGTTTGCCCAGGAACTCAGCAATATGTTATTGGCTCCCCCCTTTTCAAAAAAGTTACATTGAGCCTTGAAAACGGCAAAAAGTTCGTTATTGAAGCTCCCCAAAATACACCCAAAACTGTTTATATCCAATCTGCTATTTTGAATGGAGTAAATTATGACAAAAATTATTTAAGTCATTTTGATATTATGAAAGGTGGAAAATTGACATTTAATATGTCCGAGAAACCCAATTTCAAGCGTGGAATTTTTCCAGCATCACAACCCTATTCTTTTTCTAAATAAAGTAATCAATATTTAAGATATGAAAAAAAGCCTACTATTCTTAAGCCTTATTTGCCTAATTTTCAGTACAAGAAGTTTCGCACAAAAACCAAACATCATCTATATTCTCGCCGATGATTTGGGTATTGGCGATGTATCAGTTTATAACCCAGAAGGCAAAATCCAAACGTCAAATATTGACCAATTGGCTCAAAATGGTGTAAAATTTACAGATGCCCACACTACTTCGGCCGTTTGCACTCCTACTCGTTACGGCATCATGACAGGGCGTTATAACTGGCGAACTACCCTAAAAAAAGGTGTCCTTCATGGGTATGATACACCACTAATTGACCCGAAAAGAGAAACAGTGGCTTCGTTCTTGCAAAAGCAAGGCTACAAAACAGGTATTGTGGGCAAATGGCATTTGGGATGGAATTGGGGAAACATTGAGGCAGGTGAGAAAAAGGTTGATTTCACGAAACAAGTTCGAAACAGCCCAAATACAAATGGTTTTGATTATTCGTTTTGTATTCCAGCATCACTCGATATGCCACCTTATGCGTATGTAGAAAATGGTTTCTGCACAGCAATTCCGAAAGATACTTGTATCGGAAGAAAAGGTATTGAATTATTCCGTGCGGGAATTATCGCTCCTGATTTTCAGCCAGAAGAAGTTTTAGGAAAATTTACTGAAAAAGCACTTAGTTTCATCAATCAAAACTCCAATAAAGAGAAACCATTTTTCCTTTATTTTCCACTGGCGGCACCACATACGCCTATTTTACCTATTGGTAAGTTTGTAGGTAAAAGTAATGTTTCGCCTTATGCAGATTTTGTTCTGATGGTAGATGATGTAGTTCGACAAGTTATTGAAACGTTGAAAAAGAATGGCGTTTATGAAAATACCATGATTGTTTTTGCTTCTGATAATGGTTTCGCCAACCCTGCTGATTTGAAAGCCCAACTTAGCAAAGGACACAATCCATCAATGATGTATAGAGGTCTAAAAACTGATATTTTTGAAGGTGGACACCACGTACCATTCATTGTTTCGTGGAAAAATACAATAAAAACGCCTAAAGTCAGTAAACAATTAGTATGTACAACTGACTTCTTCCAGACAGTTGCCGAGCTTACTAAACAAAAATTAGGTGATAATGTAGCCGAAGATAGTTTTAGTTTTTTGAGTGAAGTAACAGGAAAAAAATCAACGTATGATACTCGAAAATCAGTCATTCATCATTCATCTGATGGCTTCTTTGCTATACGTAAAGATAATTGGAAATTGATTATGTGTTCGCATTCGGGCGGAAATGGGAAACCCAAAGAAACCAGCGAAGAAGCCAAAACACTTCCTCCAATTCAATTATATAATTTAGCAACGGATATTGGAGAAACACAAAATGTTTATGCTCAAAACCCTGAAATAGTGAAAGAATTGACCGATTTGCTCACTAAGCAGATTCAAGATGGCCGCAGTACAAAAGGTAAACTACAAACCAACGATGGGCCAACTTATTGGAATCAGTTAAATTGGTTAGGTAAATAATTTAAATTAAAAAGTCTCGTGGTAAAATTTTACCACGAGACTTTTTAATAGCGTTCATCAAAATCCTATCCTTCCTCTTGATTTTCGGCGGTCACCTTTTTCGAGGTATTCTCGCATATCGGCTAATTCTTTTTCAAATCCACCCGATAAAATCGGGAATCGGCACCAGCCTCTTGGGTCGAGGTTATAGCTATCTAAATGGAAACTCGGTGCATAACGCTCACGTTTCCATTGATTTCGACTCCACATTCTAAAGAATTTTTCCACCCAGTTAGCTAATGTTGCTTGGTCGTATCGGCCCGCGTATTGAGCTTCCATGAAGAGTAAACACTCTAACGGTGGCTTTTTATCTCTAATCGCCACACCTTCGATTGAGTTTAGGACTTCATAAGGCATTAAGTCTTTCTCGTCGGTTTGCTTGGTTTCGAGCGGGCGGAGTTCGGCAGTTGGTTGAAGACTATTTACTTTGTTTAAACCTTCAATCTTAATATGTTTTCCTTTCACATCGCAACCTACGGTTTCGAGCCAAACTAACCATTTTTTCAGCCAAAACTTATCAATTCCTGCAATTGGGTTGATACTTCCTGCCGTATCTCCATCCATTGTGCAGTAGCCTACGGCAACTTCTGAGCGGTTTGAGGTGGCAATCAATAAATGATTGTGCAAGTTGGTGAGTAACCAAACACTTGGGGCCCGTACACGTGCTTGAATATTTTGAAGTGGTAAATCATCGGTTTCCCAAGTTAAATCTCGACCTATTTGTTTTTCTATCAAGTCTTTATAGGTTTCAACGAGTCCGTTGATATTGACGTTATAGAAAGTTGCACCGATACTCTTTGCCAAACTTTCGGCCGATTCGTACGTATCTGTCGAGCTATTTTCTGTGCCTTGATAAATACTATGAATCATTCGTTCGGTAATCTGCTCGACTGTTGTGCAATCTTGTATTTTCTTGATGAACGAAAGTTTTTTCTTGAAAGCCTCTAAACCAATACTTTCATCGGCCAGACGAATCATTAGCCCACAAAGAGCCACGCAAGCACAAGAATCTGCTCCCCCCGAAAGCGAAACCGTAAAACCTTGCGAACGAGACTTACGGAGATAATCGAACATAGCCAAACTTACAGCACGAGCAAACTCTTCTTCTTTCAAGAATCCTCCACGTTCAAACTTTTCGAGTTCGGCAGTTTGAGTTGCCACAGGTTTTATTTCTGGAAAATCGAACAATGCTTGTACTTTCCAATTACCTTGCGTAATCGGTGATTTTACTTGAGAATGGTTCACCTTTGGAGCTTCAATCTCAATTACGGCACTGGTCACGTAAAAATCGGCGTAACCAAAACGTGGCGATGAAACCAGTAAGTTTCCATCGGAGGCTATCATTGAATCTCCAT
>JALQYE010000205.1 GCA_023254245.1 Emticicia sp.
CTCTCTTGCTCCAATAATTTGATAAACTCTGCCGTCGGCTTTGGTCATGATATACATTTCTCCTTTTGCATCAATGCCAAAGTGTAGGTCAATTCTATCATTTCCACACAAATTCCTAAGCGTTTCAGGTTCGCCGTTGAGCGTGAGTTTCCACTCTTTTATTTTGGCTGTTTGTCCTTGTTTGAGGTCGGCAGCATCTAAATAAAACAATCTCCCTGTCGGAATATCTCCGAACAGATATTTGCCTTTTAATGCTTGAATTAAACTGCCCGTGTATTCATAACCACCCGTAATAGCCTTGGCTTCATCGTGGTCGAAAGTCGCTACTGGATACGTTATGTTAAATGACTTATCATTACTTGGTAATGGATAAACTTGATTCATGTCGCCGTCGGTATGAATCACAAATTTGCCTTCTCGAATCGGCCAGCCATAGTTTCGCCCTGCCTCGATTTTGTATAAAGATTCGATATTGGCATGACCAATGTTGGCAGCAAGCATATCACCTTTGCTCGTCCACATAATTCTGTGTGGGTTTCGGAAACCACTGGCAAATATCTCTTTCAAAGCCTTTTTATTGGCTGATTTTACATAAGGATTACTGACTGGAATACCATATTTGCCATTTTTACTATTTCTGCCTTGCGGGTCGATGCGTAAGATTTTGCCCCAGATTTGTTCTTCTTTATTGGTTAAGAACGCATAACCATTTTCGGCTGCTCCACCATCGCCAATGCCTATATATAAGAGTCCGTAATCTGCATAGCCTTTTTTAGCCATTGGATTAAAGGTAATTTCTTGCACGCCATGAATGACCGAGACTACATTTACTCGCATTATTTCACGAGGTTTACCCGAGAAAATACCCGAAGCTGGATTGTCAATTTTCCATTCGGTAAGAACCCATTGCAGCGAAACTTTTATCGAATCAGCGTAAGCAAAATCAGCTTTGGCCGAGCCCGTTTTTTCGCTGTGCGTGGTATAAAGCAAACCATTATTCAGAAAATCTGGATGAAAAGCAAAACTCCCCAAACCTGATGCCAAACCAGGTTGATGAATAAAGTTGGGCATTAATTGGGCAAAATCCATGTAAACAACTGGCGTATTACCCTCCATTTTATAGAGTTTCCCTCGTAAATCATTTACAAAAAGTTGACCTGTATTTGGGTGTGGAGCAAGTTTTGTAATGCGTGTCAGGGGATATTTTCCTGCTTCACTCGATACTGGAAACTGCGTAAATTGCTTTACATCAATAACAAGATTAGAAACTTCAATTGCTTCGGAAATCGGATTTTTTAGACCTTCGCCATAATCTTTCTTGAAGTTGTTTTTGACGGGTTTTGTGGTGGCTAAATAATCTACGATTGCATCAATTTCGGTTTCTTGTAAATGGCTGTACGAAGGCATAATTGCCTTTTTGTATTTCAGAAAAACTTGCGTAGCACGTTCGTCACCCGCAGCTATTAAATCTTGTGAATTTTTAATGAATCTCTTTACCCAAGTAGGCGAGGTAAGACTTGTGATACCCGACAACTTTGGCCCAATGCCATCGGTTTTGATTTGGTGACAGCTGGTACAATTTTGAGTAAATAATACTTGACCTTTGGTAACAGAAAGCGAATCTATCGGTTGAGAAAATACTTCTTTTTTAGCAAAAACGTTCATATTTGCGTAGAAAAGCAGGAATAATATGTAAATGATAATTCGTTTCATTGGGTAAATATTTAATCGAAAAACGGTATTTCTATAAATCACTATCGACTGTGGACTGTTGACCGTGGAATATTTTTCAAAGTCTCGAAATCGTCAAGCCACCATCAATCATAAAAACTTGTCCAGTTGAATAGGGGAAATCTCCTTTGGCGATGGCTGCAACGGCTTTGCCAATATCTTCGGGAAAGCCCCAACGATTTTGCACCGTAAGTCCTTCGGCAATGAGTTTATCGTATCTGGATGTTACACCTTCGGTCATATCAGTTTTTATTACCCCTGGTCTTACTTCGTAAACAGGAATATTAAATTCGCCAAGTCTTGCTGCAAAAAGCTGTGTCATCATGCCCAAACCCGCTTTCGATACACAATATTCTCCTCGATTAACCGAAGCAACAGTGGCCGAAATTGACGAAACTGTTATGATTGAAGCCGCAAAATCTTCAATGGTATTTTTTTGCTCAATCATCCAATTGGCAGCTGCTTGAGTCAAGAAATACGTACCTTTCAGATTTGTCGAAACCACATAGTCGAAACTTTCTTCGGTGGCTGCCAAAATATCGTTTCGTTCTTTCGGAGCAACGCCCGCATTATTGACTAAAACATCTAATCGGCCAAAATGCTTTTTGATTTTATCAAGCATTTGCGTGCGTGCCTCCTTAGAGGCAATATCGCCTTGGCAATAAATTACTTCTGCCCCAAGAATTCGTAAAAACTCCAACACTTCCTCGACTGATTGTTCGTCTCTTACGCCATTAATGGCTAAATTAAAACCATTTTGGGCTAAATGTTGGGCAATTCCTAAGCCTATGCCACGGCTTCCGCCTGTTACGAACGCTACTCTTTTCATATTCCGTCTTTGATGGCTTTAAGTAATTCAGCGTGTGGGTGATTTTTATAAACAGGGTCGAGCGGAAAACACCCCGAATATAAACCATTGCGAGGGGCGGTTGTACAGTCCGAAAACGTACGGCATATTAGTTTTCGTTGCGTTGGGCGGTCGTTTAGCATATCATCGGGCATAGTTGGGTATGACAGTACCATGCGACCAAAGCCTACAAAATCGGCTTTGCCATTTCGTAGCACATTTTGAGCGACATTCGGTAGCCATTCTTGCAGGTAAGAATATCCCGAACCCACAATAACCATTTCAGGGAAATCCCTTTTCAGTCCTTCGGCTACATCAATCATACGAGCTACACCTTCCAGTGGTTCTTCTGGTGGCTGGTAGCCATCTGATGGCGGAAAGAGGGCAGGGCGAGTCACATGGGGATTGTAATATGGACTTGAAACAGTAACGCAAATTAACTGAATACCGAGACTTTGGGCTAATTCTAAGAATGCTTTGGGTTCTTCTAAATCAATGTTGATTCCAGAATCGTCGCAGCCGAAAGCGTATTTGTAAGCTTGATTAGGCGTTAAATCGGGTACTCCTTCGCCCGTTGCACTTTTCTTGAATGGCACAAAATCAATGGCACTAAGGCGAATACCCATTTCTAAACCTGGGGCTGCTTTTTTGATACCTTCAACGATGTTTCTTAAAAAACGAGTACGATTCTCGAAACTTCCGCCGTATTTTCCTTCACGGTCGTAGGCACTCAAAAATTCGTGTCCTAAATATCCGTGACAATGTTTGATATCAACAAAATGAAAACCTGCTTTTTGAGCCAAAACCGCTGCTTTTACGAAATCTTCGACCAAAGTATCAATTTCATCGTCAGTCATCAAAGGATGATTTTCGCTTAGATGAAATTTTTTATCAAGTTTTGGGTGATTGTATAAAATCTTAGATTCAAACTTTGTATTATCGTTTGGCTTGCAGAAACGCCCCGAATGAGTGAGTTGTAGTCCAACCAATAAATCATCGGCCGAGCCAAATTTTTCGGTGTGCTTGTCAATCACAAGCTTGTAAAGATTTTCGTACTCCGAAAAATTAGCTTCATTCATTACCAACTGACGAGGATTTGCTCGCCCTTCGTGCGTAACCGCTACTGCTTCACAGCCCCACAATAGTTTTGCTCCGCTGATGGCAAAGTTTTCCCAACGACGTTTCGTAAATTCACTTGGTCGGCCATCGGCTGTGCCATCCCAGCCTTCCATTGGTAAAATAGAGAGGGCATTGCCAATTTTTTTGCCCGATTTTAGGGTAATACTTTTTTTGAAAGGCGATGCCTCGCCTGTAATTAATTCTTCGTCAAAGTCAAGTTGTACTTGCCCTGCCGAAAGATAATTTCTTAAATCTTGAGCGGTTTTGAGTTGAGCTACTCGAGTATATTTTGGTTTAAATTTTTCTGCCATGTTCTATTTTTATTTTAACCACGGAGTTACACTGAGTTTTGACACAGAGTTTCACGAAGTATTTACTCTGTGTTACTCAGTGATGAATTTTGTGCAACTCCGTGGTCACATATATATCATTTTTCTAAACAATTATAAAAAGCATAATAAGGCTCTTGGTTGATGAGTTTTTGTACGTAAAGAGCTACTTCTCTGAAATGATAATCGCCCCACATACTTGACTCACCGTTGGCGATTTTGCTGCCTTCGGGTACATAATCCCAGCCGTTTGGTTGGTGATAAATGGAGTGCAAAAGCAAGCCTTGATGATTTTCGTTTGTACTTAAATACGGCTCATCTAAGAGCGAATTCAGCACCGTAAGGCCCGTTTGCCAGTATTTTCGACCAGTTTCGGTATCTCCTTTTCTCATTAAATACCTGCCCAGACGCAGCAAACCTTGCGAACCAATGGCCGCCGCCGAAGCATCAACAGGCTCAAAATCATTGTAAGGATTAGCTTTTTCGCTGAGATAATCACCCAATTTATGTAAGTTCGGTGATCCAGTATCCCAATACGGAATGCCATCAATCGGGGTATGCTCAATATAGAAATCACAAGTTGCTTGAGCAGCTTTCAGCATATATTTTTCGATACTGGTTCTACCTCCAAAGGCTTCGAGTTCGGCATCTTCGAGGGTTTCAAGAAACTCCAATTCTTCGGGAAAACCACACATCGCCCAAGCCAGTCCACGAGTCCAAGTTGAGAAACCCGTGTAGCCTTGTTGCGAGTTTGGACAACGGAAATTTCCATCTTTTACATTAAATACACTTTCGTGGGCCGTGCGTCCCCAAATATCATACGAGTCTCGCCCTTCGCCATAAAAAACCGAATAATCGGCAGTGGCTTTGATATGCTGCAAAGCACGGTCGAGTAGATTGATTTTTACATCATTTTCACCTTGAAAAACATGACCTAAACGATGACTAACCACCAAAGCACGACACGAACGAATGGTATCAACAAAGAGCGAATGAGCTCCATTGAATGAATGAATATAACCACCGTTTTTTATTGGAGTCCATCGGCTGGCTTGCACTGCTCCCGAAATTTTAAGAGCCAATTCGTAGAAGTTTTTCTCCCATTCGTTGAACGCAATTTTACCTTCACGCATCAAGCGTAATAAATTACCGTAGGTACTTACGTTATTAAATCCGTGGTCGTGAACGCCTATGTGGCTTACGTGCGGGGCCATTACATTGAGCGTGTTTTTACGCCCGATTTCAAGAAATTGTTCCTCGCCAGTGGCATCGAATTGTAAAATTGCTGAGCCATATTGAAAGCCTTGCGTCCATTCTGTCCAACCACGAGTAGTGTATTCCCCTTTACGGGTAAAAACGGGTGAGCCTTTTGAAATATCGTAGTTTTGCTCAATTGATTGGATTTTTTGTCCAGAAAGCTCCCAAAATCTTTTAAGTTTGGTGGTTAAATCGGAGGGTTGAAGGTTGTAATCAATCTTAATCATTTGTGGTTGAATATTTTTTATAATTATAGTATATATCCCGTAGGGATTTAATATCGGTAGAAAAGATAAATTCAAGTAAATAAGCTCATGCCGTAGGTATGAGACTCATATAAAATTGATGTTGCATACCTACGGCATGCTTATGAGTTTGGTAGGGATTTGCCTACCGCAGCGGCGGCCGTCGATATTAAATCCCTACGGGATAAATTTTTACGCCAGCCATGTTTTTAGCAATGTCAAATCCTTTTTCATGGCCGAAATAATTTCTTTTTTATCCATTTTGATAGTTCTCAGGCCGTTTTCGGCTCCGCCTAAGTCATATTCAAAGTGCATCGTTATCGGCACATTGATGTTATATTGTTTTAGCAAGGCCAAGAATTTTTTCCAATCCACAATACCTTCTCCTAATGGACAACCTACTTTTTTGAGTTTACCATCTTGCAAAATATATTTGAAGTCTTTAATGGCCAGCGATTTGATGTACGGAGCGATGAGTCGGAAACCAATTTCCCAGTTGGCACCGCTTTCGGCAGTAGCATGATTTACATCGTATTGACAGCCAGTCAATGGAGAATTGACACTCTTGAAAATTGGAAACAAATCCCAAACGGCTGCTCCAATATTTTGTCCACCGTGATTTTGGTATTCGCCCGAAATTTTATATTTTTTGTTCAATATATCTAAACCTTTCATTTGTTGGCCAAAAGTATCTACTTGCTGCATGATGTCTTTTTGCACATCGAGATGAAACCAACCCATGCGATAATGCTCAACACCCAAGCCACTGGCAGTTTTTAGTACTCGCTCTGATAAAGCATCAGCTTGGAGAATGCTGGTGGTCATCATCGGAATTTTGATGTTGGCTTTTTTTGCTGCTTGCACTACTTTTGGCAAATCAGTTTCGACTTTCTCAGGCAGCACATGGCCGTCAGGACGCACCGTTAGGTCAATACCATCGAAGCCCATTTCGGCGATGGTGTTTGCCAAAGTTTGGTAGTCTTCAATAAAGTGAAGTGTCTTTGAAAAAACACTAATTGAAGGGCTGGTAATGGGTTTTGCAAAAAGATAATCAGATTTTGCTAAAATAGTACCAGTTAGGGTTGTTGCGATGAAATTTCGTCTGTTCATGCTTAAAGTTAGAAAAATAATCGAAAATAAATGGTACTAATTTTATTAAAATTTTAATTATTCTGGGAGGTGCTGAAAATAAAAACCCCTCTACAAACGCTATTGCAGAGGGGTTTTTAGGTAAAGAAAGTGCTAAGGAATTATCTATCAAATGCCAGTCTTTGGCCTTTATTACTTTCGTCGAATTTGCCATTGGTAAAAGCCACATTACCCGATACAATCGTGTGGGTAATTTTCGAACTAAACTCTGTTCCTTCAAATGGCGACCAGCCGCATTTAGCATAAAGACTATCTTTCGTGACAAGTGTTTTTTCGCTCAAATCTACCAAAACTAAATCGGCCCAATATCCTTCACGGATGTAACCTCGGCGGTCGATTTCAAAACAATCAGCTACCGAATGAGCCATTTTCTGAACAATCTTTTCGAGCGAAATCTTCCCTTGTTTATGAAACTCCAACATCACATTGAGCGAATGCTGCACTAAAGGAAGTCCAGCGGGAGCTTGCCAATAAGGCTGTTGTTTCTCTTCCCATGTATGCGGTGCGTGGTCGGTAGCCACTACATCAAAATGGTCGTCGAGGAGGGCTTGAAGTAGTTTTTCACGGTGTCCGTGTTTGATAGCTGGGTTACACTTTATCTGATTCCCCAACGTTTTATAATCATCGGCATCAAACCAAAGATGATGGACACAAACCTCCGACGTAATATTTTTAGGTTTTTCTTTCGTGTATAAGGCATTGCTGAAAAGAGAAATCTCGTCAGCCGTTGAAATATGTAGAATGTGTAATCTCGTGCCGTGTTTTTTTGCTAATTCTACCGCCATTGAAGAAGATTTGTAACATGCTTCTTCATTACGGATGATTGAATGAATGTCATGCGGTAAGTTTTCACTGTATTGCTCTTTGTATTTGGCCAAATTGGCTTTCACGGTAGCTTCA
>JALQYE010000206.1 GCA_023254245.1 Emticicia sp.
CCCATAGCGCATCCTTCCATTCTGAGGATAAGATTGCACCATCAAAACCTGGGATCAAACACCTAGTTCTAATTGAATGAGAATAAAGCAAGTAATTTAGGCTTACGCCAATTAAATCTGAGAGAAAGATAGATCAATTCTTTCTGCGCTGCACAAAATCCTTGATTTTAATATTTGCAAATATTCACATCGCCTCGATCAATGACTTGAAATATAAACGAAAAGGTATCTTGTTGTATGTGTGACGGTTTAAGGCTCAATAGCCCTTAGGCAGGTCAATGCTTGCTCGGCGGGAGCGGTTGCCTCTTCTCTTCCCATGAGATTTGCAGTTATCAAATCCCTGGCAACTTCTTTCCAGAGCTCTTCCAGATTAGATTCTTGGGTTCTTTTTTGTTGCACTCCATCATAAATCATAGCGCCCTTTTTGGATAATTTAGAGCGGCAGCTTGATTGAATATCTCCCTCGGCAAATGCATTAGACAGACAAGCAGAAAACGCCACCACGAAAAGAAGCATTTTCACGAGAGTTTTGTGAAAAGGCATCAGCTGATCCTAGATCGGAATAATCACTTGTCGTTAGATATTACACACTTGTGTTATATTTCACAAAACCGGAGTGGTTTATTTTTTCCGCGGGAGAAGATGAAGAAATTTCGCCATCTTTCTCTCGGTCAAAAATGCGAGGCTAAAGAGCTGAACAAGATTTTCAAGCTAATCTTCTACCCGACAAAAAATATAGTATGGAAGTAGAAGCTCCAGGATATGAAGTCTATGCCGAAACGGTTGATGTTTCTGCACTCGCCTCTGCCACTGACTTCAAACGTGATATATTTATGGTGAAGAAAGAAGTTGAAAAGAAATCTGAACCTAAAAAAGAAGAACCAAAGCCTGTAGAAAAGAATCTTGAGCCAATAAAAGCACCTGAAAAACAAGTAGAAGTCGCTGTAACCACACCAGAGAAACCAGTAGAAAAGAAGCTTGAGCCTGCACCTAAAAAAGTAGATAAAAAAGAAGAAAAGGTGTATGTTGATAATGCAACGGTGATTACCGACGAAGATTTTAAGGTAAAAGTAGAGATTTTTGAAAACTTAGGGGTTGGAAAAAGATTTAGATTGAGTAATTTGTATTTTGAGCAAAGTAGTTCACAAATCAAACCGCAGTCATTTCCACAGCTTGATAAGTTAGTGAATACCATGAAACTAAATCCAAAAGTTAAACTTGAGATTGTTGGTTACACAGATAATAACGGAGACCCTCGTCTAAATTTAGCGTTATCGCATTTTAGAGCAACGGTTGTATCAAACTACTTATTCAATAAAGGAGTGGCAGCCAACCGAATTAAAGCAATCGGAAAAGGACAAGACGAACCCATTGCTCCAAATGATACCGAAGAAAATCGCACTAAAAATCGTAGAGTAGAGTTTGTGATTACAGAAAACTAAAATATAGTTTTGATATTATGCAACGACCCTTGAAATTATTCTTGGGTCGTTGCTCTTTTTATGCGGTCATTGATTGCACGACCTAAACCTTTTTCGGGAAGTAAATCGGTATAAATTTTATCAAAGCCACGAGTATCAAGCAAACGCATATAGGCAAATAGATTTTTTGCAGCTTCGGCTAAATCTCCCGTTGATGAAAGTAAAAGCTGATTTTCTTGACGAATTAAAGGATGAAATTTATCAAAACCCAAATAGCCTATTTTTCCTACATTATTATCAACCAATGACAAATCGCCAGTAACCAATAACTGAGTACGTGGAGCATAATGACTTTTAAGCATTCCAGGTGCTTTCGGATTCGACGAAGAATGTTCTTCAATTCTTACTTTCCCAACAATATTTTCTATCTCTTCAATCGCAAGTCCCCCCTTTCTAAAAACTACAATCTCGTCACTAAAAAAACCGATGATTGAAGATTCTATCCCCACAGTACATTCACCACCATCGAGAATATATTTAATTTTTTCACCAAGCTGATTATCAACATGTTGGGCAGAAGTTGGAGAAATATATCCGAATGGATTTGCACTCGGTGCTGCCAATGGAAAATCTAAGTTTTCCAACAATTGTAAGGCCAAAGGATGATTGGGAATTCGAACAGCCACTGTATCAAGACCAGAAGTTACCAAATCAGAAATAATATCTTTTTTAGGTAAAAGTAGTGTCAAAGGTCCAGGCATAAAATGATTGGCCAGTAATTGAGCTTTCTCTGGAATTTCGCTCACAAACTCACGCACACGCTCAACACTTGATGTATGCACGATGAGTGGGTCGAAAGTTGGTCTGTTTTTGACTGTAAAAATCTTGGTTATGGCCTCAGTATTATAAGCATTACCCGCTAAACCATAGACAGTTTCGGTCGGCATTCCAATCACCTCACCCGACTTTAGTATCTCAATTGCTTCTTTTATGTCTTTTCCTATAACTGCCATCAAACTAATTCCTTTTCAAAGTAAACAATATCGGGTTCTGGATTAAAATTGTATGGTTTTGTTTCGCTAAACCCCATTGCAGCATAAAGATAATTGGCCGACTGTAAGCGTTTCAATGTATCCAACTTCATTTTTTTATAACCTTTGATTTTGGCTTCTTCCATCAATTTATTTGCTAACATTTTACCGAGCCCAAGGCCTTGAAATTCGGGCATTACAAACAAACGTTTCATTTCGCAAACTCCTTCTTCGAGTTTCCAAAGTGCAATACAGCCTGCTGGTTGGTCATTTACTTTTGCTAAGAAAATCGCACCGTCTGGTTCGGCATATTTAGCAGGGAGTTTTGCCAGTTCATTCTCAAAGTCCTGAAAATCAAGGTTTACCTGCAAAAACTCAATATACCTTCTGAATAGTTGCTTTACGTCTTCTAAATCCTGATGTGTACTTATTTTATTTATTTCAATCTTTATCATTTTCTAAAAAGTGTATCCTACCTCCATCAAGGTCAATCCCTCGGGTGGCACTGCCCTACCCGCCCTGTTTCTATCCTTAGAAAGTATGATTTGCTCAAAATCTTCTAAACTCAATTTTCCCAAACCAACCTCAAGCATCGTTCCTACTATTGCCCTCACCATTCCACGCAAAAACCTATCTGCCTTTATATGAAACAACAAAAACGAATCTTGTTGTTCCCAGTATGCAAACTCAATACTACAATTAAAGGTTTGAACATCGGTTTTTACTTTACTAAAACACTGATAATCAATGTATTTTTCCATTATTTCACCCGCAGCATTCATTGAGGCTATATCAAGCCTTGGTTTGTAAAAATAAGCCAATTCATGCCAAAATGGGTTCTTTTCTTGCAAAATTCGGTAAAGATAACGTCTATGTGTTGCATCGAATCTTGAATGAAAATCATCTGCTACTAATCTGATTTGCTTGATTGCAATACCTCTTGGTAGAATCCCATTCAAACCATTAACAAGCCTTCCTATATCAGTAATAGCTTCATCAACATCAAAATGGGCATATTGCTGAGCAGCATGTACACCAGTATCAGTTCGACTACTTCCTGTTATATCTATTTTTTTCTTGAGGATTGTTGAAAGACCTTTTTCGATACATTCTTGCACACTGATAGCATCAGGTTGAATCTGCCAGCCATGAAAATCAGTGCCTTTGTATGAGCATTCTATTAAATATCGCATTTACAAAGATAATTATGATTTATGAATTACGATTGACGAATTTCGATTAAAATGTCTCTTCGCCATAATTCAAGGGTAATTATCTTATTCGAAAGTTCAATCAAACAGTTTATTGTTATTTTTTATTGAAAAATATTACGCACATTTTTCATCTTAAAATCAAAAAATCAACGCCCAAAAATACAAACTATAAGCAACTAACTATCAGATATTTACACGAAAAAGTCATTCTCTTTCAATTCCTAATTCTACGTTTTGGAGGCGTTTTCTTATCAACAATCTTATCCACATCGTGGAACATTTTACCCACAGCGTGGAACATTTAATTGTTTATTAACATTAAAAGTCAGATATTTGAGCCAGTAATTTTCTCTAACCACAAGAAATGGGAAAAATAATAGCAATTGCCAATCAAAAAGGTGGTGTAGGCAAAACCACAACCACAATTAACCTTGCAGCCAGTTTGGCTGCTCTCGAATTTCGTACGCTCATTATTGATGCCGACCCGCAAGCGAATGCTACATCGGGCTTAGGGTTTAACCCCAAAGAAGTCGAAAACAGTATTTATGAATGTATGGTCGATGATATTCGTCCACGTGATATTATCATCGAAACCGATTTCCCAAACCTCGATTTACTGCCATCGCACATCGACTTAGTTGGTGCCGAAATTGAGATGATTAACCTTCCGAAGCGTGAAGAGAAAATGAAAGAATCGCTCATGGACGTAAAAGACATGTACGATTTTATCATCATTGACTGCTCGCCATCGCTGGGTTTAATCGTTATCAATAGTCTTACGGCTGCTGACTCGGTTATCGTACCCGTCCAATGCGAATACTTTGCCTTAGAAGGACTCGGAAAGTTATTGAATACCATCAAGATTATTCAACAACGCCTCAACCCTGCCCTTACGATTGAAGGTATTTTATTGACGATGTATGATTTGAGGGTTCGCCTTTCCAACCAAGTAGTACATGAGGTAACGACTCACTTTAGAAATATGGTGTTTCAAACACTCATCCCTCGAAACATCCGTCTTTCTGAATCTCCGAGTTATGGTGTTCCTGCTTTGGCACAAGATGCCGATAGCAAAGGTGCGATTAGTTACTTAAACCTTGCTCGTGAGATTTTGGTGAAAAATGGTAAACTCGGACAGGAGAACTAAGAAAATTCAATTCACAAACGACAAAACAACAATGAAGATAGGTTTTGCAACCCCAAAACTTTTTCTTCATTAATAATAGTATATATGGAGCCTAAGGTAGCAAACACAAAGAAAAGCATGACTGGACTTGGAAGAGGTCTGGGAGCATTGCTGTCTGATTCGGGTTCGGAAAAAGGGGCTGAGAAAAGTTTTGAAACCCCTGTACCACGCCGAATGGAAGCCATGAGTTCGATGCACGAAATCATGATTGAGTCGGTAGAAACAAATCCATTTCAACCACGTACACACTTCGACCAAGAAGCCTTACAGGAATTAGCCGAATCGATTAAGGTTTTAGGTATCATTCAACCAATCACAGTTAAAGAAGCAAGCCCAGGAAAATATACGCTTATCTCAGGAGAACGTCGTTTGCAAGCTTCTAAATTGGCTGGTTTCACGAAAATACCTGCATATATCCGCACGGCCAACGACCAACAAATGCTCGAAATGGCTCTCATCGAAAACATTCAGCGTGAAAACCTGAATGCCATAGAGATTGCCCTAAGCTATCATCGTTTACTTAGCGAATTTCAATTGAAACAAGAAGAATTAGGTGATAGAGTTGGAAAAAACCGTACGACCGTAAATAATTATTTGAGACTCTTGAAGCTACCCGATGTGATTCAGGCTGCGGTAAGAGATAGTGAGATTTCGATGGGTCATGCTCGTGCTTTGATTAATATTGATAATCACGAAACGCAGATAAAGCTTTTCAATAAGATTGTTCAAGAAAACTGGTCGGTAAGAAAAGTTGAAGACGAAGTAAGAAGATTGACGTTGATTATTCCTGAAGAAGGAAAAGTGACTCGTCAAGTAACTATAAAACAAGAGATTTCATCTTTACAGTTCAGATTACAAGGTTATTTCGGAACGAAAGTTTTGGTTAAAGCCGATGAAAAACACAAAGGTGAAATCAAGATTCCGTTTACTTCAAAAGAAGAACTCGACAGAATCCTTAATGCAATAAAAGTTAACGAATAATTCGTTAAGGAATGTTAAATACTTGGTTTTCTGATACTTACCCAAATCAGTAGGCGTTATTAAACCAAAAATTTAAAACATAATGATAAGGATTTTAATCGTCTTATGCTTGATTTCGAGTACAGCCTTTGCCCAAAAGCTTGATACTGCCAAGTTTTTAAGCACAACGAAAGTTGTAATTGATACAACAAAGAAGAAAAGTTTTTTGAAAAATATTGTCAAAACTGACTCATCTAACAAAGGAAGTATTCCTCGAACCGTATTATTACGTTCTTTGATACTTCCTGGTTGGGGGCAGGCCACCAATAGACAATATTGGGTAATACCAATTGTATATGGAGCAGCGGCTGGTGGAATTTACGCCATTTGGTGGAATAACGACAAGTACAAATTTTATAAAAGCTATTTAGCACAAATCGTTATTGACAAAAAAACTGAGGTATATATTCCTGTTAATGGCGAATTACGCGGGCCGTTTGTACAAACACAGATTGAGCCAGCCGTAAAAGCGTACCATCGGCAACGTGACTTATCATGGATTGCTTTGGCAGCAGGCTGGACCCTACAGGCAATCCAAGCCAACGTATCAGCTCACTTAAGAGGTTTTGATATGAGCGATGATATTTCGCTGAAATTTGAACCGTCTATTGAGTCTTCATCATTCGGAGCATCCGCTGGTGTAAAACTTAGATTAAACTTTTAATTATTTCAAATAAATTACAAACTGGAAGTATGCGAATTGCACTTTTAGGGTATGGAAAAATGGGAAAAGTAATCGAGCAGATTGCTTTGCAACGTGGCCATGAGATTTCGGCAAGAATAGATGTGAGTAATCGCACAGAGATTTTAGCACTTAGCCGTGAAAACACCGATGTTGTGATTGAGTTTAGTTCGCCAGAATCGGCCTACGGAAACTTAAAGTATTGTATGGAATTTGGAATTCCAACGGTATGCGGAACAACGGGTTGGCTTCAACATAAACCTGAAATCGAAAAGCTTTGCCTTGAAAATAAAGCTGCGTTTTTCTATGCTTCTAATTATAGTATTGGTGTAAACCTTTTCTTTGAGCTAAATAAGACGTTGGCTCGTTTGATGAATCCTTATAAAGAATTTAAAGTTTCTACTAATGAGATTCACCACACTGAGAAAAAAGATGCTCCAAGTGGAACTGCGATTACTTTGGCTGAAGGTATCATTGATAATTTGGCTGATAAAACAACTTGGACTAACAACCAAATTGCGGCTGACAATGAAGTACCGATTTGGTCGTCGAGAGAAGGAAAAGTTCCAGGAACACATACTGTAAAATATATTTCAGACGTTGACCAAATAGAAATCACTCATATCGCACACAGCCGTCATGGGTTTGCACTCGGAGCGGTCATTGCGGCTGAGTGGCTCAATGGAAAACAAGGAGTATTTGGAATGAATGACCTTTTGGGATTGAAATAACGATTCAAAATAACCTTAAATAGATTCTAAAGTATTAAAAACTATATCAATGGCAGAAGTACAAACTAATACAAAACCAAAAAAGAAAAAATCAGCTATTAGAGAATGGTGGGATTCGGTGTTATTTGCAGTTGTTGCGGCTACACTCATTAGATGGATGTTTTTAGAAGCTTATACCATTCCAACAGCTTCGATGGAAAAGAGCTTATTAATCAATGAT
>JALQYE010000207.1 GCA_023254245.1 Emticicia sp.
TCTTATTACATTGCCGTTCTTCGTGGAAGAAACGTTGACCAACCTCGTAACTTGGCAAAATCGGTTACGGTAGAGTAACCCCCAACCCCTAAAGGGGGCTTTGCTTTTTAAACATGAGTAATTCCGAATTTTGAGATAGAATTCGGAATTACTCATGTTTTTTTATCCTATTAAAACCTTCAGCGATAATATTTAGGGAGCTTTGGTTATAGTTATTATAACCGACTTTGAGGTTGGCGTTTTACTAATATCAGCATAGCTATCAATCGGTACTAAAACATTGGCTTCGGGGAAGTACGTAGCTACGCATTTTTGGGGAATGTTGTAAGGCACAACGATAAATTTTTCTGCTACTCGCTCAATTCCTCCGTGATTATTATGAAGATTCACTATCTGATATTTTTCTAAATCTGCTTCTTGCATATCAGTTTCATTCATCATAATAATTCTTCTTTCATTATAAATACCTCGGTAACGGTCGTCTAAGCCGTAAACGGTTGTGTTAAATTGGTCATGACTACGAATGGTCATCATTAAATACTCGCCTTCTTTCAATTTTATACTTTCTAACTCGTTAATGGTAAACTTGGCTTTTTGAGTATCAGTTGCAAATTTACGTTCACGAGGGGGATTTGGTAAATAGAAACCTCCATCCTGTCGAACACGAACATTATAATTCTCAAAACCTGCTATTGATTGCTCAATTAAAGCTCTGATATTATCATAATTGGCAACGAGTGAATCCCAATCTACAATATTATTTCTTAAAGTAGCTTTTGCAATTCCTGCTACAATAGCTGGTTCTGACAATAGATGTTCGGAAACGGGTTTAAGTACGCCTTTACTACTATGTACTACCCCCATCGAATCTTCCACTGAAACAAATTGCTCGCCACTTGCTTGCATATCGAGGTCAGTTCGGCCTAACGTTGGCAAAATCAAGGCTGTTTTTCCATGAATCAGATGACTACGATTGAGTTTAGTGGAAACATGAACGGTTAAATCACAGTTTTGTAATGCTTTGGCAGTAAACTCCGTATCGGGTGTAGCAGATAAAAAATTACCCCCCATTCCGATGAAAACTTTTGCTTTGCCTTCAGCCATTGCTTTGATAGCATCTACGGTATCAAACCCATGTTTGCGTGGTGGCTCAAAACCAAAGACTTTTTGTAGGTTATCAAGTAGAACTTTAGGCGGCTTCTCATAAATTCCCATCGTGCGGTCGCCTTGTACGTTTGAGTGTCCACGTACTGGACAAGTTCCTCCACCTTCAATACCGATACTTCCTTTCAATAAAAGAAGATTAACAACCTCCCGAATAGTTGGCACTGAATTTTTATGCTGGGTTAGCCCCATTGCCCAACAAACGATGATTTTTTTATGTTGAATCAATAATTCAGCAGCCGCTCTTATTTCTTCTAAGACGATACCACATTCGGCTGAAAGCTGCTCTAAAGACTCACTTTCAAGGCTTTTTATATAATTTTCATAGTTTTCTGTCTGATTAATTAAAAAATCTTTATCAAATACCTCTCCTGTTCGTTTTTCGGCTTCAAATAAAATCTTGTTGAAGGCTTTTAATAAGGCCAAATCTCCGTTAATTCTTATTTGCAAGTAAATATCGGTTAATTTTTCACCTCCTAAAACCACATCTCGCATTTCTTGCGGGTGCTTAAATTTCAATAAACCAGCTTCAATAAGTGGATTAACCGAAATAATTTTTGCCCCTGCACGTTTGGCTTTTTCGAGAGCTGAGAGCATTCGGGGATGATTTGTACCTGGGTTTTGCCCGAGAATCATAATCACTTCTGCCTTCTCGAAATCATCTAATTTTACTGAGCCTTTACCCAAACCTAATGTTTCGCCCAAAGCCGAACCGCTTGATTCGTGGCACATATTTGAGCAATCGGGCATATTATTTGTACCATACATTCGAATGAAAAGTTGGTATAAAAAAGCGGCTTCATTGCTGGTTCTTCCTGATGTATAAAATATTGCTTCATCAGGCGAATCTAATTTATTTAGCTGATTACCAATGAGTTGAAAAGCATCATTCCAAGCTATTTTTTCGTAATGATGGCTTCCTTCTTTCACAATCAAAGGATGTGTTAATCTTCCCTGCTGGCCTAACCAATAATCAGATTTTTGCGAAAGTTCGGCAACCGAATATTTCTGAAAAAAAACTGGCGTTACTTTTCGAGTTGTAGCTTCTTCGGCAATGGCTTTTGCTCCATTTTCACAGTATTCGGCAATTTTTGAACGTTCGCCATCGGGGTCTGGCCATGCACAGCTCGGACAATCGACTCCTCCTTTTTGATTGAGATGTAATAGAGATTTTAAACCTCGCCTGACAGGCATCGCACCAAAAACATGCTTCATTGAAGAAAACACAGCTGTAAAACCCGCTGCTTCTTTGGCTGGTTCAGTCGTTTCGATTCCTGTAAAATCGGTCGGTGGTTGAGGGTTTATTTTCGACATAATATTTTGCGTTTTTCAAACATAATGAAAAATCTACTTCTATGATAGTTCATTGAATAAATTCAATGCCTAAAAAAACAAAGGAACTACTTTCTATGTGAAACGGTATAAATTCCGTTTTGATAAAATTATTCAATTCGGTTTTCATGAGAATAAACATTAAACCCATCCTTTCTCAGAAAGCCAATGAGGGTAATACCAAAATCCTGTGCCGTTTCGATAGCCAAACTTGATGGGGCTCCTACACATGCAATAATTGAAATTTGTGCTGCGGCAGCTTTTTGTATGATTTCAAAACTCGCCCGACTGCTCATAACCAAAATATTATCTTCAAGAGGTAACATATTTGCTTGAAACGCCGCTCCAATGATTTTATCAAGGGCATTATGACGACCGATGTCTTCTCGTAGAATAGCGAATTCTGAATTTGATAGACTTGTGATTAATGCTGCATGAAGACCGCCTGTGTGCTTAAAAAATACCTGTTTTTCTTTCAAAACATCAAGTAATGACAGGATGTAAGTAGCTGAAACTTTCAAATTATCATTCATCAATACCTTACAATGTTGTTGAATACTCTCAATAGATGCCTTGCCACAAACGCCACAACTTGAGGTTGCATAAAAATTTCGCTCTACTTTGCTTAAATCAACTTCAATATTTGGCTTTAATTCAACCCTTACAATGTTCTCTTGCGTTTGGCGGCCAGTATCTACGCAATATCGAATACTCAATATATCATCTAAATTAACAATAATACCTTCCGTAAATAAAAAACCTAATGCCAGCTCAAAATCATGCCCTGTAGGAGTCCTCATTGTAAGCGAAATGCTCTTTTGCTGTCTATTTTCCATTTCTCCAAATCCCAAACGTATCTCCAAAGGTTCTTCCCATGTCACTAAATCGGGCTTTTTTTCTACACTTTTCGCCCCAAATTTCTTTATTTCAAAAGATTTTATTCCGTACATTTGTTTGTAGATTTTGTTGATTAGAAGCAAATTAATAAAACTTCTTTGATTGATAGTTGTTTGTTCATTAAAATGCAATTACTCCATCGTTGACAAGTTAAAAGCTTGTCCTACAAATTTATTCATCAATAACAAAAATGGTCAGATGTATCGTTAGACTTTGAAAAAACTATGAAAAAAATTCTAATTTCTCTCTTGTTCCCCAGTTTAGCAATGGCTCAGTATAATTATCCAGTAACAAAAAAAATCGACCACACCGATACGTATCATGGCACCGTAGTTGCTGACCCTTATCGTTGGCTCGAAGATGACCGTTCAGCCGAAACTGCCGAATGGGTAAAACAACAAAACGAAGTAACCAATAAATACTTCGAGCAAATTCCGTATCGTGCTGAAATAATGAAACGATTGGAAAAAATCTATAATTACCCCAAATATTCTTCTCCTTCACGCAAAGGTGAATGGTTTTATTTCTATAAAAATGATGGTTTACAGAACCAATCAGTACTTTATCGCCAAAAGGGCTTAAATGGTAAGCCTGAATTGGTGGTTGACCCCAATAAACTCTCAGCTGATGGCACTACACGTTTGGTGCAATTTGTATTATCAAAAGATGGAAAATATGGAGCAATGGCTTTATCGAAAGGTGGCTCTGACTGGCAAGATATTGTAATTATGGACATGGCTACGAAGCAAAACCTCAGCGATAAACTCGAATGGGTGAAAGTTTCTGGTATTTCGTGGCAAGGAAGTGGTTTTTATTACAGCCGTTATCCGAAACCAGAAGGTAGTGCTTTGGCCGCCAAAAACGAAAACCATCAAGTATTTTTCCATAAAGTAGGCACAAGTCAGGCCGAAGATGAGTTGGTTTTTGAAGATAAAAGCAATCCTCAACGTTTCAATGGCGTTTACACAAGTGAAGACCAAAAATTTGCGTTCTTGAGCATCAGCGACCGTGGCAAAGGAAAAGATGGAAATGCCCTTTATTACAGAGCTGCGGGCGAGAAAGAATTTAAACCAATTGTTTCGGAAATTACTAATTCGAGTTATAGCATTGTTGATAATATCGGACAAGCATTTTTGGTTCAAACCAACCACAATGCTCCCAATGATAAAGTAGAAAAGTTTGATATTGCTACTGGAAAATGGTCAACGATTTTACCCGAAAAACCAGAGCCATTACAAGGAGTAAGCTCGGCGGGCGGTAAATTATTTGCCTTGTATTTGAAAGACGTTACGACTCGTGTGTATGTCTATGATTTCAACGGAAATCTTGAAAATGAAGTGCAATTACCATCTCTCGGTTCAGCAGGTGGCTTTAGTGGTGAAGCGGATGATAAATTTGTGTTTTATACGTTCAGCACCTTCAACTACCCTCCTACTATTTTCAGATACGATATTGCAAGCAAGAAAAGTACAGTTTTTCGCTCGCCAGAAGTTGATTTTAAAGCAACTGATTTTGAAACAAAACAGGTTTTCTATACAAGTAAAGATGGCACGAAGATTCCGATGTTTATTGTCTATAAAAAAGGCTTAAAACTCAATGGCCAAAACCCAACTTTGCTTTATGGCTACGGAGGCTTTAATGTAAACCTTAACCCAGGTTTTAGTCCAACCTTAATTCCATTCTTGGAGCAAGGTGGTGTTTATGCTTCTGCTAACCTTCGTGGTGGTGGCGAATACGGCGAAAAATGGCACGAACAAGGCATGAAACTCAAAAAACAGAATGTTTTTGATGATTTTATTGCGGCAGGTGAGTATTTAATTGCTCAAAAATATTGTGATAATGCTCATTTAGCCATTCGTGGTGGCTCAAATGGTGGACTTTTGGTTGGAGCGGTGATGAATCAACGTCCAGATTTGGCAAAAGTAGCCATTCCACAAGTGGGTGTGATGGATATGCTTCGTTTCCAAAAATTTACAATCGGTTGGAACTGGATTGCCGATTATGGTTCGTCGGATAATGCCGAAGAGTTTAAAACTTTGTACGGTTATTCGCCGATTCATAATATTAAATCGGGTATTAACTACCCTGCAACGCTCATCACAACAGCCGACCACGATGATAGAGTTGTGCCTGCACACTCATTCAAATATGCAGCCACTTTACAAGAAAAAGGAGCGGCAAGCAGCAAAAATCCGTTATTGATAAAGATTGATACAAACTCTGGTCACGGAGCGAGTAATACGAAGAAAAACCTTGAATCAACGGCTGATATTTACGCCTTTATTTGGTGGAATATGGGCTTTGTGCCGAAGTTTTAAGTTTTTGCAATTGTGGCACATCTTTCAGATGTGCCACAACATTTCAAGCCTGTTCAATTAATTTCATCAATTCTCTTTCTCTTTCTTTATATAAACTTTGTTGACTTTTCTTTTCAGATATAAGTTTTTCTTTCAATAAAATTATTTCCTTGTGAAGAGATAAAATAGCATTATAAGCATCAACTATTCTTTCTCTAATTTTCATATCAACAAAAATATTATCAAAGAAGTAATCAGCAAATTCCCACGAAGTATTGAATTTTATTTCGGATGGAAATAAATCAGGTTTTAGGTCTTTCAATTCTCTTTTGAGTTTATCAAGAGTATAATTTATTTCTACAATTCCAAGCTTAGCTCTGTTCATTTTTTGACGTTTCAAATAGGTTGCCATAGTTCCTCCGCCAATCATATCCCAAGTAGCATAATCCTTTGCATCTTTCAATTCTTTAACAGCTTTTGGAATTATGGTTAATACATTTTCAGCAGCCAAAATTGCTTCTTGAATTTCATTTTTATAAGCATCAATCTTCACAAGTTCCTCTTGTTTAGAGAAAATATCTACTAATTGTGGATGATTATTTGCTTTCAATAACTTTACTTTTTCTTGAATAAGACCTTCATATTGTATTTTAATCGTTTCTAAATCAAATACTTGAGCTTCGTAAGATTTTATTTCAAGAGAAATATTATCAACCTTATTCTGCTGGCTTTCAAACTGGATTTTCGCTTGATAATATTCGGCTTGTTCTCGCTCCAATTCTGAGAATTTCTTGTTAAGTAAATCATACCAAATTGATTTCAAGGTTAAAGTTTCAAGGTCTTTAACATCCTTAAACTCATCTTCCATTTGTTGTTTTGTCGCTTCAAGCTTTTTCTGTTCAGTTATATAAACTCGCTTAGCTTCTTGCAGTTTTCGGAGAATTTGCTTTCTATTTTCTAACTTTTGACTTATGATTAATAAGTCGGCATTGAGTGAATTTGGTATCATGTTTTTCGGTTTAATTAGGCTGTAAATCTTACATAAAAAAACATTTTATTAGAACCAATTTAAGTCAAAAGTGCATTTTACATGATATTCGGATAAAAAGAACGATGAATAATTTTCAACCCTCCACTTCCTGATGTTTCCAAAGTTCTTGAAAAATTGGGTTGGAGTTTTTCAAAATCTCAAAAGTACCTTCAGCAACTATTTTTCCTTGACTGAGTACATATACATAATCGAAGTAGCGAAGCAGATGCAAGCGATGCAGCGATGAAATAACCGCTTTTTCAGAGAAAGTCTCAAACAAACGCTCATAAATCAAAGCCTCAGTTTTGGGGTCAACGCTGCTCGTTGGTTCGTCCATCAAAACCACTTCACTGGTTTGAGCGGCCAAAATTCCACGAGCCAACGCTAATCGTTGCTTTTGTCCACCCGAAAGATTCACGCCTTTTTCTTGAATACTTGATTCTAAACCATTCGGAAGATTTTTGGCAGTATCCGTAAAATACGCTTCCTCACAAACCTTCCATACTTCATCTTCTTCAAATGGCAACCCAAGCGTGATATTATAACGAATCGTATTTTCAAAAATCTCTGGTTCTTGTGGAAAAAGCGTTACAGTTTCGTTGAGTGTAGCCATTTGAAATGGCTTGCCATCAACTTCAAACTTCATATTCGTT
>JALQYE010000208.1 GCA_023254245.1 Emticicia sp.
TGAATACTTGATAAATCTAAATGGTTCTTATATTCCCCTAATAAACCAATCCACATTCTTTTCCATGAACCATCCTTACACCATCTGTTGAAGTGATAAAATACAGATTCATAACTATATTTTTCAGTAAAATATTTCTCCAACGGTAATTCCCTCCATTGGCATCCTGTTTTCAAACGATGGAAAATAGATAAAACAATACTTATACGTTTATCCTCAGTTAAATTTTTACCTCGTTTACCTTGACTTAAATATGGAAGAATAAAGGTTTTAATTCTATCTTTGTCTAAGATGCTCATTTGATTTAGATATTTTGCTTCGCAAAACAAAATTACCTCTTTCTTGAGCATCTATTTTTCCCTCCTAAATAATCTTAAACAAGTTCATTATTTGGTGGAATCGTGTGGCTCTTTTTGTGGTCTTCTTTTGGTTTGGTTTCTTAAAAATTATTCACATTTCTCCTGCCGAGGGCTTAGTTACTAATTTACATCAAGCAACTATCGCTTCTTTGATGCCAATCGAACATTTTTTGGTTTTCCTGGGCGTTGTTGAATGCGTAATTGGTGTGTTGTGGCTGATACCAAGCCTTACAAAAATAGCTTTTGGGGTGTTTATTTTACAGATGTTTACTACATTCTTACCACTACTTTTCTTACCAAAAGATACGTGGCAAAACACATTGGTGCTAACGCTCACAGGGCAATACATTATTAAAAATGTAGTATTGATAGCCAGTGCTTTAACAATTCTGAATAGTACTACTCAAATCAATGAGGTAAAAGCCCATAAATCACCATCGCTGACATAATTGCCACCACTAACCAACCAATTATCTGTAAGACTAATGAGTGTTTGTAGTTGCCCATTAATCGAGATTTTCTACTGGCTATGAGCATAATAGCCAGAGCAATCGGCAGGACGAAACCATTGAGCATTCCTACGAAAACGAGTGTTTTTACGGGTTTTCCGACCAAAACAAAGATAATGGTAGAGAAAACAATGAAACCAATAATGATTTGTCGATTATATTTCTCGAAGTTTGGGTGAAACGTACGTAAGAAAGAAACGGAAGTGTAAGCCGCCCCAACCACTGATGTAATGGCTGCACACCAGATAACTACTCCGAAAATTTTATACCCGATTTCGCCAGCGGCACTCTGAAAGACCGAAGCAGGAGGATTATCTTTGCTCAAAGTAAAACCAGCTATAACCACACCCAACGATGCCAAAAAGAGTAAATATCGCACTACGGCAGTTACCAAAATACCAGTTGTAGCACTGCGATTAATTTCTGGAAGATTTTCTTCGCCGTTAATGCCAGCATCCATCAACCGATGTACCCCCGAAAATGTAATATAACCTCCAACAGTACCACCTACGAGTGTAATGGTAGCCAAAGCATCGAATTTTTGTGGAACGAATGTGCGTTGAACTGCCTCAAAAATCGGAGGGTTTGATACAAAAACCACGTAGAGAATCAATAAAATCATGACGAATCCCAAAATTTTGGTGAAACTATCCATGACTTTCCCTGCATCTTTTGAGAGAAAAATACCAATAGCGATGATTGCACTAATAACTGCCCCGATTTTCACATCAATCCCAAAAAGCACCTCGAAGCCTAAGCCAGCACCTGCTACATTGCCGATATTAAACGCCAAACCTCCCACTACAATCAAAAACGCCAGTAAATAGCCCATACCAAAGAAAAGCTCATTGGCTAACTCTTGAGCAGGTTTTCGGCTCACCGAAACTACTCGCCAAATGTTGAGTTGGGTGCCAATATCCAATAAAATAGAAAGTAAAATAACAAAGCCAAAACTGGCAGAAAGTTGTTGCGTAAAAACCGTAGTTTGCGTCAGAAAGCCTGGGCCGATGGCCGAAGTAGCCATCAAAAATGCTGCTCCAATAATAGCGTTTTTGTTTTTCATAGGGGTTTTTGGTCAATGAGTTACAAAGAAAGTAATTCTACAAGAAGAATTTTAAAGTTTTTTTGAAAATAAAGAGGTGATTTCTCTTAAATTTACAGAATTAAATATGAGATAATATGGTAGCGGTCAGAAATACCTCTAAAAAACTCCCCAAAATATCAGCAAAGAAAATTCCAGCTTCATTGATTTACGAAGTCATTGATGGAAAACCTATCTATTATAAAGGTTACAGGGAAGTATTAGGTGGAACAAAAAAAATCAGTGAAATCATGGGAGCAAGTACACTGCAAAATACAATTATTGAGTATATTCTGAGAATATTATTTAGAAATCTTAACGAAAAGAGATATCGTGTGCTGACAAATGAACAAGGCCTACATTTAGCCGATAAAATCAATTTATCGGCAGATATAGCAATCTTTGAAACATCAAAGTTGCCTGTAAGAGCGGCGGATAAACATTATGCGAGCGTTCCACCAAAAATCCAAATCGAAGTAGATATTGATGCTGATATTGAGGATTTTGAATTCCCTGAAGCCTATATTAATTTAAAAACTGATAAACTTTTAGCTTTTGGCGTAGAAAAAGTAATTTGGATACTCTCTGAAAGTAAGAAAATAATGATTGCCACCAAAGACGAAAACTGGCAGATAATGAATTGGCACAAGGAAGTCGAAATTACCGATGGTATCAACTTTAATATCGGTCAATACTTACAAGAAGGGGAGTCGCCTTTCGCTTAAAAAGACAAACTACCAGAAAATAAATAAATTTGCTCATCAGGTGAAAAGTTACGACTTTAGTACTTCACTTAATGAGCATTTTTTATGCACAAATTATCTATCATTGCTGTGGCTTTGTTCTCCGTTCTTCATGTTTGGGGACAAGAAAAAGAAAGAGTTTCATGAAAACCCTTATGAACGAGCAAGGTTTGAGAGTGAAATTACTCATATATTTGATAAAAAATGTGGCACATCTCTGAAGGTGTGCCACACCTTTAGTCAAACTTTTAATCAAACCAAAATGAAATACACAATTTCGACAACACACGCTTTTTCATATTTACAATCGAGGGAATAATCGCCAAACTATCTTTTTTGAAAGAGAAAATTATTTATATTTTCTCTTCAAAATTCGCAAATATCTACTCCCACATTGTGAAATACTATCATATTGACTTATGCTTAATCATTTTCACTTACTCGTTTATGCCGATGAACGTACCATGCAAACTGTAAAAATCGAGAATAATGATATAAATTGAGCTATGGTTTTCAGAATTTGCTGAGTTCATATACTAAAGCCATCAATAGAAAATTTGAGCGTACAGACTCTTTATTCACTCAAAATACCAAAACAAAGGCTCTTGCTCCTGTGCCAGGTGGTTACATTTGCTTGAAATATATTCACCAAAGCCCCTTAAAAGTAGGTTTAGTAAAAGATATGTATGACTGGGAGTTTTCTTCTTACCGAGATTATGCAGGCATTGGCCATGGCTCGCTTTGTAATCAAGCATTAGCCAATTAGCTTTTAAATTTTGATAAAGTTTAGTATTTTAAAACTGCTTATTAGTTGGTTTTGGAAGAGGATGCGAAATGCTTATTTTGAGTTGGTATATAAAAGTTGTTGCACACCTCCAAAGGTGTACAACAACTTATCTTCTATTAAAAATTTTATATTAATTCTCAACATAAGCCTCAATTGGCTCGCAAGCACAGATGAGGTTTCTATCGCCATAAGCCGAGTCGATGCGGCTAACGGTTGCCCAGAATTTATTGGCTTTTACGTATGGTAGTGGGTAAGCCGCTTTTTCTCTCGAATAAGGTCTTGTCCATTCTGCAACCAATACCACAGGAGCAGTATGTGGAGCGTGTTTTAATACATTATTGGCTTTATCAGCTTTTCCTTCTTCAATCTCACGAATTTCTTCACGGATACTCAAAAGGGCATCGCAGAAGCGGTCAAGCTCCGCTTTCGATTCTGATTCCGTTGGCTCAATCATAATTGTACCTGCCACTGGGAACGAGAGCGTTGGAGCGTGAAAATTATAATCCATCAAACGTTTCGCTACATCTTCGGCTTCAACACCCGCTGAAGTTTTGAACTGACGTAAATCAACAATCATTTCGTGAGCACAACGACCGCTATCGGCTGTGTAAAGAATTTGGTATTCGCCTTCCAAACGAGATTTGATGTAATTAGCATTCAAAATCGCATTTTTTGTGGCATTTGTTAGGCCTTCACCGCCCATCATGGCAATATAAGCGTAAGAAATAGTCAAAATACTTGCACTTCCGTAAGGAGCAGCCGAGATTCCGTGAATACCCGATTTTCCACCCATATCTACAACGGCATTCGTTGGTAAAAACTCAGCTAAATGCTGTGCTACACCGATTGGTCCCATTCCTGGGCCACCACCACCGTGAGGAATACAGAATGTTTTGTGTAAGTTGAGGTGACAAACATCAGCACCGATAGTGGCTGGCGAAGTCAGACCAACTTGGGCGTTCATGTTAGCACCATCCATATAAACTTGTCCACCGTGAGAGTGAATCAAGTCACAGATTTCGATGATAGATTCTTCAAAAACACCGTGCGTTGAAGGATACGTTACCATTAAACAAGCCAAATTTGCTGAATACTGCTCAGCCTTTGCTCTTAAATCAGCTACGTCGATGTTTCCTTTTTCGTCGCATTTGGTTACAACCACTTGCATACCCGCCATGACGGCCGATGCTGGGTTTGTACCATGAGCCGACGATGGAATCAAGGCAATATTACGGTGTGAATCACCACGGCTTTCGTGGTAGGCACGAATTACCATTAAACCTGCGTATTCGCCTTGAGCACCCGAATTTGGCTGTAAAGACATTTGAGCAAAGCCCGTTACTTCACACAACCAATCGTTTAGGTTTTTGAATAATTCTTGGTATCCTTCGGTTTGGTCTTTTGGTGCAAAAGGGTGAATATTACCAAACTCTGGCCAAGTTACAGGAATCATCTCGGCTGTTGCGTTGAGTTTCATCGTACAACTTCCCAACGAAATCATTGAATGAACCAACGATAAATCCTTGTTTTCCAAAGATTTAAGGTAACGCAACATTTCGTGTTCGGTGTGGTAGCTACTAAATATGGGGTGAGTCATAAAATCAGATGTACGGTTTAGACCTACGCCAAAACCAATTTCTACTTCCGATTTTAAATTAATGTTGGTGCTTTTTCCGCCTGCCTCGGCAAAAATATTCAATAATTGTTCAACGTCTTTGATGGTTTTTCTTTCATCGAAAGATACACCTACATTTCCGTTGGCATAATAACGAAGATTGATTTCATGTTTCTCGGCAATTGCCTTGATTTTACTGTTATCTTCGGTATGAATCGTTACGGTATCGAAATAGTTTTTGTTTACGACTTGATAATCAAGACCTTCAATCGATTCGGCAAAAAGTTTTGTTAATCCATTGATTTTCGCCGCAATATTAGTCAAACCTTTTGGCCCGTGATACACACCGTAAGCTGAAGCCATTACCGATAATAAAACTTGGGCTGTGCAGATATTTGATGTTGCTTTTTCGCGACGGATGTGTTGCTCACGCGTCTGTAAAGCCATGCGTAAGGCACGATTACCTTGTGCATCAACCGACACCCCAATGATACGACCTGGGATTTGACGCTTATAGGTATCTTTTGTAGCGAAAAATGCCGCATGAGGGCCACCATAGCCCATCGGCACTCCCAAGCGTTGAGCCGAACCAACTACTACATCAGCACCCATTTCTCCTGGAGGTGTGAGGAGTGTTAATGAAAGTAAATCGGCTGCTACGGCAGTAAATACATTGAGTTCGTGAGCCGTCGCAATCAAATCTGTATAATCATATACCTCACCATTAGTGGCTGGGTATTGCAATAAAATTCCGTAAAGGTCTTCGTTGGTCAAATCATACGTTGCGTGATTGCCTACCACAACATTGATACCCAAAGGTTTTGCACGACCAATTACTAAATCAATGGTTTGTGGGTGGCAAAGCTCCGAAACGAAGAATGTTTGAGCATTTTTCTTGGCAGCAGGACGCACACTGTGAAGCATTGTCATGGCTTCAGCAGCGGCTGTACCTTCGTCAAGTAAAGAAGCGTTGGCAATTTCCATGCCTGTTAGCTCAATCACCATTGTTTGGAAATTCAAAAGCATTTCTAAACGTCCTTGGGCGATTTCGGCCTGATAAGGGGTGTAGGCAGTGTACCACGCTGGATTTTCGAGTATATTTCTTAAAATCACATTTGGCACAACTGTATCGTAATAACCAGTACCAATAAATGATTTATAGATTTTGTTTTTTTGAGCTAAGGCCTTGAAATGGGCTAAAAAGTCAACTTCTGATTTGGCTTCTGGCAAATTAAGTGGATTTTTTAAACGGATTCCAGCAGGAACAGTTTCGTTGATGAGTGTTTCGAGCGAATCAATACCAATTTTTTGTAACATTGATTGGAGTTCAACTTCACTCTTGCCGTGATGACGACTTTCAAAGGATTCTTGCGTAATAAGGTTTACTTTCATCGGTGAAAAACCCCCTGCCCCTGAAGGGGAGTTTATTTTTGAATTGATTCATGCTTTGGGGTATAAAACTGCATGAATGGTCTGTTTGGATGAGCATGCAAATATACTAAAATTATAAATTAATTGTTGAAACAAATTGTTAGAAAATCAGAGAAATTTTATTGAATATTTTTAGAAGACAGTATATTTAATCTACAAGAATGATATATTTTAGAGAAAATGTCTATCAAATCGATAAATGGTAGAAAATGATAAAGCCAAAGAAATGCAATGCTATTTGCCGAGTTGAGCAAATAAATTTGTCATTTAATCGCAGCCAAGCAGAATAAAATATTTTAAATTTCTGGTTTTGAGGCGAAATGTGAATTTTTGAATAATGTATCAGGCGATTATTTTACTAAAATCGATAAATGTTGCGAAGCATAAAAAAGCATAGTTGAGTGACTTACACTCAAGAGTAAGGATATTTTGTTTCATTGACAAGTGCCAATCTGGGCTCGAAAGACACTCCCACCTTTGGCTTCAAACGAAGGATTTAGGATAATGGCTTTGCCCGAAATAAGGTTTACGTTACTGCCAGTTTGTATTTGGGTAGTGCTTCCATCTTGTACTAAAATAGCATTATTCGACTGAAATCCTCCTGAATTGATTGTACCCGTAAAGCTCAGATTAGTCTGACAAAACGGGTTACTCCAGCGTGCTTCGGTGGCTATGCTGTTGTCGGTCAGGGTTTTCATAAATGCCACTAATGC
>JALQYE010000209.1 GCA_023254245.1 Emticicia sp.
ATTAATGAAAGGTCAGACAGGTACAACCGTGAAAATGTCAGTAAAACGCTACGGCCAAAACTCTCCGATTGATTTAGTAGTTGGGCGTGATATTGTAAAAACACCTAACGTGCCACACTCGGGTATGATTAACGACGAAGTGGGCTACATTCAACTCAATGATTTTACGGCAACTGCTGCCAAAGAAGTAAAAGGTGCTTTTGCTGAATTGAAAGGGCAGGGCATGAAAAAAGTGATTTTAGATTTACGTGGAAATCCTGGTGGTTTACTAAATATGTCGGTTGAAATTTGTAATGCGTTTCTACCAAAAGACCAACTCATTGTAGAAACTCGTGGGAAAGTGGCCGAATGGAACCATAAATATATGGCATTGGAAGCCCCGCTTGATACTGAAATTCCGATTGTGGTTTTGATAAATAGTATGAGTGCTTCGGCCTCTGAAATTGTGAGTGGAACGCTCCAAGATTACGACCGTGCGGTGTTGATTGGTCAACGTTCGTTCGGAAAAGGTTTGGTTCAAACCACACGTGACCTAAGCTACAATACAAAAATGAAAATCACAACAGCTAAATACTACATTCCGAGTGGGCGTTGTATTCAAGCCTTAGATTATAGCCACCGCAACCCCGATGGTAGCGTAGGGCGTGTGCCAGACTCGTTAAAGACTGCATTTAAAACCAAAAACGGACGCACAGTCTATGATGGTGGTGGTGTTGACCCCGACATTAAGACCGAAGTACCAACGATGGCTGCCGTAACAGTAAACTTACTTCAAAAAAACTATATTTTTGATTACGCAACCAAATACTATTTCGAACACGCTAATCAGAAACCAAAAGAAAAGTTTTCATTAACCGAGGCTGAATATCAAGACTTTATTACGTGGTTGAAAGGGAAAGATTTTACGTACATCACCACAATGGAGCGTAATTTGGATAATTTGGAAGCATCAGCCAAGAAAGAAAACTCGCTTGATTTAGTGCAAGAGCAAATCAAATCGTTGCGTGATAAAATTAACCAAGGCAAATTACAAGATTTAGCTAAAAATAAAGAGGATATTAAAGAACAACTGGAAGCTGAGATTTTGAGCCGTTACTATTACCAAAAAGCCATGAAATTTGTGGCATTTGAGCGTGATAAAGAAGTACAAGAGGCTTTGAAGCTGTTTAAAGATATGCCTCGCTATCATTCGATTCTGAAAGGAGGAAAATAAGCTCTGAGTGTCTGTATAGTGCTGAAATCTGAGGTATTATTCTGGATTCAAAATAAATTTATCGATTGTATTAACGTCGGCAAGTTTCAAAACTTTGCCGACGTTTTTCTGTTTTATGAAACCCGATAAATTCATAAAGAACCTTATTTGTTTGAATAGAATTATAACTTTTTTTAGAGAAATGTTATAATCTTTTTTATTTTGTTGTATTTTTGCAGGGTAATAATTTAAACTTCATACGATTATGTTCGGTTATCAATATCCTACTTGGTATGCAATTGCATTCTTTGTTATTTTAATGGTATTATCTTTTGCAGTAGGCAAATGGTTAATCAAAAAAGAAAGAGATTACGACGGATTCTGAAAAATAATGTTAAATGATGAATGTTTAATTTTTAGTTAGATTAAACATTCATCATCAACCATTAATCATTAGAAAATTCCTTCTTCTAAGTGTAGAATAGTTTTTTCTGGCAACTTCTTTGTCAAAAGTCGGGCTACGATGCTACTTCGTGTGCCATTTGAGCAAGCTACCACTATGGTTTGGTAGTTTTTGAGTTCTTCCAATCGCTCCGTTATTTCGTGCGGAGGTATGTTTATTCCACCGATATTGAAATCTGCAAATTCGGTTATTTCTCTTACATCAATTAAGATAGTATTTGGGTCAGACAAAATGTCTTTTAAATCGTTTTGTGCTATTTCGGTAAAGTCTTGCATTTGCTTTGAATCTGTATATAAAATAAACGTGGCACATCTCGAAGATATGCCACGTTTGCCTAACTATCAAAATCTATTTTTTATTTATACAACGTATCACGTTGAGCTTTGATTTTCTCGTCAGTCAGATACGTGTCAAAATCAGTTAATTTATCTAAGAAGCCTTTAGGAGCGAGCTCAATTACACGATTCGCAACTGTCTGAGTTAGTTGATGGTCATGACAAGTGAATAGCATATTGCTTGGGAAATCTTCCATACCCTTGTTAAGGGCTTGGATAGACTCCAAATCTAAGTGGTTAGTTGGTTCATCAAACATCAAAACGTTTGCTCCCGAAAGCATCATTCTCGAAAACATACAGCGTTGTTTTTCACCTCCCGAAAGTACCGTACATTTCTTCAAGGCTTCTTCGCCCGAGAACAGCATTCTACCCAAGAATCCACGAATGAATGTTTCATCTTTTTCAACCGAATATTGTCTGAGCCAGTCAACGAGGTCGAGGCTACCATCAGAGAAATATTTATTGTTATCGTTTGGTAAGTAAGTATGCGTAATCGTGATACCCCACTTGAAACTACCACTCGAAGGCTGTTTTTCGCCCGAAAGAATATCAAACAACGCCGAAACCGCTAAACCATCTTTGCTTAAAAAGGCAATTTTTTCGCCACGAGCTACTTGGAAACTCAAATCTTTGAATAGATAAGTGCCATCGTCAAGTTTGTAGCTAAGGTTTTCGACCAATAAGATTTGGTCGCCTACTTCACGCTCAGGTTTAAAGCCGATGTATGGATATTTACGTGACGAAGGCTGGATTTGCTCAATATTCAATTTCTCAATCATTTTCTGACGAGCAGTAGCTTGCTTCGACTTAGCCACGTTGGCAGAAAAACGACGAATAAATTCCTCCAATTCTTTCTTTTTCTCTTCGGCTTTCTTGTTTTGGTCAGATTTCTGACGGGCCGCTAACTGGCTTGATTCATACCAGAAAGAGTAGTTACCACCATAAAGCGTGATTTTCTTGAAGTCAAGGTCGGCAATATACGTACATACGTTGTCGAGGAAGTGACGGTCGTGTGAAACAACAATTACGGTGTTTTTGAAGTTCATCAAGAAATTTTCGAGCCACAATATCGACTCGATATCCAAGTTGTTGGTAGGCTCATCAAGTAATAGAATGTCTGGATTTCCAAACAATGCCTGAGCCAATAATACCTTTACTTTATCGGCTGGGTTCATATCAGCCATCAAGGTATAATGCAAATCTTCTTTAATACCTAAACCTGAAAGTAAGTTTGCGGCATCAGATTCGGCATCCCAGCCATTCATATCGGCAAATTCGGCTTCTAATTCGGCGGCACGATTGCCATCTTCTTCCGAGAAATCTTCTTTGGCGTAAATGGCATCTTTTTCGGCAATGATTTGCGATAAACGCTCGTTTCCACGCACAACGGTGTTCAAAACGGTATCATCATCAAACGCATTCTGATTTTGTTTCAACACCGACATCCTTTCACCTGGGTCCATGCTTACGCTACCCGAAGTTGGTTCAAGGTCGCCCGAAAGGATTTTTACAAACGTTGACTTTCCTGCACCGTTTGCTCCAATGAGCCCATAAACGTTACCAGGTGTAAACTTAAGATTTACCTCTTCAAAGAGAGTTCTTTTGCCAAAACTTAGCGAAATATTTGAAACTGTAAGCATTTTTATGAGTTTTGAGTTTTGAATTCTGAGTTCTGAGTTCTGCTAATTCTCAGTATTAAAATCCAAAGCTCTTTTTTATTAATAATTTGTTACGATTATTGAAAATTGCAGGCTGAATTCATGATAATTGTCTAATAAACACATAGTTAGATGAGTTTAAATAAGTTACACAGAACTCATAATTCAGAACTATTTTAAAATATTCCTTCGTCAGCAAAACTAAAATAACCATTATCGCTGAAAATGAGGTGGTCGAGTACTGGAATATCAAGCATTCGGCCTGCTTCTTTTACTTTTTTAGTTAAATCTTTATCGGCTTGGCTCGGAGCTAAATTCCCTGATGGATGATTATGCACTAAAATAATCGACGAAGCCAAATGCTCTAATGCCGCCTTAAAAATCATTTTTGGGTCGGCAACGGTTCCCGAAACTCCACCGATACTTATCTGATGCGGGCGGATAACTTCATTGGCTCGATTCAACAGTAAAACCCAAAATTGTTCGTGTTGCAAATCCATCAAATAGGGGCGAATTGCCTCATAAGCATCGGCCGATGAGCCAATTTTTGCTTTCTTCACAACATCACTTTCTTTTCTTCGTCGGCCAAGTTCTAAGGCTGCAGCAATCGAAATAGCTTTTGCATCGCCAATACCTTTAAATTTCATTAAGTCGTTGATACTTAACTTTGCAAGTTCGTTAAGGTTATTATTAACGCTTTGCAGAATTAGCTTCGATAAATCAACGGCTGATAACTCTCTTGTTCCTGAACCTATCAGAATAGCAATCAATTCAGCATCCGAAAGGGCTGCTTTGCCCTTCAACAAAAGTTTTTCTCTTGGTCGGTCTTCTTCCGCCCATGATAGAATCTTGCTAATCATTCTATTTATCAGTTACAGCAAAGTGATTGTAAAGGTATTGTTGTTCACGTGATTTGCAAACAAAAAATGCTCACGGAGAAATTGTTTCCATGAGCAAAATATTGAATTCCCGAAGGAAATTAAGCTGCTAATCCAGCGATATGCTTAGCTAAACCTGATTTCAAGTTTGCTGCTTTGTTTTTGTGGATAACGTTCTTACGAGCTAATTTATCCAAGGCCGAAGCTGCTGATTTAAATAATTCAGTAGCTGCTGTTTTATCGCTTAAACCACGTAATTTTCTTACCAAAGTACGAGTGGTTTTGTGTTGGTAACGATTTCTCAAACGCTTAGTTTCGTTTGCTCTGATACGCTTTAATGCTGACTTATGATTTGCCATTGTATTTTAATATAATATTTGTCTTACTCTAAATTTGGAGTGCAAAATTAATGAAATAATATGAAAGAAAAAACTTACAATCAAAAATATTTTATAAAAAAGGAAGACTTCGCTCAAAGCGAAGTCTTCCTTAAATTATTTGACTGTAAAATCAGATTACTTAATTTCTGAATTGATAACCAATACTTTATCCCAGTTGGCTTCGTTGGCTTTTTCAAATGCTTTGTATTGCGTGCTCTCACGGAATTTCTCAACCTCGGCTTCAGTTCTGAAAGTAAGGTAGTGCATAACATCGTACTCAGCTTTAGAATTATCTTCTCCGAAAGTTTCACCCGCCGAATAAGCAGCAATCTCTGGCATTTGACGTTTCAAATCTTGAAAGTCAGCCATGTGTTTTTTGATTGCTTCTACTGAAGTGCCTTGTTTGAATTTAAAGCAAACAATACGTTGCTTTTGGGCTTTTGGTGGCGTGTATGCTGAACCATAAGCTACCATTAGAAAAGCAAACATTCCCAAAGCTATTGCTGGCATCAAATATCTTAATAACGATTTTTTCTGTGCTTGACTCATTTCTTTAAATCCGAATAATATTTTGTATTATGGTACAAATATAACAGGTTTTATTTGAAAAAGTTGCACTATTTCAAGAAAATATTTTGTTGTTTTTGTTTTTTGCATATATTGCCAAATAATATTTTGTTTGATGCGGTTTTAACAAAACAGGCAATCATTACTAAATTTCATATTTTTTTGTATTTAAGTTATATTTTCAGATGTTTTTAGAAGAAAAATATATTTTTTGTAAAAATGGTGTTTAAAATTTATGAGATGCTCTGATAAAAATAAAAAAAAGTGGTTTTTGAGGTTTAAATTATGTCTTTTTGTAAAAGATAGTATTAAAATATTTTATTTTGGGAGATAAAAACGACGAAAATGCTAAAAAAAGAAGTTAAATATGTTTTTTTGAAAGGTTGCCAGCGTTTGGTGAAGAGTGCGGTGCTTTTTTTAGGCATTATTTTGATGGCTTCCTGGAAAATCGAAAGAAATAATCAGTATCCACTCTGGCAGCGTCCACTGTGGCAATATCCATTGTGGGGATTTTTTGGGCATCAGCGGATAAATCGGTTGGCGGTGTTTACGCTTCCGCCCGAAATGTTTAAATTTTATAAAAAACACATTGATTTTGTAACCGAAAATGCGGTTAACCCTGACCAACGGCGTTATGCGGTCAAAGAAGAAGCTCCTCGACATTTTATTGATTTGGATAATTATGCCGATTCGTTGAGAAAGAAGTTACCAACTTACTCATGGAAAGAAGTAACTGAGAAAATCTCGGAAGATACGCTAAACCGACACGGTATTGTGCCGTGGCATATCAATTTTATGAAGTTTCAGCTTACAGAAGCTTTTCGTAAGCGTGATGTTCGCCGAATTTTGATGCTTTCGGCCGATATTGGTCATTATATTGCTGATGCTAACGTTCCACTTCACACGACTCGGAATTATAACGGACAACTGACGAATCAAGTTGGTATTCATGGTTTTTGGGAAAGCCGTTTGCCCGAATTATTTTCAGATAATTATGACTTTTTTGTGGGGCAAGCCGAATACGTAAAAACGCCACAAAAACGTGCTTGGCAGGCGGTTTTAGGTGCAAATGCCGCTCTTGATTCGGTGTTGGTTTTTGAAAGAGAATTAACAGCTCAGTTTTCGGAAGATAAGAAATTTGGTTTTGATGAGAGAAATGGTATCACGATGAAAAGTTATTCAAAGGATTTTTCGGAACGCTACCATGCAATGCTTAAAAATCAGGTAGAGCGACAAATGCGAGCTTCGATTAAAATGGTGGGTGATTTTTGGCTCACTTGTTGGATTGATGCTGGACAACCTGATTTAACCGCATTACTGAATTATCAGCCAACAAAAGAAGAAAATGAGGCCGATGATGCCGAAAAAAAATCGTGGTTGCGGAGGGTTTTTGATGTGAGAAAAGAAGGGGATAATTAGGAATTGGAATGTAGAAAAACCTGGCACACCTTTACTCTGCGATAAAAAGGTGTGCCAGGTTTATTAGACACGTTGGTAAACTAAACTTTAATAAATATTTTCTTCTTGAAT
>JALQYE010000020.1 GCA_023254245.1 Emticicia sp.
AGAAGTGAGTAAATACGCAACCACCGAAATCACCAGTGCCGAAATTCCATCGGATAATCCTGTTCATCAACGTTTATATTTTCCGTATGTAGAGGCGGCAAAAATAATTCATGGAAATGTGTTAGAATTGGGCTGTGGCTGGGGACGTGGTGTAGAAACGCTCATCGAAAAGTGTGACCATTACACGGGGCTCGATAAAAATCAACCGTTGATTGACCAACTTCAAGCGGCGTACCCAAAACATACTTTTCAAACGGCTGATTTGCCGCATTTATCTGCCTTCAAAGATAATACTTTCGATTATGTCGTGACTTTTCAGGTTATCGAGCATATTCAAGATGATAATAAATTTCTTTCAGAAATTGCTCGTGTATTAAAACCAAACGGACGTGTGTTGCTCACTACCGTCAACCGACCATATTCATTGAGCCGTAATCCTTGGCACGTGCGTGAATATGATACGCAAGAATTACGTTCACTCATGCAAAAATATTTCTCGAAAGTAGAGACCATGGGTGTGGGTGGCAATAAAAAAGTATGGGATTATTACGAAGAGAATAAGCAATCGGTAAATAAAATCATGCGTTTTGATATTTTCGATTTACAACATCGTTTGCCAGCTTGGATGCTTCGAGGGCCATACGAATTTTTGAACCGTTTCAATCGAAATAAGCTCATGGCTGAAACGGGTAGTTTGGCAGCTTCGATAGACGTGACTGATTTTCATGTTTCAAACGAACCAGAGAAGTGCATTGATTTCTTTTTTGTGGCTACTAAGTAATAAGGATTGGTTATGCACTTAGTTTCGGATAGAACAACTTCTGAAAGTGCTGATTTTCAGGCACTTGTTCAAAGCCTTGATGCTTATTTAACGATTGTCAATGGCGAGAATCATTCATTTTTTAACCATTATAATCAAATCAATAATCTTAAAAACTGCATCGTAGTTTATGCCGATGGTGAGCCTATCGGTTGTGGTGCAATGAAGGTCTTTGATAATGAAACAATGGAGATAAAACGAATGTATGTGAAAGAAAACTATAGAGGCAAAGGTGTAGCGAAGTTTATCTTAGCATCTTTAGAACAATGGGCTAAAGAAATGGGAAATAAGGCATGTGTCTTAGAAACCAGTAAAACCATGCTTGATGCTGTTAGTCTTTATAAAAGTTTTGGTTATTTGAGAATTCCCAATTATGGGCAATATATAGGTGTAGAAGTAAGTATTTGCTTCAAAAAAATAGTATAGCAACCCATTTTCGATGCACCTTTATCTTCATATTCCTTTTTGCCGTAGGGCGTGTCATTACTGTGATTTTCATTTCAGTACAAATCTTTCGTTGAAAACTACGGTTGTAGAAGCTATTTGTAGAGAAATAGACTTACAAGCTAATTACCTGAAAAATAAGCGATTAGAAACAATCTACTTTGGGGGAGGCACTCCTTCGTTGCTGAATATGAACGAATTGTATGATGTTTTTGAGACAATCAAAAAACATTATACCTTCGCCGACGACATTGAGATAACTATGGAAGCCAACCCCGACGATATCACTCGTGACCGTTTGGCAATTCTTCAAAGATTTGGTTTTAATCGCCTTAGCATCGGAATTCAGTCTTTTGATGATAATCATTTGAAATACCTCAATCGTATTCATACTTCGCAGCACGCCGAAGATTGTGTGCGGTTGGCTCAAGAAATGGGGTTCGAGAATCTTACGATTGATTTGATTTATGGGATTCATCCATTGCTGACACTTCCCAAAAAACTACAAAAAACTCAGTCGGAATTTACCTCAGGTATCCATCAGATTTGGCAACGAGATTTAGAAAAGGCAATTCAGCTAAATGTACCGCATATTTCCTCGTATTGCCTAACAATCGAGCCCAAAACTGTTTTTGGTAAATGGCTGCAAATCAATAAGATACCACCCATTGATGAAGAATTTGCTTCACAGCAATTTGATATTTTAGTAAATACGTTGGCCGAAGCGGGCTACGAACAATACGAAATCTCTAACTTTTGCCGAGATAACCGCTATTCACGCCACAATACTTCCTACTGGAAACGCCATGAATACTTGGGCGTGGGACCATCGGCACACTCTTTTAATGGTGAATCTCGTCAATTTAATGTATCGAATAACCCTGCGTATATTAAAGCCCTTACGCTCGGTCAAGTTCCCGCCGACTATGAAGTTTTGACACCCGAAGAAAAAGTAAACGACTATATTATGACTGGGCTTCGCACCAAATGGGGCTGTGATTTAGCCGAGATTGAGAAAATGGTCGGGCAAAAATGGGTAAAATCTAATGAAGAAGTACTTCGACAAAATCTCTCTCAAAACTTCTTAAAACTTGATAGTCAGTTGCTTACACTTACGCAAAAAGGCAAATTATTTGCTGATAGAATTGCGAGTGATTTGTTTTTGGTGTGATTTTTACGAAAAAAGCCACCTCGAAAGATGGCTTTTCTGAAATATTTTCGATTAAAAACTACTGCTTTTCAGCAAATGGAATAATCAATTTTTCGCCACGAGCGGCATAGTTTTTAGTCTTCTTATTTGCTTGCATGATGAGTGTTTGCGAAACCCCATATTTGTTACTTACTACTCTAATAATATCACCTGGGCCTACTGTATGAATGGCTTTGATACGAACTTTGAGTTTCGTAACTCCAACCTTGATACCACTTTCATCAACACCAGGATTCATTGCTTTCAGTGTCTCTTTCTTAATATTATAACGATTGGCAATACCAAAGAAAGTTTCACCATCACCTACGGTATGTGTATAAGTTTCGCCACCTGATGGAATTTCAACTTTTGGTTTTTCTTCCTTCGGCTTTTCCTCTTTGGACTTCTCTTCTTTTGGTTTTTCTTCTTTTATGGCTGTTGCTTCATTTTTATCGCCTACCTTTGGTACAGATACCTCTGGCAAACCATCGGTAGTTGGAGCAGCACTTCCTGATGATGCTTCAGCAGTAGCAGTGTCTTCTTCGGGCATATTACCCACTGCTTTTGAAACTGTATCGGCAGGAACTGCGGTTAGGTCATCACTACCCGTAGTATCATCTGACATATACTTCCAGCCAATGTAAAGCAAAGCACAAATAATACCCACAAGCACTAATAAAACCGCCATTGGCAGATTGCGGGCAGGCTCCTTGGGACGTTCATTACGTTGTTCTCGATTTTCTCGGTCTTCGAACTGCATGGGAAAAGGTGTTTTAATTTATAAATAGGAAAACAAGTATTTTTATTAATGTATAATTGAAAATGAATAATTAGATACAACTAAAATATCCATTAGTTCAATTTACCTCTATTTCAAACAAACTTAAACAAGCTCCTTCGTAATGTTTGGGTAAACCTTCGGATTTTTGTAAGGTTGTTAATCCTAAGAACTGAAATCCACAGCTTTGGTAATAAGCTATTAACGGCTCATTATCTCCCCAAGTGTCCATTCTGATAAACTTTTTGTTGTTGAGTTTACAGAAAGCATTTGCCCAATTAATAATCGCTTTTACGAAATGTTGTCCTCTAAACGCTGGGTTTGTCGCAATCCGATGAATATAAATAGCTGGGTCATTACTTTTTTCGCCCCAAATCAAGACATCTTCATAGGTAACTGCAAAAATACAAGCAATCTGTTCGTCAATAACTATTTTCCATTGCCTATTTTCACTGATTTCGGTTTCTACAAGTGTTCGCTCGAAGCCTTGCCAATGTTTATTAAACTTTGTTTTCTGAAAGATAATGGCTTCTTCATAAAGCTTAAAAATCGAAGCAATATCTTCGATAGAACTATTGAGTATTTGCATGCGAGCTTATACCGTTTTTTTCAGTTCTTCGTTCATTTCTTCTACCAAATCTTTCAACCCTTCGCTGTATGCTCTTAGTTTTTTTGCAATTTCTTCATCATTTGCTCCTAAGATTTGAGCGGCTAAAATTCCCGCATTTTTTGCACCATTCAACGAAACCGTCGCAACAGGTACACCCGCAGGCATTTGAAGAATCGAGAGAATCGAATCCCAACCGTCAATCGAATTGCTTGATTTGATAGGTACACCAATCACGGGCAAAGTTGTACTTGATGAAACCATACCTGGCAAGTGAGCAGCACCACCCGCACCCGCAATGATTACTTTTAAGCCTCGACGACGTGCCGAATGGGCATAATCAAGCATTTTTTGTGGTGTACGATGTGCCGAAACTACTTCTTTTTCGTAAGGAATTCCGAATTGTTCTAATATTTCAACTGCTGCCGACATTACTTTCCAGTCGGATAAACTACCCATTATGATTCCAACCATCTTCGTTAATTGTGAATGTTTAATTATTGATGCTTAATTACAAACATAGTGTTGTCTTTCATTAAACATTAATCATTTATCATTCACCATTTATTTTGAGATTACTTTTAGTTTTTCTTTTACAAAAATGACCTTTTCTTTTAATTTATCAAAATTTTGGTCGATAATCGTTATATGTCCCATTTTTCGGAAAGGCTTTGTTATTTTCTTTCCATAAAGAAACGGATGCACACCCTCTATGCCCAAAACCTCATTCATGCCCTCGTACACCGCTTCTCCCGAATGGCCATCTTCACCCAATAGATTTACCATTGCTGCTTTTGAGTGTGCTTTAGTACTTCCGAGGGGTAAATCAAAAATTGCTCTTAAGTGCTGCTCATACTGCGAAACATCGTTGGCTCTGATACTCTGATGACCGCTGTTGTGTGGGCGTGGGGCTACTTCATTGATTAAGATTTTACCATCTTTGGTCAAGAACATTTCTACGGCCAATAAACCCACCACGCCAAAGGCTTCGGCGGTTTTGATGGCTACTTGCTCTGCTTGAGTTTCAATTTCAGCAGTGATTTCGGCAGGAGCGAAGAGGTATTCAACCAAATTAGCTTCTGGATGGAATACCATTTCTACCACTGGAAAAGTCTTGATTTCACCACTGGCATTGCGGGCTACAATTACGGCCAGTTCTTTCTCGAAGTCAACCATTTTTTCCAACACACTTGGATGGTCGAAGGATTTCACCAAATCTGCTTCGGTGCGTAGAACCTGTACACCTTTGCCGTCGTAGCCACCCGTGCCAAGTTTATGAACCGCAGGTAAAAAATCAACGTAGTTTTTTACATCGGCTTGGTTTTCAGTAAGTATAAAATCGGCTGTTGGTAAATTATTGTCTTTATAAAATTGCTTTTGAATACGCTTATCTTGAATTAATCGCAAAACTGAAGGTTGTGGATACACCAATTTACCTTGCTTCTCGAAGGCTTCGAGTGCTTCGATGCTAACATTTTCGATTTCAATCGTAATGATGTCGCAGTCTTGCCCAAAAGCCATTACTGTATCGAAATCTTTTAGCGAACCATTCACAAATTCGTGAGCAATGTGTTTGCAAGGTGCATCTGGGTCAGGGTCAAGCGATTTGATAGTGAAGTCGAAGTCGATGGCAGCTTGAATAATCATTCTGCCAAGTTGGCCACCGCCAAGAATACCGAGTTTTTTTGAGTTATCGAATTGCACGAAGAAGTTTTTTTGTGCAAAGATAAGCATGGCATTATCGAAAAGCAATCTTAATGCGAATGATTGAACTCATTTCCGCAGTGTGGACACTTAATTTTATGTTTTTGGCCACGCATTTGCTCCGCAAAACCCGATGCCAAGATACCCGTAGGCAAGGCAAAAAGTGCTACCCCCATAATGGCAATTAAACCTCCGATGATTTTTCCGATGGGCGTAATGGGCCGATAGTCAGCATCTCCGACGGTTGTCATGGCGTTTACGCCCCACCACATGGCTTCGGGAATGCTCGAAAACTTGCTTGGTTGCACTTCATGCTCGAAATAATAAAGTGTACTCGACGAAATAATTAACACAAAAACAATAAAGACAAAGCTCAGAACGAGTTCTTCCTGCTTTTCTTTCATTACCTTCTGAATTACCCGAAGGGCGTGAAAATATTTACTTACTCTAAATAAACGCAACATTCGGAGCAAGCGAAGAATCCGAACAAAGCCTAAGTCAGTAATGAAAATGGAAACGTAAAAAGGAGCAATAGAAAATAAATCGACTAAGCCCCACGCCGAAAAAATAAATTTTAATCGTCCTTTGATTGGGTGCGAGAAATGCGGATTTTCGACACAAGACCATAGGCGTAAGCCATATTCAATCGTAAAAATAATGACCGAAAATACCTCAAAATCAAGTAGAAGTTGGTGGTATTTGTGCTGAATACTCGGAACCGTATCTAAGATAATAGCAATGGCATTGAGCGAAATAATGACCGTCAGGAAAATATTTACCCAGAAACTCAAACCGAGTTTTCGATGCCAAGTAATTTCGAGAATATTGTGTACGTGCTTGCGTAACGAAACCGTCGGACTCATTAAATGTTAGGTAGTGTTTATTTGACCAAATTAAGAAAAAAAAGCTATTTGCTAAGATAAAAACGTAAAAAAGGTCAACGATTGCTCATTGACCCCTCTACTTACTCAATTGATTATAGAAAATAAGATTATTATTCTGTTTTCTTTTCGCAGCAAGCTTTGCTTTCTTTTTTACATTCTTTGGCCATTTCTTTGTCGCAGCATTTCATTTCTTTTTTTGCTGCTTCTCGGCGAGCTTTACGGCCACCTTTTTCTTTCTCTACTGCCAAAACAACTGTGGTTGCCGATACCACCAATGCGAAAACTACGATTAACTTTTTCATGATAAAATATTTTAAGATTTTTAAACAGTAATAGATTACTTATTGAATCTCAAATATTATACCAATCTTGATAATTAATTGATGGCGAGTGTGTGCGTAATCTCGGCAGTTGGACTAAATTGAGCGGTTGCTGAGCAGTATTTCTCCATCGAAAGCTGAATAGCTCGCTCAACTTTGCCTTGGTCGAGCTGGCCTTTGAAGGCAAAATGAATATTTATTTTGCGAAACGGACTCATTTCTGTTCCTTCGATTTTCACACGCTCGCCCTCAACCGATATTCTAATATCATCAATTACTTGGCGTTGTTTTTTCAAAATCAAAATTACATCAATGGCTGTGCAGCCTCCCAACCCCATCAAGAGCATTTCCATGGGTCTTGCTCCTAAGTTATGTCCGCCAATATCTACATTAGCATCCATGTGGTTGACTGTACCCGCTGTTCCGATGGCTTCAAAATGGAAGGCGTCATCGACTCTAACTAATTCTACTTTCATTCGATTACCTATGTCTGTTTTTTTGATAACATATTCAAAGTAAAAGAAAGTTTCTCTAAACAAGAAATCAATTCTTTATAATCTTCGTTAAAATGATTTTTTGCGAATGGACTAATTGAGAAGAAGTATTTGTCGATAATTTAAAAGTATAGGATAATCTTTAAATAGTTATATTTATTTGATTTGATGTAGATTTTGTTCTTAAACCTATTTTTGTGGTTTTTTATAATTTAATTTCAAAAGATAGTAAAAATTAAACCTATAAATCTAATTTTAATAAAAATAATATTGTACTATTCTAATATTTTAATTTACTATAAAAAGAATATGTGCCAAATAATATTTGGTTATAGATGTATTTTGCAAAATAATTTAAAAAATACTTGACAGGTGTCAAATTATTCTACTATATTTGTGTTACAAAACAGCAAAATCATGAGAAATAACATAGACAAAGAAACTTACACGTGGTCATTTAAGGTATTCGCTCTTCTTGGAATCCTACTTTTGTTGGTAAATATCTTTTTATATTTTTCGAAAGAGCCTACGCACGTCATGGCATTTCAGTTTGCAAGTTCTACCTTCTGCTTGTTGTTAGCTGTTGGTGTTTGGATGCGTTTAGAATACTTAAAAGCATTCCAAGTAGCTACTTACAAGGCACGTCGTGTGCCAATGTGGGCTTCAATTTTCGTATTCGTATTCACTGCTTTTTCAAGATTCTTCTAAGAGATTTCTCTAAACAAACTATATAACTATCCATGAGGGCAAAATGACTTTGGTTGTTTTGCCCTTTTCATTTATGCAGTTTTGTCATTCTCATTTCCCCAAATTGCGTAATTCCTGCCTTTTTGTCGTTCGAGGTTAAAAGTTTTTAAGTGTTTTCGGTCATTTTTTCCGAAAAACTCATCTCTGCATACTTTTTGATGAATACTTCGGCGTAACACAACTAAACACATCAAGAAAAATAAGTGCACAGCTTGTTTCACAAAACATCAAAAGCTATGAATTTTAACCAATATACCATCAAAGCCCAAGAAGTAATTCAGAAGGCTTCGGAGATTGCCCTCGGAAATGGTCAACAGGCAATCGAAACGGGTCATATTCTGAAAGCGATTTTGGAAGAAGATGCCAATACTGCTACTTTTTTATTGAATAAAGCAGCAGCCAAGAAAGAAACCATACAGCCCAAGCTCGAAAATATTGTGGCGGCTTATCCGAAAGTTTCGGGAGGAGCGGGTCAGGTGTATTTGAGCAACGATACTGCCCAAGCATTGAGTAAAGCCACCAACTTAATGAAAGAATTTGGTGATGAATACGTGAGTGTCGAACTCTTACTTTTAAGTTTGGCCGCAGGAAAAGACTCGGTAGCGAGTTTATTGAAAGAGAATAATTTGAATGAAAAAAACTTAAAAGTAGCCATTAAAGAACTAAGAGGAAACAACACAGTGAAAGACCAAAACGCCGAAAATACTTACCAAGCCCTTTCTCGATATAGCAAAAATCTGAATGATTTGGCACGAAAAGGCAAAATTGACCCCGTAATTGGCCGTGACGAAGAAATCCGCCGAGTTTTGCAGATTCTCTCACGCCGTACTAAAAACAACCCAATCTTATTGGGCGAGCCAGGTGTCGGTAAAACCGCCATTGTAGAGGGTTTAGCCCAAAGAATTGTGTCGGGCGATGTTCCCGAAAATCTAAAATCTAAAACTATCGTATCGCTCGATATGGGTTTGTTGATTGCAGGTGCAAAATATAAAGGAGAGTTTGAGGAGCGTCTGAAAGCCGTAATCAAAGAAGTGACTGACTCAAATGGTGAGATGATTTTGTTTATCGACGAAATTCATACGCTCGTGGGTGCAGGTGCAGGAGGAGAAGGAGCGATGGATGCCGCCAACTTATTGAAACCAGCTCTTTCTCGTGGAGAACTACACACGATTGGAGCAACAACGCTCAACGAATACCAAAAATATATTGAGAAAGATAAAGCTCTCGAACGCCGTTTTCAGTCGGTAGTTGTTGATGAACCAAATGTGCAGGATGCGATTTCTATCTTGCGTGGTATCAAAGATAAATACGAGCTTCACCACGGTGTAAGAATTCAAGATGATGCCGTAATTGCTGCCGTTGAGTTATCGGATAGATATATTTCGGATAGATTCTTACCCGATAAGGCCATTGATTTGATGGATGAAGCTGCTTCAAAGCTTCGCCTCGAAATGGATTCGATGCCCGAAGAGTTGGATGAGTTGAATCGTAAAATTATGCAGCTCGAAATTGAGCGTGAAGCGATTCGCCGTGAGAATAATCGTGAGAAAGAAGCTGTTTTGAATAAAGATATTGCTGATTTGAGCGAAAAACGCAATGATTTGAAGTCGAAATGGGAAAATGAGAAAGGCTCATTGAACGAACTCCGATCATTGAAAGAGCAAGTTGAGCAATTAAAAATTGAAGCTGACCAAGCCGAACGTGCAGGCGATTACGGAAAAGTAGCCGAGATTCGCTACGGGAAATTGATAGAAACAAATAATCGCTTAAACGAAATTCAAGCTAAAAATGACCACCAGCCAGCTAATTTGTTGAATGAGGAAGTTACGGCTGAAAATATTGCTGAAATTGTGGCTCGTTGGACGGGTGTTCCTGTAACGAAGATGCTACAAAGCGAGCGTGAGAAACTACTGCATTTGGAAGATGAACTTCGTCGCAGAGTAGCAGGGCAGGAGGAAGCCATTGAGGTTGTAGCTGATGCGGTGCGTCGTTCACGTGCGGGTATGCAAGACCCTAAAAAACCAATTGGTAGTTTCTTGTTCTTAGGTAGCACGGGTGTTGGTAAAACCGAATTGGCAAAAGCATTGGCCGAGTATTTATTCAATGATGATTCGGCAATGGTGCGTATTGATATGAGTGAATACCAAGAACGCCACGCTGTGAGCCGTTTGGTTGGTTCGCCTCCAGGATATGTAGGTTATGAAGAAGGTGGACAGCTAACCGAGGCCGTAAGACGTAAGCCATACAGTGTGATTTTGTTAGATGAAATCGAAAAGGCTCACCCTGATGTATGGAATATTTTATTACAAGTGCTTGACGAAGGACGCTTGACCGATAATAAAGGCCGAACCGCCAATTTCAAGAATACGATTGTGATAATGACCTCGAATATCGGTAGCCATTTCATTCAAGATAAATACCTCGAATCGAAAGGTGATGATAAGGCATGGCAGTTATTTTATAAAGAAGAAGCCAAAAACGATGTCATGAACTTGCTTAAAGCATCGGTTCGACCTGAATTTTTAAATCGTATTGATGAAATCGTGTTGTTCGACCCATTGACCAAAATCAATATTCGTCGAATCGTGCAGATTCAGTTCAAACAAATTCAAGCCCGTTTGGCAGAGCAAGGCATTACGCTTGAAGCCTCAGATGCGGTATTGGATAAACTGGGCGAAGAAGGCTACGATATTACATTCGGAGCAAGACCGCTCAAGCGTGTGCTTCAACGCCGAGTTTTGAACGAACTATCGAAAGAGATTTTGGCTGGAAAAGTGCAGAAAGACTCGGTAGTAATGATGGAACTCACTCCAGAAGGTGAAATTTTATTTGAAAATATAACTTCAGTTGAAGAGGTCTTATAAGTAGTATAGGGTAAATTAGATTAGGTTTAGTAGGATGAACTCCTGCGAGATGATTTTCTTGCAGGAGTTTTTTTTGTAGTTAACAAAAAAAGACGAAGCACCTTTCGATGTTCCGTCCTCATACTCAGTTCATTAATTTACTCAAATATTGTTTGAGACCTTAAATCATTTATCCAATTTCGTTAACTCACCTTTACTGTAAGGTTGGGTTTCAACGAAAATTTCTTTACCTTTTTTGTTGACGAATCCACTCCTACCGAAGATACTCACACGAGCCATTCCTTCCGAAAAATTATAAGCTTCGTCATAAATCATTGGAATAATTTCTTCGCCCGATTTATCAATAAAACCATATTTATTGCTGATTGATACACGAGCTACACCTTCTGAGAAACCCCAAATATTGTCGTATTTTACGGGAGTTATTTCTTTACCTGTTTTATCAATCACACCGTATTTACCTTTTATGCTCACAACCATCAAACCCTCCGAAGAACCCTCGATGAAATCGTAGATAACTGGCACAACTTCGTTGCCTGCTTTATCAATCATTCCCCATTTACGTTTGCTGCGAACAACCGCCAAGCCTTCCGTAAAATTATCTACTTCATCAAAAGCATCAATCACAAACAGAGCATCGTTTTTATCAATAAAACCCCATTTTTTGTTGTCGGTTTTTACTGCCGCACGGCCTTCTGCAAAACTTTTGGCTGATTTATATCTCAACGGGATAATCTGAACTCCTTTCTTATCGATGAAACCATATTTGTTTTCGATAGCCACGCAGGCCATTCCTTCCGAAAAACTCTCGGCTTTATCGAATTGTGGATGTGCCACATAATTATTCTTACCGTCAATTACACCCCATTTTCCGTATTGCTTCACAAACGCTAACCCTTCGCTGAAACTCAACACATTTTCGTATTGTGGCGTGATTTTTAATTTCCCTTTTTTATCGACAAATCCCCATTTCTCGCCCAGTCTCACGGCTGCCATCGACTGCGAAAAATTAAGAGCTTCGTCGTAAACGAAAGCAATTTTTTCTTTACCTGCTTTATCAACAAAACCCCATTTGCCATTTTTTTCTACGGCTGCTAAACCTTCGCTCATATCGTAGGCATTTTCGTATTTGGCTGCCACAACTTCTCTGCCTTTTTTGTCAACGAAGCCAACTTTATCTTTACTTTCAACACGTGCAATACCTGATTGAAAATCACTTGTTTGTGTGGCAGACGCAAATTTCATTTTTGCTTCTTGGGCAAAAATATTACCCGAAAGCAAGACAAGACCCAAAAACAGACTTTTATGCAAGTTGTTGTTAAGAAAATTATTCATGGGATTATATGGTTATTAGGAAAACAAACTTGTACATTACTATATATTATTCTGCCAAACCTGTGCCAATCGACTCTTTTTGAGGAGAATCTTACCCAGCGGATACATTTACCGATTAGGCAGTTTTATGAATACTATTTGGTTGATTCAATTTTAATTTCACAGAAGGGTCAAACTCAGTGCCAAGCTCACCCGAAAAAACATAAACTTACCCAACGGATACATACGTAAAATTTAAGGAAGGCTTCCCTCAAAGGGAAGCCTTCCTTTTGTTAACCATCAAAAAATATTACCTTTGTGCAAATTATCGGATAGCAAATAGAGCATAAATGAAAATTTCGTACAATTGGTTAAAGGGGTTGATTGATATTCAGGAATCGGCCGAAGAAATTGGTAAATTATTGACCGCTACTGGCTTAGAAGTAGAAGGCATCGAAGAAATAGAGTCTATAAAAGGTGGCTTGAAAGGTTTTGTGGTGGGAGAAGTACTTACGTGTGAGCCTTTTATGGTGAAAGAAAAACAACTCAGCCTCACAACCGTAAGCATAGGTGCTGAAACGTCTTCGACGATTGTTTGTGGAGCTGCCAACGTACGAGCAGGACAAAAAGTGATTGTTGCTACGCTCGGAACAACCATTTACTTTGAAGATGGAAAATCCTTTATCATCGAAAAACGTAAAGTTTATGGGCACCCGTCAGAGGGAATGATTTGTGCCGAAGACGAAATCGGAACGGGACATTCGCACGATGGAATCTTGGTTTTAGATACTGATTTGCCAAATGGTACACCAGCGATGGCGTATTTCAAATCAATCGGAAAATCTTTTGAGGCTGATTATCAAATAGAAATTGGCCTTACACCAAACCGTGCTGATGCGGCTTCGCATTTAGGCGTTGCTCGTGACTTGCGTGCAGTTTTGGGTCGTGAAATTAAAATGCCTTCTATCGAAAACTTTAAGCCAGTTTCTCAACCGACAGATTTTAAAGTAGTTTTAGAAAATACCGAAGCGTGTCCACGTTTTTGTGGCTTAGAAATTCGCGGAATTACGGTGAAAGAATCTCCAGAATGGTTAAAAAATGCGTTGTTGGCCATCGGTTTGAATCCAATCAGCAATATCGTTGATATTACAAACTATATCTGTCACACACTTGGCCAACCGATGCACGCTTTTGATGCTGATGAAGTAAAAGGGCATAAAATTGTAGTGCGTGTGCCAGAAAAAGGTACAAAATTTACTACCCTTGATGGTACAGAACGCACACTTTCGGGAAGCGATTTGATGGTTTGTAACGAAGCAGAACCAATGGCAATTGCAGGTGTTTTTGGTGGCCAAAAGTCTGGTATTAAAAACTCTACGCAGAATGTATTCTTAGAAGTGGCTTATTTTAGTCCAGTTTGGGTGCGTCGCACTGCCACTTTCCATGGTTTGAAAACCGATGCTTCGTTCCGTTATGAGCGTGGTACTGACCCAAATATGCCTCCGTTTGCGATTCGTTTGGCGGCAGTTTTGATTCAAGAATTAGCAGGCGGCGAAGTTATAGGTGAACCAATCGATGTTTATCCAAATCCGATTGCTAATTTTGAGATAACCGTTAAGCATAAAAATATCAATCGTTTAATTGGTAAAAATTTAGACGACCGTTTGATTCACAAGATTCTGAAAAGTCTTGATATTGAGATTTTGAGCGATAACGGCAGCGAAATGCAAGTAAGCGTGCCGCCATACCGAGTGGATGTAACTCGTGAAGCCGACGTAATCGAAGAAATCTTGAGAATTTATGGTTTTGATAATATTGAGTTATCGGAAACACTTCAAACTGATTTCTTATCATCGTTTGCGGAGAAAGATGCCGATAAATTGCAGTTCCGAATCATTGAATTGTTGGCAGCGAATGGCTTCAACGAAATTCAGACGCTTTCAATTACTCGACCTGCCTATAATCAGGCACTTGAAGCAACGGCAAAGGGTGAAACTGTCACTTTGCTAAATCCGTTGAGCGAAGAACTTTCAGTGATGCGTTCGAGTCTTTTATTGACTGGAATGGAATCGGTGGCATATAATATTAACCGCCGTCAGAAAGATTTGAAATTATTTGAGTTTGGTCGTAGTTATTTCAAGAAAGATGATAAATATAAGGAGAGCAAACATTTGGGTATTTGGATGACAGGAAACCGTCAGTCAGAATCTTGGGCGAGTCCGAGTATACCATTGGCATTTCATGACTTAGCCTTGGTTGTGCAGAAGGTTTTGAAGGCAATGAAAGTGGTGAAATTTGATACGCAAGAGGCAGATGATTCGGTGTTTCAATATGGCTTGACATATACAATCAATAAAAAACCTGTGGTAAGTTTGGGTTTAGTAAAACCACAACTTGCTAAATTAGCGGATGTGAAACAAGCAGTTTTCTATGCTGATTTTGATTGGGAATATTTATTGAAACAATATTCTGGCAAGGTTGCCTTCGTTGAAATTCCGAAGTTTCCTGAAGTACGCCGAGACCTTTCGTTGGTGATAGATTCGGAAGTGAAATTCGAGCAAGTAGCGGCTATTGCTACTAAAACCGAAAAGAATTTATTGCAAAGTATTAATGCTTTCGATGTCTATGCAGGCGAAAAATTGGGCGAAGGTAAAAAATCCTACTCGGTAAGTTTTACACTCATCGACAAAGAAAAAACTTTGACCGATGATGTAATTGATAAAACAATGCAACGCCTCATTGCCGCTTACGAAAAAGAACTGGGAGCGGTGATTAGAAAATAGAAGCATCTAAGAAAATTTAATGAAGACTTCGCTCATGAGCGAAGTCTTCATTTTTTATTCCTTTAGTAGATAAGTTAAATAGACTGACACAGTTCAATTAGAACTCCATTTGTGCTTTTTGGGTGCAAGAAACACACTAATTTATTATCCGCTCCACGCTTCGGAGTGGGGTTTAAAAGCGTAAAGCCTTCTCCTTCCAAACGTTTCATTTCGGTCAAAATATCATCTACTTCAAAGGCAATGTGGTGGATACCCTCACCTTTCTTTTCAATAAATTTGGCTATCGCACTATCGGGATTTGTGGCTTCGAGTAGTTCAATTTTAGTCGCATTAATCTTGAAAAAAGAAGTTGTAACTCCTTCACTTTCAACGCTTTCTGATTTATAGGGGGCTATATTGAAAAGTTTTGTGAATAAATCATTTGAAGCTGTAATGTTTTTTACTGCAATACCTATATGTTCTACGTTTGTTAGCATAATTTGTTGTTTAGGAAGATTGTGATTGAAGTATGTCTGTTAGAAATCGACTGTTGACTTTAAAAAAACTATCTCAAAAGAATGGAAATTTCATGGAAAAATCTAACTTACATCCCAAATAATCGCTAAAAGATATAGATATACTATTCCATGACCTATTCAAAAGGTTTGCATATATTGGCAGAGATTGACACCGCTGTAATCGAAGCTCTGACAGATTATGCAGCAGCCAAGCTACTATTGCAAAAAATCATCGAAAAGCATCGACTGACGATTGTAAGTGAGGTTTTTACAAATTTTGAAGGCGGAGGTTTTACGGGTGTGTATTGTCTGACAGAATCTCATATTTCGATTCATACTTGGCCAGCGTTCGAGCGAGTTACGTATGATGTATTTTTATCGAACTTTAGGAATAACAACGAAGCAATCGTGCGAGACATTTATAAAGAACTCGTTACATTTTTTCAGCCGACAGGATTAAATCTAAACGAACTTTATAGATAAATGAAGCAACGTATATGCACTAAGTGTACAAATCAGATTTCGGTAAACGATAACGATACATTTGTTGCGTGTCCGAAATGCTTTAGCTATCAAGAAGTTACCGAAGATGGAATGAAGTTTCTTTCTTCCTTCAAAAACTCTAATCGTCCGAAAGAAGTTTGCTTTGAACTTGGGCAAAGTATTAGAGTCAACGGTAGGACCTATACTATTACAGGAATTACGCAGAGAAATGTAATTTGGGCGGTTCCACAGATGCTTCGCCCGTATGTGATGCCGCAACAAAAATCTGATTTTCTTAAAGATTTTTCGTATTCGCCGTGGATGGTGGCTAATATTCAAACTAAACCGTTTGATACGGGTAGGGGACAAGCTCCTTCGTGGGATAATGTGATTTACGAAGGTAATGGTTTGGGTTATGTTTTATCGAATCATCAAGAGTTAGCTCAATACCCAAAAACTTGGCAACTAACTTATTATAAGCCACTTGCCGACCTTGAGCCTGCCGAAGAACGCAAAAGAGCCATAGCGAAAACCCACGAAGAGTGGAAAAATGAGGTGTTGAATGATTTAAGAAAAGCACACCCAAAAATTGAAGAATCAATCTTGAAAATAGATATAAAATTGTGGGGGCACGCCATGATTCGCCCAATAATTGGTTTTATTCATGGGCAGGCTCGTCACGAAGCCCAGCAATCGCTCAATAATAAGATACATTTTGCCCATTCTGACCTATCGGGCGTTTCCATTTTTGAAGAGGCGTTTTTTTATGGGTATGAGGCGGCAGGGAAAGTGATTTCAAATACTCACCACAAAGGCACAAATTATCACGGATAAAAATCTGAAACCGTTGTCAGTGTCTCCACTGACAAGCACGGTATAGTCAAACTTTGAAAATATCATGCAAACTCAACCCTGGATTCGCTCAGCTAAATACGATTTGAGTTTTATTATTGCTCCCTCGTTTTTGGCGGTTTTATTACTCTTTTTCTTTCCCGAAAGCTGGCTTTGGTCAAACGAAATGCCTAATTGGGCGTGGTTTGCTATGGTGTTATTGATTGATGTTTCGCATGTGTATAGTAGCCTTTATCGAACTTATTTTGATAAAATTTCGCTACAAAAACATAAAAAACTACTATTTTTTACGCCAATTTGGGTGGTTTTAGTGGCTGGTGGAATTCATTATTTTTCGGAAGGATTCTTTTGGCGGTTGGCTGCTTATTTGGCGGTTTTTCATTTTATTCGCCAACAATATGGTTTTCTGAGACTTTATACCCGTGCTGAAGGAATCAAGCAACTTGATGTTTGGATGATTTATAGCGTTACGGTGTTTCCGATGCTCTATTGGCATTTGTCGGAGCCTCGCAATTTCATGTGGTTTACGGCTAAAGATTTTTTGTTTTACACCAATCAGGATTTGGCCGATTTACTTAAATATGCTTTTTGGGTTTGGGTAGCAATCTATTATATTTTGGTTGTTAAAGAGTATCTCAAAACTCGAAAAATCAATTTACCAAAAACATTACTGATTTTATCTACGATGCTCACTTGGTATCTCGGCATTGTTTATTTCAATGGAGATATGGCGTTTACGATGCTCAATGTCGTGGCACACGGCGTGCCGTACATGGCCTTAGTTTATGCTGCTGAACAAAAGAAATCCTATAAGAAAACGGGTTTTTGGAAATTGCTGTTTTCAAATTTCGGAGTCTTGATTTTTATCGGAATTCTATTCGCATTCGCCTACATCGAAGAAGGTTTTTGGAATGGACTCGTTTGGCACGAATACGATGAGTTTTTTGCACTTTTTCCAACAATTACCCTCACTGATAATCTTTGGCTTTCTATTGTAATCACCTTATTATCAATGCCTCAGCTTACGTATTATATTCTTGATGGCTATATTTGGAAACGAGATTTTTAGGTTGACATTTATTGGGTAATTTCTTTTACTTTTTGTAACCATCCAGCATACCCTGTTTTTACAGTTTGATTGGTTAAATTGGGCGAAATGCTGCTTATTTTCCTTGCATTTAGTTCGTTTAGATGCTCAATATCTCTGTAAACACCACTTTTTAAGCCAGACAGATATGCAGCTCCAAGTGCCGAAACGTCGGGGTTTTGTTGTTTTTTGAGCGGTACACCTAATAAATCGGCTAAGAAATGCAGCACAAAGCCATTGCGGGTAAGTCCACCATTCACCGAAATAGCTTTTAAATCAACGCCCATATCTTTGTTCATGGCCATGATTACATCTTTGATTTGATACGGAATACTTTCGAGAGCGGCTCTTACAATATGATTTTTGCTGGTACCGAAAGTCATGCCTTCGATGGAAGCCCTACGATTCATTTGCCAATGTGGAGCCCCCAAACCACTAAATGCTGGAATAAGATATACACCTGCGTTATCAGCAATTTTTAAGGCCATTTCTTCAGTTTCGGCTACATCTTTAAATAAATTTAGCTCATTTTTTATCCATTCTATGGTCGAACCACAGGCTACGATTGCTCCTTCGAGAGCAAAATCAATTCTATTTTCGGTACTCCAACAAATCGTAGAGAGCATGCCATGTTCTGAAATAATGGGCTTTGAACCCGTATTCATCATGATTGAGCTTCCAGTTCCGAGAGTTACTTTTGCTGTGCCTGTTTCAAAGCAACCTTCGCCAAAGGTGGCCGCATGAGAGTCGCCAATCATGGCAGTAATTGGCAATATACGATTTACGATTTGGGATTTACGATTTAGATTTATTATGTCCAATTCAAAATCGCCAAACTCCGAACTTGACGCATAAACTTCGGGTAAGTTCAATTTCTCTAAGCCCCAAAGTTTCAGAATATCTTTATCCCATTGGAGCGTATGAATATTGAAGAGTAATGTTCGATGGGCATTCGTATAGTCGGTTTTGAATGATTTTCCGTTGGTCATTTTGTATAACAACCAGCAATCAACCGTTCCGAAGTAAACTTCTCTGTTTTCAAGTTTTTGCTTTAAATTTGCATCATTTTCGAGTAACCAAAGCAATTTCGTAGCCGAAAAATAGGGGTCAATGATAAGCCCTGTTTTTTGACGAATTAAAGCCCCCCAGCCCCCAATGGGGGAGTTTTCATATTGGTCTGAAATGAGTTTTTGGCAGATTTCTATTGACCGCTTACATGCCCAAACTATTGCAGGAGCAAGCGTTTGTCCTGTACTATCCCAAAGTACAAACGTTTCACGTTGATTACTGATACCACAAGAGGCTATTTCGGAAGTATTAAAACCCTTGCTTTGAAAATCTTGTAAGCAAAACGAAACAGAATCTAAAACATTTTGATAAATTCCTTCGGGGTCTTGCTCAACAAAGCCATTATCAAAATAATTAGTATGTAAATCGGCGTGACCTTTGGCAACGGCATTTCCTTCTTCATCAAAAATGATACTTTTGGTACCTGATGTGCCTTGGTCTATTGAGAGGATATATTTCATTTTTTACTTTAATTCTCCTTTAAGGGTTAGGGCGACCGTCGCTACGGGTCTTACTTTTTACTTTTTTTATCAATAATTACGGCCAGTAAAATGACTAAACCTTTCACCACTTGCTGCCAAAATGGCGAAACATTGAGTAGTACCAAACCGTTGTTAAGGACTCCAATAATAACCGCCCCAATGACTGTACCCGTGACTGTTCCTACTCCGCCCGAAAGTGAAGTTCCGCCAATTACAACGGCAGCAATCGAATCTAACTCATAGCTCGTGCCAGCGTTTGGTTGGGCAGAATTAAGGCGTGAAGTTACCAAAACTCCACCAATGGCTGCCATCATACCAGCAATTCCATAAACGGCCAGTTTGATGTTATTGATATTAATTCCTGATAAAAACGCCGCTTTTTCGTTGCCACCGATGGCATATATGTAGCGTCCGAAGGCAGTTTTCTTAGTAATAAAAACTACTATCAAAACCATAATGGTAGAAATCCAAACGGGAACAGGGATACCCAGTAACCAACCCGAACCGATAAATTCAAAACTTGAACCGAGGTTTGAAATCGGAATACCTTGTGTATAGAGCATGGTTGCTCCACGGGCAATTGTCAGCATGGCAAGCGTGGCTACGAATGGCGGTAATGAAAACTTTGTAATAACCCATCCATTAAAAATCCCCATCATTAGCCCGATAATTAAGGCCGATAAAACGCTACCTAAAACCGTAAAGCCAATGAATAAATCAAGTGATTGGATAGCAATGCCATTTTTGAGTAAACCAGCACATACGGCTGATGTAAACGCCAAAACCGAACCCACCGAAAGGTCGATTCCTGCCATCAGAACAATCAAAGTCATGCCCACCGAAATACAAATATTGACTGAAATTTGTCGGAGAACATTCCACAAGTTATTGGTTGTTAGAAACTTATCTGATAAAACACTAATGACCAAACAAAGCAAGAAAAGAGCAATGAGTGATTGTGATTTTTTGAGTAATTCTTTGTTCATCTCTTTATTTTAGATTGCGTATTTCAATAGTATGTCCTCGTTGGCTTCAGAGGTAAGTAATGTCGCTTTCATTTGTCCTTCCGACATTACCAAGATTCTATCAGAAAGGGCCAGTATTTCGGGAATTTCCGACGAAACCACTACGATACTTTTACCTTCATGAGTTAGTTTTTTTATAAGCTCATAGATTTCGTTTTTGGCATTGATATCTATACCACGAGTGGGTTCATCGAGTAGCAAAACTTTTGGGTTGGTTGACAGCCATTTGGCTAATACCACTTTTTGTTGATTTCCACCGCTCAAATTCACGCAAAGTTGGCTTTCAGATGGCGTTTTAATACCCAATTGTTTAATGTAATCATGAGCAACTGATTTTTCTTGGCTCTCGTTGAGTAATTGGGTTGTTTGGAGGGTTGTTAGGCTAATATTAGAGCTAATACTCATTCCCAAAATAAGGCCTTCAGTTTTGCGGTCTTCGGTAGCAAAGGCAATCCCGTACTGAATAGCATCTTTTGGAGATTTTAAGCTAACTGTTTGATTATCAATAGTAATCTCTCCCGTCATGCTGGCAGGATTCATACCGAAGATAGTTTCTAAAAGTTCGGTTCGTCCTGCACCCATAAGCCCAAATATGCCGAGTATTTCGCCTTTTTTTACATTAAATGAAATATCCTTGAGTTGGTCTTTGTTGGTAATATGTGGGTGTTTGAGGTTGAGATTTTTAACTTCCAATATATTTTCATTCGAAAAATTAGTGGCAGTTTTCTTTTCAATCTTCACTTCTCTGCCAACCATTTTACGGATTAAATCCTGCTCAGAAGCTTGTGCCATTTCACCTGCATCAATGCTATTGCCATCTCGCATCACGTTGTAGGTATCAGCAATTTGAAAGAGTTCGTCCATTTTGTGCGAAATGTACACAATGGTTTTGTCTTCGTTTTTTAGCTCATGAATAATTCGATGCAGGTTATCAATTTCTTTATCGCTGAGTGCCGATGTGGGCTCATCCATTAAAATGATTTGAGCATCAGTCAATAAGGCTTTAGCAATTTCAATGAGTTGTTGTTCGCCAACTTTTAGGTTTTGTATCAGCGTCGTTGGCGAGCTATTGAGTTGTAGTTTCTTTAGTAATTCTTCGGCTTTTTGATTCATTTTTTTTGAATCGAGCAAGCCCCATTTGGTATAGATTTCTTGTCCGAGAAAAAGATTTTCGGTGATGCTTAACGTGGGAATCAAGTTTAATTCTTGATGAATAATGGCGATTCCTGCTTTTTGTGCATCTTTAATAGTTTTAAATTTTACTGTACTCTCATTCAATCGGATTTCTCCTTCATACTCCGTATAAACACCCGTGAGAATCTTCAGTAGCGTAGATTTTCCAGCACCATTTTCGCCCAAAATTGCATTTACTTTCGATGGGTAAAAGCTTAGATTTACCGCATTGAGAGCCTTTACGCCTGGAAATGACTTCGATATATTGATTGCTTGTAGCATCTTTTTAGAAAAGCTATTGTTCGCTTTTTGAGATTTTAATAGGTAAAATATTGAGTATTTGATTTTTAGTTTTACCTTTTTTGAGTTTGATAGCTCCAGTTACACTAATAATATTTCCGTTGATGATATTATTTAGATTTTTAGGAATGGCTTTTTCTCGAATAACTGTATTTAATGCCTCAGAAACTTTATTAAAATCAGCGTTGGTTTTGAAGTCAGTTAATTTTACTAATCCCGAAGCATCTCTGATGGCATTACCGAAAATATATTTTGTGTCGATGATTAGGGTTGTACCGTTTTGGGTAATGACTTTTAATTCACCTTCGTTTTTCTCAATTATTTTACCAGTGGCATTTACCATAAAGTAGGCCGATTCGCCAATTCCTAAGCGATTACCGTAGGTTTTGAATGCTGAGTCGGCATTTACTTTAGTAAGTGCAAGTAACTGATTGATTTCTATTGCTTGAGTGCTTTTCAGAATACCGTTGTAATAAAGCGAGTCGGCAAAGGTATTGAAATCGAATTTGGCATTTTTTTGAGAGTTTCTTTTGCTCAATTTTTCAAAATAAACCGAATTATAGAGCAACACGCCCAACAAAATGGCCAGAATTGTATATAAATAGCTTTTCTTCATTTTAATATTCGTTAGCGTTTGTAGCAGTTACTAATTCGACTTCAACGGGTACTCTTTGTGGGAATGTTTTTCGACCTTTAAAGTATTCATCGGCATATTGAGCGGCAGTTTTGGCCATTATTTTTGGGTATTGCATTCCTGTGGCAATGATTTTCTTCTCCTTTATTTTCTCAACAACTTCCGACGCTCCATCAAATCCAAACACTTTCACCTTATCGGCTTTTCCTGCTGATTGAAGAGCCTGATAAGCTCCCATTGCCATGGCGTCGTTTCCACAAAATACCGCATCAATGTCGGGGTTAGCTTGCATAATAGTTTCTAAAACTTCCATGGCTTTGTTGCGGTCGAAATCGCCACTTTGTTGAGCCAACATTTTTAAATCAGGAAATTTATCAACCACCGAATGAAACCCACCTGACCTCGCCCAAGTATTATTATCACCAACTAAACCGATAATTTCAACATATTTCCCTTTACCGTTGAGAGCTTTTACAAATTCAATTCCGATTTCTACACACCCCGAATAATTATCCGAAAGAATCTGACTCGTAGCGGCATCGTCGACATTTACTTCTCGGTCCATGCAAAAAACTGGGATTCCTGCTGTTTTGGCCTTCAAGATATTAGCGATTGAGCCATCGGCATCAGTAGGATTGAAGAGAATAGCATCAAACCCCGAAGAAATAAGGTTCTCAAAATTATCAGCTTCGGTAGCTGGATTATTTTGAGAATCAAAGATTTTTGCATCATATCCCAATTTTCGAGCATTTTCGGCGGCTGATTCTGCCAAAACTACAAACCACGGATTATTGAGCGTAGAGATTACAACCGCTACTTTGGGTTTCTCTTGGTCTTTTTTGGGCGAACAAGAAAGAAACAAAATGAAAATGATGGATATATATTTCATTAATCAAATATTTGATATGGTGCCGATGGAGATGTTAGAGACAAGGCATGCCTTGTCTCTACTGTATCAATAATTTTTAATGCCATTTCGGTTAAACCCGATTTTGAAATGCCATAATGCTCGAAAATCTCATTTTGTGAACCCGAAACGGTATGGTCGTCGGGTAGGCCGACTATTTTGAATTTGTTTCGGAAACCATTTTGCATTAAAAATGAAGCAATGGCTTCTCCTAAGCCTCCGTAAACTGAATGTTCTTCAACAGTAATAATAGGTTTGCCATTTTCGGCCAAATTTCCAAGTAGCCCAATATCCAAAGGTTTGATGGTGTGCATACTAACGACCGTTGCTTCAATACCATTCTCTTTTGAAAGTTTCTCTGCAGCTTCAAAAGCAGGTAGAACACCCTCGCCAGTAGCGATGAATGTCAAATCTGAACCGTCTCTTATGATTCTTCCTTTTCCAAATTGAAAAGAATTAAATGCAGATTTTTTTAGCCCGTTTGAATCAGCGTTGCTTGCATCAGCGTTATCTGCGTGCAATCTTGAAGGCATAGATTTTTTTCCAAATCTAATGTAGATTGGTTCATTAAATGAAGTGGCAGCTTGAATAGCCTGTTCTGTTTCGTAATTGTCAGCAGGAGCTACGATAGTAATATTATTGATGGCTCTCAAAACCGCAAAATCGTGTAAACTATGATGGGTAGAACCCAACGCACCATAGCTCACGCCGGCTGAAATACCAATGAGTTTTACGGGATTATCAGAATAACAGACATCATTTTTGATTTGCTCCAATGAGCGAGCCGTCAGAAAACAAGCTGGCGAAACAGCAAACGTTTTTTTCTCCATGCTTGCCAACCCTGCTGCCACACCTACTAAGTTTTGTTCGGCAATACCTACCTCGACGATTTGTTCAGGGAAACGCTGCCCAAAAGGTACGAGTTTTCCCGAACCTCTTGAGTCAGAAGTAACAACGTATAAGTTTTTGTCTGTTTCTGCTAAATTTTGCAGGGTTTCAGAGAATACTTCTAAATTTGGTTTACTCATTAAATTTACGATTTACGATTTAAAAATGACGATTCTTCGCAATCTTTTGACAAGATACGAGTCTAAAATTGCCTTTTTTCAATCATTTTAATTCTTCTAAAGCTAACTCATATTGCTCTTGACTTGGTACGCCATGATGCCATTTAAGTACATTTTCCATATAGCTTACACCTTTTCCTTTTACGGTATGAGCAATAATAAAGGATGGCTTTCCTGGTTCTAAAGGCAAACTTCTCAAAGTTTCAGTTAATTCTTCGATATTATGACCATCTACCTGACGAACTGCCCAGCCAAATGCTTCGAGTTTCTTTTCGATGGGTTCCAGTCCCATTACTTCGGCGTTTGGAGCGGTTATTTGTAATTTATTGTAATCAAGAATGGCACAAAGATTATCGAGTTTGTAATGTGCCGCAAACATCATTGCCTCCCAGTTTGAACCTTCGGCCATTTCGCCGTCGCCTAAAACCGTAAAGACTTTTACAGGAGAATTATCTTTTTTTGCTGCCAGTGCCATTCCCGAACACATCGAAAGACCATGACCTAATCCACCCGTATTTTGCTCCATCCCTTTGATGTATTTAGTCGGGTGCCCAATGTATGGCGAATTATATTGGCAGAGAGTCAGTAAATCTTCTTCTGGGAAAAAACCTTTGTCAGCCAGTACTACATAAAGTGCTTCTACACAATGTCCTTTACTCTGCACGTATCGGTCACGGAGATTTGAATGAAAGTTTTCGGGCGAGACATTTATTATCTCGTTGTATAAGACATTTAAAATATCAATAATCGACAAACTTCCACCCGTATGCCCAGCTTTGGCATTGAAGATATATTTGAGGATTTTCCTTCGGTATTCTTTCGACTTTTCTTTTAATTCTACAACTGTCATTTTTATTTTTCTTTGGTAAAAGCTACTTTTAAATGCCGTAAAATTCTTAAAACTGGGCCTATTTACCTGTTTTTTCTGATTGTAACAATAACTCGCTGATACCTTGTGAGAGCAGGAGAACCATTGTCTGTTGCCTCAAAAACCAAATGGATTGTTTGTCCAGCTACAGCATCTTTTGGAATCTGAATCTCGGTTTGTAGGGCTTCTGGTTTTGTAATAGTTACTCTGTTCGGATAACTTCCCACTTCTAACTGCCACCATTTAGTAGAAATCTTATTTCCATCGACATCCGAAACAGACCCATTTAGTCGAATTTTATCTCCAGCCGCAGCCATAATGTTTAGTGGGCCTTCAACCTTTACGATTGGCTCGTGGTTCGCATCCGTAAATTTTGGTGTAACCGACCATTTTAAGCGTGCAGCAAAATCAGCCTGAGCATTTGGAAAAAAGTTAGGAAAGGCATTGGTTCGTTGTTGAGCATTGACATTACTGAGTGTATTGGCCATTGCAGCGGCACTGGTATCGCTCACCGAAAATGAAATATTCAAACCATCTCGTCCGCCAGTGCTTCGACCTCCCCAACCGCCATAAGAGCCTGATTCATAAGCACGCAGACCATTCCCGAGCATATTCATAAATGTATGATTATCGCCTTCGCCCAGCCACGAACCTTTTGTTTGCACGGGCATCCAGACGGCGTAGCCCATTTTCTTTAGTTCTTCGTTTGAGTATCCTGACAAACCAAAATAATCTAAAATATCGCCTTTAACCATTTGCTTACCATCGCCCCAAACCCTGTATAGTGCTCCTAATGCTCCACGGTCACTTACATTTTCTTTCATCCAAGAAGCAGTTAACAAGGGTGCATCTTCTTCTTTCGCTCGGAGTTGAGCCCCGTAACCATAATTAGGCCCACCACTAAACTGACGGTATTCTATTTCTGGCCAGTTGGGTTTTATGTAGGTTGCATAGGTATCATCTTGGTCGCCAGAGGGCAATAAGACTACTTTTCGTGCTATTTTATTTTTAATTGCCTCCCATTCGGTGGTATATTCGTATTGATTCTGAATTGATTTCAAGGCACGAGCAATCGTGCTTTGTCCGCCCCAAGCTGTGATGAAAAGCTGTCCAGGCTTATTATCTAAAATCAAGGATTTAATGAGGTTAGAGCCAGGTGTATCTTTAGAAATATCGCCGTCGAACTCAATATTTCCGAATCTGATTTTTGATTTTAGCAAACTCGGAGCAGGATAATTGGGGTTATGAATTTTCAGATTTGGATATACTTTTTCGTAGGCATCAACAATATCATGAATAAATCTTTCGTCTTTAGCCCATCGCCACGAGTCACACGGGCACATGTTTAGTCCAAAACGAGCATATTCTCGGCCAGGAACAAACCATTTCGTGCCTTTACCATCGCCTTTCCAATGAAACCCACTACTGGCATAAATTAGCCCTTCGATGTTTAAGTCGGAACTATAGAGTAAAAAACGAATGAGTGAATTATTATCATCTAACTCTGGGTCGGCGGTGATAATGATGCGAGGCTTTTCTTGAGCATTCACAATAACAGAAATACTCATTAGCAGATACAGAAGCACCAGTAGTTTATTTTTCATGATTTTATTGTTTTATAGCCGAATATCTCGATTAGTGTTTATAAACTTCCCAACCCATGTAATTGCTAAGAGCTTCTTCTAAAATCGAAGCAGTTTTTGAGGCATTCATCACCACGTGATGCTCGAAACCATTGCGACAAACGAATTTCATTAGCCCTTGCAAATCATTGATTTGTGCAACGGCACGATTACCAAATGTAGTAAGTGGGTCGTTGGTCAATTCTCCTTCGCCAATGTATGCCTTGATAATTCCTTTGGGGTCATCGGTGCTGATTCTTCCGTAAGTGAGTGGCATGGCTGGTGTGCGGCCATCTAAGGCACCGTAGGTATTTTCTACGCCTACGCTTGTTCCGAGAATCGGAGCGTTTGAAATTTGAATATCGGGTAAGAACGATTTTGCCCAGTTGCCACAGTGAAACAATACACATTTTTCGGGGTCGTCGGCGTAGTTATTGTTCCAATCAACCAAGGCACTTGGCGAACCACTTGCCAACTGCATAGCATACATACTGAGTGTTCCTGTAACATCTACTTCGCAAGCCGATGGTAACATATTTTCTGACATGATACTCATGCTTGTGCATACATTGCAACCATAATTTTGCTGAAGCGAGGTCCAACATTGAATGGCCGTAGCATCCAGAGCATTTTCTTCCATTATCTCTTTTAAAACCACATCGAGTTTGGCAATTTGAAGCATCGCTTCATTTGGAGTTTTGCCTTTAGAAGCATACGCATTGATTGACTCGATGTGTTGTTTTACCTTGGCATCATCGGCCATGAGCTTGTTGGCTCTACCCAAAATTTCCGATAAATCGAATGTTGTTACGGTAATGCCATTGCGTTGAAGGATTTTTTCTGAATATCGTACGGTGTTGAATGCCCCAGGTCTTGCCCCAATGGCTCCGATTCTTACATTTTTTAAGCCTTTTACCACTCGGCATACGGCCACAAAGTCCATTAGGTCTTTCTGGAATTCGGCAGAAGATGGCAAGCTAACGTGCTGACTTGTAAGCGAATATTTGATGCCATATTGATAAAGATTATTACAAACCGAAATCTTACCACACCACGAATCACGACGATTGATGACATTCATTTTGCTTAGGTCGTCGGGGTAGGCTTGAATCAAAACAGGTACATTTAACCCCGAAAGTTTTAGTGTATCTGCCACCCCTTTTTCATCGCCGAAGTTGGGTAAAAGTACCAAAACTCCCGCAATATCTTCACGGTGTTTTTTGAATAATTCGGCACATTTCTGAGCATCTTTAAAGGTTTCAACACCGCCCAGTTTTGAGTCAGTTGTTTCTAAAAGAATCGGTTTTAGATTCAATTTTGCAAAAACATCGATAATTTCGGTTCTTGCTTTCTCTACTAAACTATCTGGAAAAAAATCTCTGTTTCCGATGATTACGCCTAAGGTCATTTTATTTATGATTTACGATTTATGAGTTATAATTTTTCGGTTGGGTGATAGATAAGCATCATTTCCCGATTGTCTTTCATAAATCAAGCTATTATTACTTCAATTTCGTTATCTCTAAATACTTCTTTGTGTTTTTCTTCGATGCCCGAATCAGTAATGATATAATCAATCAGACCTAAGGCACCGAGGCTCGCCAAAGCACTTTTTCCAATTTTTGTGCTATCGGCTACTAAGTATGTTACTTCAGCAGCATCAATCATGGCCTTTTTTACTACTAAATCACTAATTGATGGGTAAGTAAGGCCTGATTTTAGAGAAATTCCCGCCGTAGCCAAAAATAGTTTTTGTACGTTTAAACCCTTGAAGAAATCCGCAGCTTTTTGTCCTGTTAATGAAAGCGTAGGAGGCTTAAACTCTCCGCCTGTCATAATTACTTCAATGTTTAAACCCGTTCCCAGCATCAAAGCTATGTTTAGAGCATTGGTAATTACGGTGAGGTTTTTTATACCCGAAGCCTTTATTTTTTTTGCAATTTCGGTGGTGGTACTTCCCGAGTCGAGAATAATTGTATCGCCGTCTTCGATAAACTCCATGCACTTTTGGGCAATCATTTCCTTTTTATCGAGGTTGTCTTGATGCACCAGCGAAAAACTCTTTACTTGGGCTTCAACGTTTTTTAGGTAAGCCCCGCCATGCTCTTTAATAATCAAGTCTTCGGCTTCGAGTTTTTCTAAATCTTGCCGAATCGTTACTTCGGTTACTTTAAAGAGGCGAGCCAAATCGGCTACTTTTGCTGAGCCATCTTCCTTCAATAACTCTATAATTCTTTCTCTTCTCTGGTTGGGTAGCATGGTATATTTTTCAATGTTTAATGATTTGGCTTCAATCAAAAATCATTTTCTTGAAGCAAAGCTAAAAGAAAATAAACGAAATAAAAAGAAAATAAACGATAATATTTGTTTGTTAATTTTTTGCTTTTACTTTCGTGTTCAAAAATAAGTTAAATTATTTCTTTGAATAACACATTCAATCCTAAAAATATGAAAAAAGGTAGTTTTCTTTTACAAAAAATCAAAAATGGGCTTTTGGGGGCTGCCATTCTTGTGACACCCTACTTGGCAGAGGCTCAACGTCGCCCGAGCAATATCAGCTCGCCTGAAGTATTACCCGACAATTCGGTCATTTTCAGAATCAAAGCCCCAAATGCTACAAAAGCACAAGTGGTTGGCACTTGGTCGAGAGGTTTTAAACCCAACGAAATGGTGAAGAAAGATTCTGTTTTTGAAGTAAAAGTTGGACCAATTCAATCGGATATGTACGAATACGACATCATTGTTGACGGATTGCCGATGCTCGACCCGCTCAATAAAACTGTAACTCGTGATGGAGCTTGGATACAAAGCCGTTTGATGGTACCAGGTGGATTGGGCGATATTATTGATGTTAAACCTGTTCCGCATGGCGATTTAAAAGCAGTTTGGTATGATTCGCCGACGGTTGGTACCGAACAAAGACGTATGTTTATTTACACGCCACCAGGCTATGATAAGAGTAATAAAAAATATCCTGTGATGTATCTACTACATGGTGGTGGCGGCGATGAAGAAGGGTGGGTGAGCCGTGGCCGAGCGAATTACATTTTAGATAATTTGATTGCTGCCAAAAAAACCGAACCTATGATAGTTGTCATTACGAATGGCGATGTAAACAACATTGGTGCTCCACTTGACCGCCCCGCAAATTTGCCTAAAAAAGATAATACAGGTATCGGAGCAATGGCTGCGGGAGTATTCGAGAAAAGTTTGGTAAAAGATGTAATTCCGTACATAGAAAGTAATTATCGAGTAATAGCCGATGCTGACCACCGAGCCGTAACAGGTTTTTCGATGGGAGGTTTTCATACGCAAAATATCACTAATGCAAACCCTACGATGTTTAAATACATTGGTGTGATGAGTATGGGGCTTTGGTCAGCCGCAAGAAATGACCCCAACTTTGATAAAACTGCTTATATCGCACAGTTAAAAGCTCTTCAAAAAGCTAATCCAAAAGTCTATTGGATTGGTATGGGAACCGATGATTTTCTCTATAAAAGTTGTGTTGAATTAAGAAAAGTTTACGACGAAATCGGGTTCAAATATATTTACCGTGAAAACATCGGAAACCACGATTGGAACTCTTGGAGATTGTATTTATCAGAGTTTACTCCACTGTTATTTAAGTAAGGTTTGGAAGGCCATTTTGAAGCCAGATTCATAAAGATTACTTGAAAATGAGAATCAATATCAACGTTTTTTATCGTATTTTTTGCTTTTTATTGCTATCGGCCTCGTTGGGTTTTTCTCAAAAAAAAGAAAAACCCCGAGTGCTGATAAGTACCGATATTGGTGGCACTGACCCCGATGATTTTCAATCAATGATTCATTTATTGATGTATTCTGATTTATTCAAAATCGAGGGTTTGATTTCTTCTCCCTTTGGAAATGGCAAGAAACAAGATATACTTGATATGATTGCTCTTTATGAAAAAGACCGCCCTCAGCTCTTGAACAACTACAAAGAATTGGCTACTCCACAAGCCTTGCGTGAAGTTTGCAAGCAAGGTTCAAAGCCTTCTGCACCTTATGCGGGCTACTCAAAACCAACTGAAGGCTCAGACTGGATAATAACGTGTGCAAAAAAGCAATCGAAAGAGCCTCTTTGGGTGTTGGTTTGGGGTGGAATAGAAGATTTGGCTCAAGCCTTGCATGATGCACCCGAAATTGAGCAAAAGATACGTGTATTTTGGATTGGTGGCCCTAATAAAAAATGGAGTATTAATGCCTATTCATACATCGTTGAGCATCACCCAAACCTTTGGATAATAGAATCGAATGCCACTTACCGAGGCTGGTTTATGGAAGATGAAAATGCTCCCAAAAACATGCACGATGCGGCCTATTATGAGAATTTTATCAAAGGTCATGGGGCCATGGGTACTGATTTTATCAAATATTATAACGGGCACATCAAAATGGGAGATACCCCTTCGTTGGCTTATCTGATGAATGGAAAACCCAACGACCCTACGCAAGAGAGTTGGGGCGGACAGTATAAACCTATTGCGTACAGTTCAAGGCATATTTTTGAGAGAAATACCAGTAAATTAGATAGTTTTCCAGCCTACGGGGTTGTTGAGTGGAGATTTAAAGGCCCAGCTATTTCGATTCCTGCCGATTCAGCGTGCTTTACACTTGAAATTCAAAAGCAAGAATGGGCTGGTTATTATTTGGGCAATGGCATTTACGGAGTACGCTATTCTTCCAAAAAGCCAGAAGTAAGTTCATACATTGTTCACAGTAAAATTAAGGAGTTAGATGGGCAAAAGGGCGAATATACCAGCACCGCACCGTGGCCAAGCAAACCGAACAAAGATGACTATCAACTCGGGAAAAACTGGTATGGTGATTTGCCTAACCCAGAACTTTTTTTAGCCGACCAACAAGGAGCAAGAACAATCTCAAAACACAGACAAGCCTACCTTGCTGACTGGGCAAAACGTTGGGCTTTATTGAAATAAGAATAGTCAAAAAAACGTAAAACTACAACCATGAAAAATTGTATCATTTCGCTATGTTCACTGGCATTACTACTGGTCAGTTCATCTCATACAACCGCACAGGAAAGTAAACCCCGTATAGTTGTATTGACTGATATCGAAAACGAACCCGATGATGCCATGTCGATGGTGAGGTTTTTGACATATTCTAACCAATTTGATATTGAAGGCTTAATTGCCACTACTTCTATTCATCAGAAAAAGAAAGTTGCTTCGTGGCGAATCCGTGAAATTGTTAGTGCGTACGGGCAAGTACAAGCTAATCTATCAAAACACGAAGCTGGGTATCCAAGCACCGAGTCGCTGCTTTCACGTATAAAAGATGGACGACCAGATTTTGGCATGCAAGCTGTGGGTAAAGGCATGGATTCTGATGGCTCGGAATTGCTCATTAAAGCCATTGACCGTGCCGATAATCGCCCCGTTTGGGTATTAGTTTGGGGTGGGCCTAATTGTTTAGCTCAAGCCCTTTGGAAAGTAAAAAATACTCGTACTGCTCAAGAAATCGATAAATTTGTGGCAAAAATTAGAGTTTATACCATTTCGGACCAAGATGATAGTGGCCCTTGGATTAGAAAGAATTTTCCGAAGCTATTTTATATCGCAAGTCCAGGCGTGCACGATTTAGGTGGTTACCATTACGCCACTTGGAGCGGCATCAGTGGCGATAAATTTCATGGGCGTTTTGCGGGCGGCAACTTCACTATCGTGAGTAATCCGTGGCTCGATAGCCACATTCGTAACAAAGGGCCATTAGGAAAACAATATCCGTTTGCTCCTTTTTTAATGGAGGGCGACTCGCCAAGTTTTATGTATTTAATCAATAATGGGCTTGGTAGTGCGGAGCATCCAGATTGGGGAAGTTGGGGCGGACGTTATGAATTTTATCAGCCACGAACCGAAAAATGGTTTTCAGAACCTGAAACTCGCCCACTTTGGACGAATGCCGATGATGAAGTTTTTGGTATGGATAGTAGCTGGCATACCTCAAACCATGCTACGATTTGGCGATGGAGAGAAGCCTATCAGAATGATTTTGAAGCACGTATGGACTGGAGCATAAAGCCTTATGCAGAAACTAATCATCCGCCCGTAGTAAAACTTAACGGACAAGCAGTTATCAAAGCAAGAGTAGGCGATAAAGTAAATTTGAGTGCTACAGCCACCGACCCCGACGGAAATCAACTAAGTTATCAATGGTTTTATTATGGTGAAGTTGGAACATTTACGATTACTACGGGAAGAACTGGGAATCCACTAAAAGTTGAAGAGGCCGATAAAGCAAATGCGTGGTTTGTGGTTCCTAAAAAAGAACGACTCGGAACGATGCACTTCATTGTGGCCGTCACGGATAATGGTAAACCCGCTCTCACGCGTTACCAGCGAGTGATTGTTGAGGTAGAGCCTTGATGATACGTTAAGGAAGCCTTCGTTCAGTCCGAAGGCTTCCTTAAAATACTCCTATAAATTCTTCTTTTTCAATTCACTAACTGCAAAATTGGCTGCACGAGCAGTAAGTGCCATGAAAGTAAGCGATGGATTCTGATTTCCTATAGAGGTCATGCAAGCACCGTCGGTAACGAATACATTTTTGCACGTATGTAGCTGATTCCACTCATTCAGTAGTGAGGTTTTTGGGTCTTTGCCCATTCTTACGCCACCCATCTCATGAATATCTAAGCCTGGGTTTTGCTTACTATCAAACATATTGATGTTTTTACAACCTGCTTTTTCGAGCATTTCTGAGGCTTGCACATGAAAATCTTTCATCATTTTGTGGTCGTTTTCATCATATCCAATCGAAGTAATGAGCTGAGGCACGCCCCACGCATCAGTTTTGTCTTTACTTAGGCGTACATGATTTTCTTTTTTCGGAATCGTCTCGCCTTGCATCTGTATATACACGCCCCAAGTATCACCTGGGTTGGTTAAACTTTCCTTAAAATCAGCTCCAAACGCTTCGGGTTGCGAGCCACGTTGCCAAGAGCCACGCCCTGCCGAAAATGCCACCATATACCCGCGTTGAAAATTGGTTTCTTGTTTCTCCACATTTCTAAACGAAGGCATAAATGCTGAAGTCGGTCGGCGGCCGTAGTAATATTTATCGGTATAGCCCTCAAAAGTAGCTCCGCCCTGCCCACGATACTGATGAAAAGCAATATACTGCCCCAAAACGCCACTATCATTGCCAAGTCCATTCGGGAAACGATTAGAAGTGGAATTTAATAAAATCAAATTAGAATTAAGAGCCGCCGCATTGACAAAAATGATTCGGGCTTTATACTCGATTACCTCTTTGGTGTTTGTGTCAATTACCTGCACGCCCGAAGCTTTCCCCGCCTTTTCATCATAAATAATCGAATGGACAACTGAATTGGGTCGAATGGTAAGTTTTCCAGTTTTAGCTGCCCACGGTAGGGTAGAAGAGTTTGAGCTAAAATATCCACCAAACGGACAACCACGCTCACACAAACTACGAGCTTGACATTGCCCACGGCCTTGTTTTGCGTGAATCTCGTTGGGCTTGGTCAGATGGGCACATCGACCGATAATCACTTGGCGGTCTTGGTAGTTTTTCTTTACCGCCGACTGAATGTGTTTCTCCACACAGTTCAACTCCCAAGCGGGCAAAAAATCACCATCGGGCAGGTTTTTGATGTTATCTTTATTGCCCGAAATTCCTGCAAAACGCTCTACATGGCTGTACCATGGAGCAATATCTTTATATCTGATTGGCCAATCTACCGCAAAACCATCACGGGCAGGGGCTTCAAATTCGTATTCACTCCAACGCTGGGTTTGTCTGGCCCAAAGTAACGACTTCCCACCAACTTGATAGCCACGAATCCAATCGAAAGGTTTTTCTTGTATGTAAGGGTGTTGTTCGTCTTTTACAAAAAAGTGCTGAGTAGCTTCTGAGTAAGCGTAGCAACGATTCACGATGGGGTTTTTCTGTAAATCTTCTTTGGTATCTCGTAGTCGATGCTCAAACTCCCAAATATTGGTCATGGCGGTTGGGTAGTCTTTTACGTGTTCTACCATTCCGCCACGCTCCAAAACTAATGTTTTTAGTCCTTTTTCACAGAGTTCTTTGGCAGCCCAGCCTCCGCTGATGCCCGAGCCTATCACGATTGCATCATAAGTTGTGTTTTTGTCGGCGTCGATATTGAAATTCATAGTTTTGTTAAGTTGAAGAATAACAAATATAAATAAATTTGCCATACAAGGTATAAATTCTTAATACAGATACTTTGGCTTTACTAAGAGACTACTTCTTTTGCTTTAAAAAATCGGGTATTAATGGATATTTTCTCCTAAATTTGGGCTAAATTTTACAAACATTTAGCAAGAATAGAAACGTGGCCCGACCTTCAAAAGAAGAATTAGTAAAGCAAATCAAGGAAACTCCCTTAAACCGTCAATATAACCAAATCAAGTCAAAATACCCTGGAGCAATGTTGTTGTTTCGGGTCGGTGATTTTTACGAAACATTTGGTGAAGATGCCATTCGTGCCTCAAAAATTCTCGGAATCGTACTTACTCGCCGCAATAATGGGGGAGCACAAGAAGAATTGGCAGGGTTTCCGCATCACTCGCTCGATACGTATTTGCCAAAACTTGTTCGTGCGGGCGAGCGTGTAGCTATCTGTGACCAGCTCGAAGACCCCTCAACTGCCAAAGGCATTGTGCGTCGTGGCGTTACCGAACTCGTTACGCCTGGGGTTTCGTTCAATGATAATGTTTTGAACCACAAACAAAACAACTATTTGGCTTCCATTCACTTTGCTAAACCCGATTATTTTGGAGTTTCGTTTCTCGATGTTTCAACGGGCGAATTTCTAACTACCGAAGGAAATACGGCTTACATAGATAAATTATTACAGAGTTTTGCACCGTCAGAAGTGCTCTATTGCAAAAAGCATCGTGGTGAATTTCAAACACTTTTCGGTGATAAATTCAATGAATTTACGTTTGAAGATTGGGCTTATAAATTTGATTTTGGCTATAATTTGCTCTTAAATCATTTCAAAGTCGCTACTTTGAAAGGTTTTGGCGTAGAAACCATGCCTGATGGAATCATTGCGGCTGGTGTAATTCTGCGTTATTTGTCCGATACCGAGCATAAAGAAATGGGACATATTTCTCGCATCACTCGCCTCGATGAAGACAAATACGTTTGGCTCGATAAGTTTACCATTCGTAATCTCGAACTGGTTTTTGCCCAACACGATGGCGGCGTTCCGCTCATTCAGGTACTCGACCAAACCATTACGCCGATGGGAGCAAGGTTACTCCGTAAATGGTTGGTTTTACCACTAAAAGAGCGTTCGTTGATTCAGGAAAGACTCGATACCGTTGAGTTTTTTGTGAAGAATGACGAAATTTTGGAGCAACTTTCTTTACTCCTCAAACCCATCGGAGATTTAGAACGATTGATTTCAAAAGTGGCCGTTAGACGCATCAATCCACGGGAATTAGTTACGCTCAAAAGAGCGTTGGTTCAAATCGAACCCATCAAAAAACAGTTAGCTTTGGGCGGAGAAAAGTTCTCGGTGCTTCAAAAATACATCAATCAACTCACTGATTGTCAGTATTTAATAGATAAAATCGAAAAAGAATTGCGTGACGATGCTCCTGTAGTAACAAACCAAGGAAACATGATAAAATCAGGCGTTGATGCCGATTTAGATGAGCTTCATAAAATTGCTTTTTCGGGAAAGGACTTCTTGATTGAAATTCAAAACCGTGAATCTGCTCGCACGGGTATTCCTTCGTTGAAGATTTCCTATAATAAAGTCTTTGGTTATTACCTCGAAGTCTCCAATTCACACAAAAGTAAAGTTCCACCCGAATGGATTCGTAAACAAACCCTCGTAAATGCCGAGCGATACATTACGGAAGAATTAAAGATTTACGAAGAGAAAATTCTGACGGCCGAATCAAAGATATTTGAAATCGAATACCGAATCTTCAACGAATTAGTTATTACAGCGAATGAATTTGTGGCACAAATTCAGCAAAACGCTCGTGTGATTTCGATTCTTGATGCTCTTTCATCGTTTGCCAAAGTGGCTCAGAAGAATAATTACTGCAAGCCACAAGTGTCTGATAATAAGGTGCTTAATATTAAAGAAGGTCGCCATGCTGTAATCGAGCAACAACTTCCTTTGGGCGAAGCCTACATTCCGAATGATTTGTATTTGGATGACCAAACCCAGCAAATTATTATCATTACGGGGCCAAATATGGCG
>JALQYE010000210.1 GCA_023254245.1 Emticicia sp.
GGCGATATTTTTGGTGATGACCACACCCCAACTACCACCACCAGCAAAGACATGGACGACCTCCACAAAGATTACTTGCAATATTTAGGCGAAGTCTGTCACTCGATGCCGTTTTTTGTTTGTTTGGGCAATCATGAAGGCGAAAATGGCTATTATTTGAAGCAAACACCTCCTAATAATATTGGTGTGTATGGCACACTTTGGCGAAAATTTTATTATCCCAATCCAATTCCCAATAGTTTTTATACAGGAAACGTCAACAAAGAAGCCTACGGAATGGACTTGCCCGCCAATTATTATGCTTGGACTTGGGGGGATGCAACTTTCATTGTGTTGGATGTTTACCGCCACTGTGATGTAAACGAAAAACCACAAAACTGGGACTGGACGCTTGGAAAAGCACAATATGATTGGTTTAAAAAGACACTCGAAGAAAGTAAATCAAAATATAAGTTTGTGTTTTCGCACCATACTCGTGGGCAGGGGCGTGGGGGAATAGCCACTGCCAAAGGCTTTGAATGGGGCGGAATTGGCAGTAAAGGAACAGATGAGTTTCAAGCCAATCGACCAGGTTGGGATTTACCGATTCACCAGTTGATGGTTAAAAATAAGGTAACTATTTTCTTTCAAGGACACGACCACCTCTACGCCCAAGAGCAGCTTGATGGCGTAGTGTATCAGGAAGTACCCATGCCTGCTGACTCTACTTATCAGATTGGAGCGTTGGCCAATGCAGATTCATATACCGATATTACGCTTGATGGAACGGGGCATTTGAATGTAAACGTAAGTCCCGAACGAGTTAAAGTTGATTTTGTAAGGGCTTTTTTACCTGCCGATACCAAAGATGGCAAGCATAAAAATGGCGAAATAGCTTACTCATATACCGTTGGAGCTGATGGTAAATTTACAAAAGGGGTAAGTATGGGAAATATTTTTTCGTACACAAGTACTGGTGGTGGAACAGGTGGAGGTAATGGAGGAGGAAGTGGAGGTGGTGGCGGAAACGTAGTTTTAGCCGATGAACCTACACAAAATGATTTTGTGAGAGTTTACCCCAATCCAAGTGATGAAAAAATTAAGGTGGAGTTTTTAGAAAACGTTGGAGAGTTCCGACTCACGCTTATCAATTTTATTGGTCAGTCTATCGTGCAGTCGCAATCAAACGAAATTGATGTGAGTCAGGTAGCAAGCGGTACGTATTTTCTGAAAATTGAAACCGACAAGAAAAAAGCTCTCCGAAAAGTAGTTATCAACCACTAAAAAAGCCTATCATGTTAAAACGTCTCCTAACTTATATTTTTCTTTGGGGTGTTTCAAATCAGCTATTGGCTCAGAATTTTACTGAAATCTTGGGCCGACCAACCAGCACGAGTATAACAATGAGTGTTTTGTTCGATACCAATACGGATGTTTATTGGGAATATGGCACCGAAACGGGTAAATACACCACTAAAACCAATACGTATAAACTGGTGGCCAACGTACCAGAAGAAATCGATTTCAATGAGTTAAAACCCAATACAAAATACTACTATCGAATGGGGTATAAATCGGGTACGAGTACAAGTTTTGTGATGGGGCTCGAACATACATTCCAAATGCCTCGCCCTGCGGGTAATACATTTTCGTTTGCGGTAGAAGCCGACCCTCATCTCGATGAAAACTCTATTCCTGAGTCGCTTACGCTAACCATGAGAAATATGTTGGCCAAAAAAGTAGATTTCATGATTGACCTCGGCGATAATTTCATGAATGATAAACTCACCACAAAAAACCAAGAAGAAATAACCAAACGAACCGCTCTTTTTCGACCCTATTTTGGGGCTTTGTGTCATTCGGCTCCGTTGTTTTTAGCACTTGGTAATCACGAGGGCGAATACAGTTTTGTTTCTAACAATACGCCAACCTCGCTGCCCGTATTGGCTACCAACACTCGAAAACTGTATTATCCCAATCCTTCACCCAATAATTTTTATACGGGTAGTGAAGTTGCCGAACCGTTGGTTGGTTTACGTGAAAACTACTACGCTTTCACTTGGGGCGATGCTCAGTTCATTATTCTTGACCCTTACTGGTACACCGTTAAAAAAGGAGATTGGGGCTGGACGTTAGGAAAAACACAGTATGATTGGTTGAAGAAAACCTTGACCGAAAGTAAATCGAAATACAAATTCTTATTTGCTCATCAGCTAATCGGTGGCGGCGGAACAGAAGCCCGTGGTGGCACAGAAGTAGCTCATTTGTTTGAACTCGGTGGAAAGAATGCTGATGGTAGTTACGGATTCGATACTAATCGCCCGAATTGGGGTAAGCCTGTTCATGAATTATTGAAGGAATCCAATGCTACGATTTTCTTTCACGGGCATGACCATTTTTATGGGAAACAAGACAAAGAAGGCATTGTCTATCAGGAAGTTCCGCAGCCTTCAGCCCGAAATATTTCGAGTGTAACGGGCTTAGAATATGGCTATATTGATGGTGTATTGCTTGCCAGTAGAGGCTTTTTGATGGTAACAGTTTCGCCCGAAAACGTGAAAGTGGAGTACGTAAAAACTTTTTTGCCAACAGAAGAAAACAACACCCGGAAAAATATGGATGTGGCACATTCCTACACAATTACACCTAATGTAGTAACAGGCTTGAAAGAAATAGCAGAAAAAGGATACGTGAAAATTTACCCAAATACCGCCAAAGATTATGTGAAAGTGGAGTTTCTCGAAAAGATGACTAATTATAAAATCAGATTAGCCAACATGAAAGGGCAAGTTGTATCAGAAACGTATGAAAACGATGAAATTGATGTAAGAAACCTTCCTAATGGAGTTTATTTACTCAATATCGTCAATGAAAAATACCAGTTCAATAGAAAAATAGTTGTCAGTCACTAATCAAATCTAATCACCCAAATTCCTTATGAAATTGATAAAATATTGCCTGATTTTGTTCATTTTGGCACATTCAGGCTCGTTGCTTGCCCACGTAGGAGAGCATTCAAACACAAAAAGTGTGATTTATACAATCATGGGTAAGCAAGTAGAAGGTCATTTTTTGATGGAACGAGATGGAAAGGTTTTTATCGAACAAAAAAACGGTAAAATTATTTCGGCAGATTTGAATGATTTTTCGTTTTCAAATCAAACTTCACTCAGTAAGAAAATCGCTTTTTTGAAGCAAATAAATACAGAAAATCAGATAGCCAAGAAGTTAGCTACACATACAAAAACAACTGAATACCAGTTTTTTTATAGCTTGATTTTGGTTGCTGCTCTTGCTTTATTGCTTATGCTAAGAAAGCAAAACCCCAAAGTGGCTTATCTTTTAGGGAGTTTTATGTTGTTTTTTTATGCGTGCAAAACTAACGAAGCCGAGCCTACCAATACCACAACCAATACTACTCCAACTTTAAGTAAAACCGACCCAAGTTTTATCGAAAAGGTTTTTAGTCCGTATAAATCAGAAGTAAAAACACGTTTTGATGATACCTATTTTTATGTCGAAACCGAAGGCATTCCGCAAACCCATAACATGATGGTGGGTATTACGAGCTGGCAGCAGCAAGTGCCAATTCCACAGGGCTACACTGGCTCAAATGCGTGGTCGATTCCGCTTAAACCCGAATTTGCCGCTTCGCCGTTGAGCCTGAAAACCAATTTCATGAAAGGAGCAGTAGCCATTGCTCCCAATGGTATTCCGATTTTCAATCCACTCAATAATCGTGGCGAAGATGCTTTTGTGATTGGTGAGCTTGACCAATGGGGTGGACATTGTGGTCGTGCCGACGATTATCATTACCATATTGCCCCGCTACATTTTGAGGCCACGGCTGGTAACAACCCGATAGCCATGGCTCTTGATGGGTTTGCTATTTACGGCTCAAAAGAACCAGATGGTACAACCATGAAAACATTAGATGAGTACCACGGACATACTTACAATACTACCTATCATTATCACGCCGAAATGAAATATCCGTATTTTATGGCTGCCATGCGTGGAAAAGTAAGCCTCGACCCAAGTACACCAGCCCCCGAAAATCAGATATTGCCACAGGCAAAATCAACAGGAGTTCGTCCAGCTTTAACTGCCTTGAAAGGGGCGAGCATTACAAATTTTAAAGCCACTGGGACAAACGCCTATTCGCTTGAATATACACTTGATGAAAAAAAAGCCTATGTAAATTATGCTTGGGATTCCAAAGGTGTTTATAGCTTCTCATTTATCGGCACCGATGGCAAATCAACAACAACCCAATACACTAAAAAATAAGAATCCATGAAGAAAATGCAGCTCATAATAGCTCTTTTTAGCCTTTTTTTGATGAATTGTGCCAAAGAAGAAGCCGTAGAAACACCAACCAATACTGGAGTTTTTACCTTAGAAAGTTCGGGAGTAGTGAATGGTGTTTTAGACAAAAAATATACCTGCGATGGCCAAAGTTTTGCTCCACCACTAACATGGAAAAATGCACCCGCTGGCACAAAATCTTTCGCCGTGTTGATGCATCATATTCCACCTACGGGCGACAAACACGTCTATTATGTGGTGTATAAGCTACCATCAACGGTAACTTCTCTGCCTGAAAACAATACAAGCATTGGTTCGTTTGGCGTAAATACCGTAAATGGGAAAAATAGCTATACACCACCATGTTCGCAAGGGCCAGGAGCAAAGATTTATGTTATTACGGCCTACGCACTTTCGGCCGAGCCAGTTATACCCGCTTCTACCACTAAAGTAACGATGGATGTAGTTTTAGATGCCATAAAAGCAACGACTTTGGCAAAATCAGAGTTATCTGTGAGTTATACGAGGCCATGATTAAGAACAAGAAAGTACGAGCCCGATTAGATATTTATACTAATCGGGCTTTTTTATGAAAAATCATCAACCTTTTCTTTTAAATAAACGTATCTCAAAAAATAAATTAATTTTCTCACAGCGTTTCTAAATAATCTATCGTCTTATTAAATACAGAGTACCTATGAGACAAAAAATTATGAAAAAACGTATTTAAACTTGAGAACAATGCGTTACGTAAGAAAGATAACTGAAGAACAGGTTGAATATTTAAGAGAAGTTTCACGTCGCAGTCGTAATTATCGTGAACGTGAACGAGCAAAAGCTATTTTATTGAGTTACAAAGGTTATAATGTAACTGTTTTATCTGATATTTTTGAAGTAAGCCGTGGTACAATTACTAACTGGCTCGATGCTTGGGAAGAACGTGGCGTATTCGGTTTGAAAGATTTACCTAAGATGAATAATAACTCACTCAACGAAAAATCTTTGATTTATAACTAAAGCTTTTGAAACAAATCTACTTTTTTTATTCAGAAAGTCTGCTGCTATTAGTGGTAGGCTTTTTTTGTGAATTGCTAACCAGTTTGATGTCTGTTTTCTGTGTATTTGTAGACTATCGACACTTGACTAAAACTACTATTTTAATTTAGCAAGAAAATACTGGACTAATCTGATTTCTTGGGTAAATTTGCTTAGAAATATGAACCGAAAAATCATTCGGTTTATAATTGCTTCTTTCATCAATGAAACCAGACTTCTCGAAAATATCCTTAGAGTCAAGCACATCGCTTCCTACTAACGAAACCCAATCGACAGCTTCGACTTATTTTCGTACGGCTGAAGGAATCAATGTAAAACCAAGATTCACTGCAAAAGATATTGAATCGGCTGAACATTTACATTTTTCGGCAGGCATTCCGCCTTTTTTGCGTGGGCCATACAGTACGATGTATGTGATGCAACCTTGGACGATTCGGCAATATGCTGGTTTTTCAACCGCCGAAGAATCGAATGCTTTTTATCGTAGAAATTTAGCGGCTGGCCAAAAAGGCCTTTCCGTAGCTTTCGATTTAGCAACGCATCGAGGTTATGATTCTGACCACCCACGTGTAACGGGCGATGTCGGAAAAGCAGGAGTGGCCATTGATTCAGTTGAAGATATGAAAATTCTCTTTGACCAAATTCCGCTCGATGAAATGTCGGTTTCCATGACCATGAATGGAGCCGTTTTGCCCATCATGGCATTTTATATTGTAGCGGCCGAAGAGCAAGGCGTTTCGCCCGAAAAACTTTCTGGAACTATCCAAAATGATATTCTGAAAGAATTTATGGTGCGAAATACATACATATATCCACCAGCGTTCTCGATGCGAATCGTGGGAGATATTTTTGCTTATACCTCTAAATACATGCCGAAATTTAACTCAATTTCGATTTCGGGGTATCATATTCACGAAGCAGGAGCACCCGCCCATTTAGAGTTGGCCTATACACTTGCCGATGGTTTGGAATATATCCGAACGGGTATTGCCGCAGGAATGGATATTGATAGTTTTGCCCCACGTTTGTCGTTTTTTTGGGGAATCGGCATGAATCATTTCATGGAAATTGCCAAAATGCGAGCAGGGCGTTTGCTTTGGGCAAAAATCGTGAAGCAGTTTAATCCGAAAACTGCTAAATCGTTGGCTTTGCGTACGCACTGCCAAACTTCGGGTTGGTCTTTGACTGAGCAAGACCCATTCAATAACGTTGCCCGAACCACAATTGAAGCCATGGCTGCCGCTTTGGGGCATACGCAATCTTTACACACCAATTCATTGGATGAAGCCATTGCACTTCCAACCGATTTTTCAGCTCGGATTGCACGAAATACCCAATTATATATTCAACACGAAACCGAAATTTGTCGAGTAGTTGACCCGTGGGGTGGCTCGTATTATGTAGAATACCTGACCAAAGAATTGGTAGAAAAAGCATGGGCTTTGATTGAGGAAGTGGAAGCTTTGGGAGGAATGACCAAGGCAATAGAAACGGGTTTACCCAAAATGAGAATCGAAGAAGCGGCTGCCAGAAAACAAGCCAGAATTGATTCGGGGAAAGATATAATTGTGGGAGTAAACAAATATAAAACCGATACCGAAACGATTATTGATGTGTTGGATATTGATAATCAAGAAGTTAGGAGAAAGCAAAT
>JALQYE010000211.1 GCA_023254245.1 Emticicia sp.
TACCTTCTCCATCAGCTCCAAAAATAACCTTAACATTACATGTATACTCATAATTTAATGTTTTTATTGTACTAAAACTTCCTGATTTACCCGTAATTATAGCGATTGTAATTCTACTACAATCACTTATCTTAGATTCATTAAAGCACTGATGTATAAGTACACTACTTATTACAAATGCAGCGATAAAGTAAGGAAAATTCTTTTTCATATCTCATCCTGTGTTTCCTCAGAGTCTCCGTTTTTCACGGGACTCTGAGACATTGGTCTATATTTTTAGATAAATATTTTACACTCCTTTTTCGCATAGACCCTCGCCCTCAGAGTCCCCTACGTGCCTTCGGGAGACTCTGAGGGAACTAAAAAATCCATTCTTACTAATCCGTAGCTCTCTCGGTTCATCAAATATTAAGTTTTTGTGGTATAATAAGGTAGAAAACCCTAAAAAATCCACGAGTGAATCACAAATATTTTTTAGTGAAAAGATAATTTTTGCAGCTATAGGTTTGTCAAGTATCATTGAGAATGTACATGTATGTGTGAAATTTTCTTTCCCTATTCGTTCCCTCAGAAATATTACACTCTAAAGTTACGTCTATAATTCTATACTCAATCCACCACAATCTTCCTACTCTCACTCAAAACTCGCAAAAAGTAAATACCACTCGATAAACCACTAATATTCAGCAACTTACTATTCTCTCCTTGCAATAAACTCATTTTTTCTTGTATCATTTTTTTGCCAGTTATATCAAAGATTTCAACAGGAGCTTGTTGTTCTTTTGTACTAAATATTTTGATTTGAATCTGGTCAGAAGCGGGGTTTGGTGAAACTTCAATATTGGTAATGGTTGGTTCGTTTGCGAGCAAGGTCATATCAAACTTGCATAAAAAAACTTCGTAGCCTTTGAGGGTGATATTTTGGCGATAATTTTTGTAGGCTACTTCCACAGTCACGACTTCGTTTTCGTCTTTGGCGTAAGGGTTATGGGCAACAACCAGCAAATTATTTCCTTTAGCTACGGCTCGCCAAATGGGTTTTCGGGTATCTACATACTCACGGGCGGTGGTCTGTATTACCAGTTCATAGTTGCCCGTAAACATCTCTTTATACTGCGAAAGTCGGTACAAACCATTGATAAAATGCTCATAGGTGGCATAATTTTCATTATTCGAGAAAGTACCAGGGTCATCCCAAAGCCATAGGCCATTTGCTCCCGAAAAGAATGGAAAAATTGCCGTTGCCTCGGCCATAAACGGTCGAATAAATTTCTTAACAAACTGCGTGGTGTAACTAAAACGTAGCCAAACAAACGGAATAATTGGTTTACTCGTCCAAGCTCGATTTACTTCGATTTGAAATAAGAGATAGGCCAAATAATCAGGTGCAAGCGGACTTGGAAAATCGTAATAGTAATAGGCGGCTGGACTATAAAAATCTTGATTATCGTAGGCAACTCCTCCGATAGCATTCTTAGAAAAATCATAATTAATATAATTCAACAACGAAACATCAGAAGTCCATTTTTGCCAAGAATTTCCTGCAATATTAATGTAAGTGTTCAAAATCGGAGCATCCGAATAGCCTCCTATTTTGGTAGTTGGGGTTGAATATTTCTTGGTTTCAATAAAGGCTTGTCCGTATAATGCTTGAATATCTTTTTTGTATTGAGAAATAAACGATTGATTATCAAGACTTCGGTAGGCAACTGGCGTTGTTGGGTGATTCCTAAGATTCAGAATCGAATCATTCGATTTTATTTGAAGTTCAATGTCTGGTACGAATAAATCAATGTCAGCAATGCCCGTTCCTCTCGAACTCGAATAGGCATTGGCAAAATCTGACATATCATTTCGCCACTTGTTTTTATACAATTCTATATTATTTCCCCACGGGCTTTTGATTGTTTCCCACGGCTGATTTGCCGACGGATAACCAGTTCCGTACCAAACCGCCGCACGCTGATTTCTTGGCAAATCGGCATCACCACCATCAGAGGTGGATAAATGACTAAAACCATATTTGAGTGGTTGTTTCTGAGCATCGCCAAAGCGTGGACCACCGTAAACGATTGAAAACGGCAAGCTAAATTCTGGAAATTTCTGCCACTCAATCGTACGATTTTGGGTAGTAGGTGTCAATAAAAACGAACTCGGCTGACAGGAATTTTGAGCGTTACTTTCCGTAAAACCAAGCATCAAAAGCAGCCCAAAAACGAATTTACTGTACTGTAGTTTCATGTTTTTCTTTGAGTTGGTCAATCACATAACGGATTGAACTGTATGAATTTAGCAAGGCGGTTTGTACCTCTTTTTCGGTCATCCATTCCAATTTTTCAATGCCCTCTTCAGTCTGTGGCTGCATCTTCGATTCGTCAGTGCAATTCATTCTGTACCACTTGGTTCGTTTCAGAATCTTGCGTGTGCCCATTGTATAGGTGTGCCACGTAGTACAAAGTTTTTCGCTCAATTTTACCTTTATGCCACACTCTTCTTCTACTTCACGCACAGCAGTTTGTTTAGCTTTTTCGTTGTCGTCTCGCTTACCTTTTGGCAAATCCCATTTCCCGAGGCGATACATCATCAAAATTTTTTGTTCTTCGTTAAACACTACTCCACCAGCGGCTTTCACTACTTTATAAAAATTCTTTATTTGTGTTTCGATGGCTGGTTTATTTTCAACCACTAAGGTAACTGACTGATAAACAAGCTCTTTCGATTGTTGAATTAATTTAAAAAATTTATCAACCGTAGTTTCAGCTGCGTTTAAAATAATAACATGACCTTGTAGTTTTTTGGGATTCAGCGTTTCCAAACGAGCATCAATCATTACATCAAAATCATTACCATGCAGATGCTTAAACTTTTTAGCACTTATTACCCTAACTAATTTATCGTCAATAAAAATAACCATGAGGTTTTTCGAAAAAGATTGATTAAGTGGCAAAGTTCGGAATTTTTTTGGAAGTAATTAGAGTGATAAAAAAATTATAATATTGTTTTTGCGTAAATTCTGATTAAAATATTTTATTTTGCATCTTAATAATCATCCAAACCCCAGTAATTGAGGGTTTAAAACTTTAAATGGAAATTTTAATAATCCTTTTTTTAGTAATTCTTAATGGTATTTTCTCCATGTCGGAGATTGCCCTAATCTCCTCCCGAAAAACTAAACTTGAAATAGCCAGCAAAAACGGTGACCGCAGGGCAACAGCCGCTCTCGAACTCGCAAACTCTCCTAATCGCTTTCTTTCAACTGTCCAAATCGGCATCACACTCATCAGTATCTTAACGGGTATTTTCTCGGGTGATACACTCACCATCGGCATTCAAAACTTTCTTATGGGTCTTGGCCTTGAGTTAAAATACGCCGATAACATAGCGGTTGGCTTAGTAGTATTAATCATCGGTTTTATCCAATTAGTTTTAGGCGAATTAGTTCCGAAACGAATCGGAATGTCAAACCCTGAAGCAATCGCAAAGGTGATGGTGGCTCCGATGAATATTCTGTCGAAAGTAACGTCACCCTTTATTTGGCTTTTAACTCAGTGTAGCGATTTGATAATCAAACTTTTAGGTATCGAAATTTCTGATAGCTCGGTTACTGAAGAAGAAATCAAATCAATGATTCAAGAAGGTACAACGGGTGGAGCAATTGATGAAATTGAACAAGAAATTGTACAGAATGTATTTCATTTAGGCGATAGAAAAATCACATCCTTGATGACAAACAGAAGTGATTTGACTTATCTTGATTTAGAAGATTCGGTACAGGAAAATATTGAGAAAATTATCGAAACCAAGCATTCTGTTTACCCAATTTGTAAAGATGGCATTGATAATATCACGGGGCTTTTGTACATCAAGGATTTACTTGGAAAAGATTTAGCTACTGAATTGGAGCATCTCGAAGACCTCGGTAAAGAGCCATTATTTATACCAGAAAACAACCAAGCGTATCAGGCACTCGAAAAATTCCGTGAGGAGCGTATCCACATGGGTATTATTTTAGACGAGTACGGCAGCGTGATGGGAATTATCACGCTCAATGATATTTTAGATGCGTTGGTAGGCGATATTTCGATGGATGATGAATTTGAATATGAAGTAGTTGAGCGTGAAGATGGCAGCTTTTTGGTTGATGCCTCGCTCCCATTCGATGACTTTTTGAATCAGTTTGAGGTCGTAATCAATAATCGTAAAGAATACACAGGTTTCGATACACTGGGTGGCTTTGCTCTCCATATCTTGCAAGAAATTCCCGACACTGGCGATAAGTTTGAGTGGGAAGACTACGAATTTGAAATTGTCGATATGGACAAAAACCGTATTGATAAGATTTTATTGAAGAAAAAGGAAAAAGAATAACCCCTAACCCCTAAAGGGGAATAAAAATAATTTTACTTGTTGAATGTAAAAATTGAGTTCCACTTTAAATTGCCTCTGTTAGGATTACCTTTATTTTAGCTCCCCTTTAGGGGCGGGGGGGTGTTAATATCTATGACCGTATCTCAAAAAATCGCTTCTTTATTATTAGAAACAAAAGCTGTAAAATTAAGCCCAACACAACCATTTAAGTGGAGTTCAGGTTGGAATTCACCCATCTATTGCGATAACCGTGTAACGCTTTCGTTTGCTGAAGGACGTACATTTATCAAGAAATCATTGGCAAAAGCCATCAAAAAACATTTTCCAGATGCCGAACTTGTAGCTGGAGTAGCTACGGCGGGTATTCCACAAGGGGCATTGGTGGCAGATGCACTTGGTTTGCCTTTTGCTTATGTACGCCCAAAACCAAAAGAGCATGGCATGGGAAATCAGATTGAAGGCCGTATTGAAAAAGGCCAAAAAGTTGTGGTTATCGAAGATTTAATTTCGACAGGCGGAAGTTCATTAAAAGCCGTAGATGCTCTGCGTGAAGCAGGAATTGAGGTAGTTGGAATGGTGGCTATTTTCACGTACGGTTTTAAAGTTGCTGATAAAAACTTTGCTGATAAAGGCGTAAAATTGGTTACATTGAGCCATTACAATGCACTCATCGACCAAGCAATTGCACAAAACTATATCTCAGCTGATTCGTTAGAGTCCTTGAAAAAATGGAGACGTAACCCAGAAAAATGGGGCGTTTGATTTTAAAAGTCATAATTATAAAAAAAGGTTTGATGTTTTGAAGCATCAAACCTTTTTTATTTTACATAAAGTACTGATTATCAATTGCATCCCCCAATTTCAGCCTTAAAAACTGAACTCGAAGTAGCTTGAAATCCAGCATTCAATAAAATCGAATTTCCTGCTTTATAAATCGTATTGGCTGGCGAGGAGATTTTATTCGTTGCTGTTATGCTTTGAGTTGCTTGCTTAGTTGAGGTTCCACTCGAAACATCATTGGTCGGGCTAACCAAGTTTAATGAAGCCGAAACCGCATTTAAGTTGGAACCATTGGTTGTTCCTGTTAGCGTTTGGTTGGTAGAAACCACCCGAATTCTGTAATTTGAACCAACGGCAATATTCATAGGTATCGTACAAACTGCAACTCCAGCCGCTGGTGTGCTACCGATAATTACTGGATTATCAAATGTGCCATTAGCATCAGACAACTGTACATCAAACTGGTTGGCAGGATTGAATGCTCCGACCGTCGTAAAATTCACATTAAACGTACTTCCTGCACATAACGAGTTGATGGTGAAAGTCGGTGTAGAAATGCTGGCATTATTGGCCACAATCGTAAATTGAGTATCTACTGGCCCATAAACTACATTGCCTTGCCCATTATCTTGGCTATAGCCAGTTATCGTTAGAGTGTAGTTTCCTGGGCTTAGGTTTCTTCCTAATACATCATTTCCTGTATTATTAAACAAGGCAAATAATGGTATATTTTCAATTACCTCGTGCAGATACGGTAAACCCGTAATTTTCATTCTGAAACTTTCAATCGGCACTGACGGGCAAATTGGATTAACCAGAACTGAAGTTTGCTCAGGTACTTCGGCAATCACCATATTATTTACCAATGGAAATTTATAAACAAAAGGGTTTCCTGCTTGAACATAGTCATATTCTACGAGCGATAAACAAGGATTATTTTCGGTTACAATTACGGCAGTAGTAGCAGATGCTGTACATGAATTTTGGGTAACCACAACGGTATAAACTCCTGCCATAGCCAGAGTAGCATTCGTGCGACTAATTGGGTTGACTGTACTTGAAAAACTATTAGGCCCAGTCCAATTGTACGAGTTTCCACCAGTAGCAGTTAACTGGATAGTTTGCCCTGTTAAATAAGGTCCTGTATTATTTGCTGTTGCAGTAACTGTAATAACTGTAATCGTGGCAGCTGAAGATACTACTTCTGGGCATGCTCCATCTTTCACAACTGCTCGATATTTAGTTGTTTGTGTAAGATTGCTATACGTTAATGAAGTTGTTGTATTACTAATTGAACTTGTATTCACAAAATTATCTGTGGAAGATTCCCAACGTACAATTGTTCCAGTATATCCAATTAGGGTTAAAGTTCCAGAATTAGTCCCTGCACATACACTGGCATCTGACGTTACCGAACCACCAACTGATAAACAATTCAGAGGAGAAATAGTAAGCGATGCAGGTTTTCTGATACTTGTGGCACACCCAACAAGGCCGCTACAACTTGCTTCTGCATAATAAATATAGGTACCAGGGGCTGTATCTGTCGGAATATACTCTGAACCTGTACCGACAGCAGTCGTTCCAGTAGCACTACTGTACCATGTTATTGTACTGTTAGCTCCCGAACCAGGTGTAAGAACCGTCACTGAAAAACTCTCTACACAAAGAGGGTCAATATTAAAGGCGTCGGCAGCAATTAAAGTCCAAGTACCATTAGGATTAGAACCATTCAATGTAGAGAGTGACTGTAATGGAGCAAAGGTTCCG
>JALQYE010000212.1:0-6236 GCA_023254245.1 Emticicia sp.
ATTAGAGGCAATCTTTGTTAAAATCCCCACAAAAAAAGCGAACCATCCACCGAATAGTTCGCTTTCCACTAACAAAAATATCTCTTAGTGCAAGAAATGTCTCACGCCAGTCATAACCATCGAAAGCCCGTTTGCATTGCAATAGTCAATCGAATCTTTATCACGAATAGAGCCACCTGGTTGTACAACCGTTGTGATACCCGCTTGGTGAGCAATTTCTACACAATCAGCAAATGGGAAGAACGCTTCCGAAGCCATGGCTGCTCCGTTAAGGTCAAAACCAAAAGTTTTTGCTTTATCAATGGCTTGTTTTAAGGCATCGACACGTGAAGTTTGTCCAACTCCGCAAGCCAACATCTGGCCATCTTTTGCCAATACCACATTATTAGATTTTAGGTGTTTGCAAATCTTCAAAGCAAATTCTAAAGCCTTAATTTCTTCTTGCGTAGGAGCTTTTTCGGTAGCTACCGTGAAGTTTTCAGCCGTTTCAATCGAATTATCTTTGTCTTGTTCCAAAACTCCATTTAGAAGCGTTTTGAATTGTTTTTTGCTAACCTCAACTGGCTTTCTGATTAATAAACGACGGTCTTTTTTCTTTGTCAAAATTTCTAAAGCATCAGCATCGAAACTTGGTGCGATAAGGATTTCAAAGAAAAGCTTGTGTAATTCCTCAGCAGTTGCCAAATCAACGTTAGCATTGGTAATGATTACGCCGCCAAAAGCTGAAACAGGGTCGCAAGCCAAAGCATTTACGTAGGCTTCTTTGGCCGTTGGGGCAGTAGCTACGCCACAAGCATTGTTATGCTTCACGATTACAAATGAAGTTTCCGTAAATTCATCCATCAAACGCACACAGGCTTCTACGTCCATGAGGTTGTTGTAGGATAATTCTTTCCCGTGAATTTGCTCAAACATCGCATCTAAATCACCGTAGAAAGTTGCGGCTTGGTGCGGGTTTTCGCCGTAACGAAGCACTTTTTTCGGTAATAAATCAAAGCTTTGAGTTGAAGTATAAACATCATCAGCAAAGTAATTATAAATAGCTGTATCGTAGCTCGAACTCATCTGAAAACCTTCTTTGGCATAACGACGGCGGTCAGCAAGGTCAGTTGCACAATCTTTTTCTTTCAAAATCTCAAAAACATCATCGTATTGGTCACGTGACGAAACTATCAATACATCATTGAAGTTTTTGGCCGCTCCACGAATCAACGATATACCACCGATGTCGATTTTTTCAATAATATCTTCTTCTGCAGCTCCACTTGCCAACGTTTCTTCAAATGGGTATAAATCAACAATCACCAAGTCGATTGACGGAATCTCAAATTGAGCAGCCGTTTGCACATCGCCTTCGTTGTCACGGCGGTAAAGAATGCCACCAAATACTTTCGGATGAAGCGTTTTTACACGTCCACCAAAAATGGAAGGGTAGCTTGTAAGGTCTTCAACGGCCGTTACTGGAATGCCCAAATCTTCAACGAATTTTTGTGTTCCACCAGTCGAAAAAATTTGAACATCGTGTTCGTGAAGCAACTGTACGATTTTATCTAAACCGTCTTTGTAATAAACCGAAATAAGTGCCGATTTGATTTTCTTGGTCATTTTGGAATGATTTTTGCAGTATTACTAATACAGATATGTTTGATGCCCGTGCCAAGTTTTGAGCTGCGAGCCGTAAATATTGAAAGTGCAAATTTAATGCTTTTTCTTGATAAGATAGTAATTGCTCCCAAAACATTAAAAAAATAGCAAGAAATGATTAAAAAGTGCGTAGTGTTGGGTATTTCTATGCTGTTTTTGGTGAGTGATATTTTTGCACAATCTCAAAATAATACAAATTTGAGAAATCAATATTTGGGCGTTCGGTATAAAGATTATCGAGAGTTGCGAGAGTTGACGAAGGTAAATAGCAATATGATTAACCTTCATTATGGAATCGCCCTAATGAAGAAGGAAGACAAGCATTTTCTTTTTTTATCAAAATTTGAAAACTCCGAAAATTATTCGGATGATTTTCAGCTAAGGGTAATTGATATAAAAGAGATTCCGAAATTCAATGAGTTTTATCACTGTGTTTCGGTAAAAGGGTGTTCGCAAAATGGTAAAAACGACCCAACACTTTTTGCTTTGGCCGTTATTGAGCCTCAGAAGTACCTAACAAAAATAGTGAAAGTTTGGAAGCTTGATAAGCCTACGGGCAAGATTTTAGACTATACGAGTTCAGGTGTGAAGTGTATTAATTACAGCCAATTAGCATTCGTAAGCGAGTAGTCTTGGCAAAGTAGCGGAGGAGGCTTACTCCTCGCTACTGAGCGTTTCTATACGGGGTGCAGGTTGTCCGAAAGGCGACTTGCATCTTTTTTTATGCTGAAAAAAACGCAACGACTAATTTCCAGTAACCAATAAACCAGTTTCAAACTCGTGGTTTCCACGCTACTTCTTCGCTGCCGAGTTCTTGAGTCATTTTTCGAGAAAGTACAAAAAGGTAATCTGAAAGACGATTTAAGTATTTTATAATCAGTGGATTAACTTCTTCTTCGTGCGAAAGTCGGATGCCTAAACGCTCAGCTCGGCGACAAACCGTGCGAGCAATGTGCGTGTATGAAACAGACTGGTGTCCACCTGGTAAAACAAACGCTCTGAGTGGTGGAATTTCGGCATCCATCAAATCCATTTGTTTTTCGAGTAGCTCAATATCCTCATCCAAAAGGTTAGGAATTTTCTTTCTCCGCACTTGTTCGGGTTCAGACGCTAAATCAGAACCAATCGTAAATAATCGGTCTTGGATTTCTTTCAAAACATCCTTTCTTGATTCGTTGATTGCTTGGTCACGTACGAGCCCAATCCAAGAATTTAGTTCATCGACCGTTCCGTAAGTTTCGATTTTCAAATCTGCTTTGCTGATTCGAGTACCGCCAACCAACGAAGTCGTGCCAGCATCACCTGTTTTTGTGTATATTTTCATTGTTTTACTTTAGAAAAGTTGTGGCACACTTCAAAAGTGTGCCACAGCTACTTTAAAAATTTTGTTCCCTGAGCGAAGCCGAAGGGAACAACTATTTTCCTGCTAAATAATCTTTATAAGTGCTACATTCTTCAATCAGTTGGTCTTCGTAAGCAGTGCTGCCGAATTTTGTCTTTAAAAGATTGAAGTAAGTAGAATATTTATCCTTTTTCAAATTCGCCAAAATTTCTTTGTTTTCGGCTTCTTTTTTCTTCATTTCGTCTTCTGGAAGCAAATAAATGCCATCATTGAGCTTCAGAGCAATGGCATTGTATTTAATTTGCTGACAAGCCGCTGCCAAATAACAAGCCTTAGCGGCAAGCTCAGGTTTGGGAGCAGTTTGCATAGCTTTATCGAAATAAAAGAGCGTTTTCTCGTACGAATAATAATCATCTTGTTCGTTAATGACATCCATGCTACTCCAACCACGACGCAGTAAAATCCAGCTATTACCATAATAACTCATATTGTAGCTGCCACAACCCAAAAGTAGCCAACTTTCATAATCATTCGGATTTTGCTTCACTTTCTCAGTCAATTCTGCCATTCGAGTCGCAAATGAAAGTGGCGTAACTCTTTGTTTGGCGTTAGCATCGCCTTGCCCGTTTAAGCTAAACGGATTTACATCTAAATATGTTTGGAAAGGCTCCGCTTGCCAAGTTTTTGGTGAGATATGTTTCCATGCTTCTGCTGCTTGTGTATATAGATGTTCACCCAGAGCCCTGCGGCCTAAAACCATGTAAAGGTAATCGTTGTCAAATCCAGCCAACTTCTGCAAACGTTTATCAAAATCATTGGTAGATTTTTTAGAGAAATAATCAATCACATAACCAATGGTTTTTGAAGCAGTCGAATCTTCGATTTTGTATTGGTCAGTATTGCTCATGAATGAAGCCGTGCCACCGTATTCGGTTTGTTTGGCTTGCTGATACGAAGCCAAAACCTTCATAATAAAAGCTTTAGCCTGATTTTCGGGCGATGTGTTGGAAGGCGAGTTACCTTTTTCTGCGGCATCTTTTTTACCGAAACATCCCGAAAACCAACCGAGCGATTTGGTGCTTTTGGGTTCCGAAAGCGTTGTTTTTTCGCCCAAATTTTCGGCAAATTCATCGTTTATAGGTAAACCTTCATATTTAGCCGCCAAAATTTTACAGGCGGCATTAAAATTATTAGCCGTGCGGAATTTATCGGAGCGAGCAAATTTTTCGAGCAATGGCATGACCGTTGCCTCCATTTTAGGCGTTACTTCGGGCGTTTCATAGATAGCCAACATCATTTCTTGCATTGCCATTTGGTCTTTCAAGCTTTGGTTTTCGGTCGGAATTGCCTTGGCTTTTTGCAATAATTCATCGGCTTTCTTGAAATCTTTGCCGATGAATGTCAGATACGAAGCGGCGGTGTACCAAAATGGCGAATTTTTCAAACTTTCATTTTCGGCAGCATTGAGATTAAAGGCCAATAATTGCTCGAAATAATTTTTCGCATTGCTTTTCCATTCGACTTTCTTCAGAGAATCTACCTCCCAAAATCCATACTGAATGGTTTCTTGATTATTGAAAAAGTAATACTCGTTTTTGTTGATTTCACGAGCCATCACAAACTCCAAAAGTGGATTTTTTGTATCTAAACCCTTGATTTTTTCAAGTAAAGGTAATCCATCTTTTAGGGGTAAAACGGCCGTAGCGGCATATAAATTGGCCTTTTCAGTATCGTTTTTGCAAAATTTTATGGCATTTTCACTAAACTTAGAAGCGTATCGCAGACTCAAATATGCCGCCGATTGGCGAGTAGGGGCATTGACTAAAAGCTGAGAAAAATGATAATAAGCATTTGTCGAATCGCCAGCGTGCATGTACGCACCCGCCATACGAGAAGCCGCCCAATCGCTGATAAATGTTTTGGTTTTTAGGGGCTTTACGAGTTTTTCGTATAAATCAATGCTTTTCTTTGGGTTATCGGCCATATCTGCCACTTTTACGGCTTGGTAGGCTAATCTTTCTTTCAAAAAGACATCATTCGTCTGAGCAAATTGAGACTGAATTTTACTTTGCAAAGCCTCATAATCAATCGCTTTCTCGACTTTGGTTGTATCTTCTTCGGCATAAGGGGCATCAAAAGCCGTATCAATTGCTTCAATTTCCTTGGCTAAGGCTAAATACTCAATGGCTTTGGTTTTGCCTTTTCGTTGCAAAGCACCGCTGAGAGCAGTGCCGCCATTTTCTCCATAAGCTGGATATAATTCGGCCGAAACTTCTTTCTCCGAAACACCCGCATATTCGGCCCACGCTTTTACATTAGCCGCTTGGGCGGGGTCAGCTGTACCTACTTCGTCAGACCAATAATTGTTTCCGTAAGTAAATTGAGTCGTAAAATTATAAGGTCGGAATTTGGTTTCATTAGCCGCACTTTCGGGCGAGAAAAAACTCTTAAATTCATCATAGTCAAACGGCATGGGGCCGCAGGCAATCAGAAATAAAATAATGAATGATTTAGTTCGATTACTCAAACGAAGCATAGATTTCAGCGAGTTTTTCATTGCCATAAAAAGTGATATTCGGTTGGTCTAAATGATACAAAGCAAAGGTAAGTTTTTGGGTTGATATTTTTTCACGTAAGGTCTTTGTGCCTGTAATAATTTCTTCAGTACTCACTTCCTCACCCCGAACCATATCGCCTCTTCTTAACGAAATTCCGAATGCCGAAGTATCAGCCCGAACAGTAAATTTATTGTCGTCTTTTTTTAAGAAATTTAGTTGACTAAGTGCTTGATTATCAAGGTTATTGATGACGGTTAAGAAAGTATTATTGCGGTAAATAATTGCCCACCGAAAAATCGGCATCACTACATCAAGCGGGAGCGGATATTTATCGAGTGTGGCCAAATATTGCGAAGCTGCATCGAGGTCATAAATCGAATTCCGAATCTGTGTTTTTTTCCAGTTCGACATATTATAAAACATCAACATTCCACGCTCAACGGGCGGAATTCCTGTTTTGTGGGCAAATTTTATTTGATGCAGCCTAATAGTGGCCGAAAGGCGTTTTTCTGGAAAAATCTTTTTAAATGCTCTAAGTAAATAAAAGTACCGTTCACGGGTCGAAATTGTCCAATCGCAATCGAATTGAATCTCATCGAAATTTTTATTTTTTAGTGCGGTTCGGATGTGTTTATTGATAAACGAAATTGTTGTATCTAATTGCTGGTCAGTGCTTTGTTTTAAAACCTGAT
>JALQYE010000212.1:6246-6702 GCA_023254245.1 Emticicia sp.
AAATCCCAGTCCACATCAAAAGCTTTGAAATAGAGTTTTTTTATTTTGCAAGAATCAAGCGTTTGGCGTTCGGCGTCGGTAAGTTTGAAAGTTGACTTCCAATAATAAATTCCTCTTGAAACATCTTTAGGAGCGGTTTCTTTTTGGCAGGAAAGACAAAAAACAAAAGCAAAAAACAAGAAAAAACGCATAGCTTGGGTTTCGGAATGAGGCCATAAATATACAATAAATTAGTTTTTTCAATAAAAATCTAATTCTCTCGAATCTCTGCCCTAACTTTGCACCCGAAAACAATCGCCTAAAACAGGCGGTTAAAACTATATAAATACATTCTCAATTATACATTTTCCATTTTACATTAGTAAAAATGTCAATATCAAACGTATTCTTTAATTTTTGGCGTAAAGCCTCCATGCCGCTTTTGGTGGTGGCTCTTATGTTATGTTATTTTACAAT
>JALQYE010000213.1 GCA_023254245.1 Emticicia sp.
AAATTATTATGATGGATATTATTTTTGTAAACCTTCGTATAGCCTCCTTTTTTCAGAATCAAATCTGGTAAATCGAATACCAAAATACCACCTGTGTTTTCGGTAGCTTCATTTTCATAGACTTCGGCATTGAGCGAGTTTTCGATTTCAATTCCTGCCACATTATGATAAGCCCTTGATTTTCTGACAATTATATCTTTCGACTGCCCCACATAAATACCTGCATCCGATGCCCCAATGGCTTCGCAACCTTCAATCAACACTTTTTCGCACTGCACAGGGTACAGTCCGTAAGCACCGTTAGTAGCCTTTGGTTCACCAAGCCATTCGGTTTTTACGTTTCTAAAAGTAATACCCGTTACGTTCATTGTTTTCACGGCATCACCTTTTGAGTCTTGCACGGTTAGGTCTTCAATCGTAATATTTTCGGCATTTGAAACCCTGATTCCTTCTGCACCATCGGTCTGCCCTTTGAACGATAAAATTGTTTTGTCTTTGCCTTTTCCTTTAATGGTGATATTCTTTTTGCCTTCGAGCGAAAGACTTGCCGTAAACGTAAACGAGCCTTCATCAAGCACAATGGTAGAGCCATTTTCGGCCATAATAAATTGCGTTTGTATCTTTTTCTGAATGTCCTTTTGGGCAAAAACTGCCGTAGAAACTAAGATAAAACCACAAATTGAAAGCGTTTTTTTCATATTGTTAAAGAGGTTGAAGAGGTTTGAAGTTCAAAATAGCACTATTTTCTTGAGATAAGTAGTTGATAAATGTCAAATTTTTGACTTCAGTTATGCTAAAAATTAGATTCTCACGAATAGTGTTTAAGAAATTAGTAATTGAATATTTTCGAGATAAAGCACTTCCTCCACACTATTTTCTTTTCAAAATATACAAACTTCTTTCATTTCTAACAGTATTTTATGCAAATTCACTATATTTGTCTCTAAAATACATTGCTTTCCTACCTCATAACGATGCCCGATAATAATAATACTTTTCGCAAAAAACAACCACCCAAAAGCTCAAACACTCCACGAGGTGCCTCAAGTGGTAAAAGTGGTGGTTCGCAAACATCGCTCAATTTTAATGTCAGCAAAGAGAGTTACCAACTCGCTTTGGGCATTTTCTTATTACTGTTTTCGTTAATTTTATTGCTTTCGTTTGTTTCCTACCTCTTTACAGGTGATGCCGACCAAGATGTAGTCCAACGTACTTTTTGGACTTCCATCAAGCAAGGCGATAAAAAAGCAGCTAATCTCATAGGCTTACTGGGAGCAAAACTCTCGCACTTTTTTATCTTCGAGTGGTTCGGTCTTTCGGCTTTTGGCTGGATTCCTGTTACGACTTGGGCGGGCTATTGGTTAGTGACCAAGAAAGACCTACTACCGTATAGCTTTAACCGCTTTACGGTTTCGAGTATTTTCTATATCATCTGGACAAGTATTTTTTTAGGCTATTTCACTACGGTTTTTGATGCTTCGGGTAGCACAATCTGTGGCGGTCTGGGCTACGCCGTCAATCAGTTTTTCCAACAAGCAATGGGTTGGGGTGGAATATTCATCATTATTTTACTTTTGGCAGGTTGGTTGATTTTCTTTCATGGCTACACTGAAATTGACGATTGGTTCTTTACTAAATACTTTAAGCGTGACCCTCGTGAAGATGTTGCCACCGAACGCATCCGCAAGGCTGTGCAGGTAGAAACAGACGAAGATGAAGTTTTTGAAGAAGAAAATACCCAAGATAATTCTTTCAGACATACACCAACGCCTCCGCCAGTTGTGCCGAAAGAGGAAGCCAAAATTGATTTCTTGAAAATAAATCGAGATGATATTGAAGTTCCGAAGCCTTTTGAAGAAAAAACGCTTTCGTTGGAGGTTGAAGAAAAACCGAAAAACTCTTTGCCAAATGAGCCATTCAAAGGTAGTCCGACGCTCATCATCGAAACAAATCAGGAAGAAGAAGAGGACGTTTTTGAAGATGATTTGGATACCGATGATGTCAATGAAAAAGTTTTAAAAGACTTCGGCTTGTTCGACCCGACACTCGATTTGGGCAATTATCAGTATCCGCCAATCACACTTTTGAGCGAATATAGCAACACTGGCACGAAAGTAACCGAAGAAGAGCTCGAAGCCAACAAGAATAATATCGTAGAAACGATGCGGAATTTCCAAATCGGAATTGCCAGCATCAAAGCCACGATTGGGCCGACCGTAACGCTTTACGAAATCGTACCTGAAGCTGGTATTCGTATCTCTAAAATCAAGAATCTCGAAGATGATATTGCTTTAAATTTGGCGGCTTTGGGTATTCGTATCATTGCTCCAATGCCAGGAAAAGGCACGATTGGTATTGAAGTACCGAATAAAAACCGTGAAATGGTGACGATGAAATCAGTGATTGCGAGTGATAAATTCCAAAAATCGAACTTCGATTTGCCGATTATTCTCGGAAAAACGATTTCAAACGAAATATTCGTGACTGATTTAGCTAAAATGCCCCACTTACTCATGGCGGGAGCGACGGGTCAAGGTAAGTCAGTGGGTTTGAATGTTATATTGGCTTCATTGCTTTACAAAAAACACCCAGCCCAAATTAAATTTGTGTTGGTTGACCCTAAGAAAGTGGAGCTAACGCTTTATAACAAAATTGAGCGACACTTCTTGGCGATGCTTCCAAATGCCGAAGAAGCCATTATTACTGACACAAAAAAGGTGGTTTATACCCTCAACTCGCTTTGTATCGAGATGGATAACCGCTACAATTTGCTGAAAGATGCAGGTGTACGAAACTTGAAAGAATACAATGCCAAGTTTGTTCAACGCAGATTAAATCCAGAAAAAGGACACCGTTATTTGCCATATATCGTACTGGTAATTGACGAGTTGGCTGATTTGATGATGACCGCTGGTAAAGAAGTTGAGCAGCCAATTGCTCGTTTAGCTCAGTTGGCTCGTGCCATTGGTATTCACTTAATTGTGGCCACGCAGCGTCCATCGGTCAACGTAATTACGGGTCTCATCAAGGCCAACTTCCCAGCTCGTTTGTCGTTTAAAGTTACCTCAAAAATTGACTCACGTACGATTTTAGATACGGGCGGTTCGGAGCAATTAGTTGGAAACGGAGATATGCTCCTCTCGATGGGCTCTGATATGGTGCGTTTGCAGTGCCCGTTTGTTGATACGCCAGAAGTAGAAGATATTTGTGAGTTTATTGGCTCTCAACGAGCCTACGATTCTGCTTATTTATTACCTGAATTCTACGGAGATGAAGATGGAGAAACCGCCGAATTTGATGCTTCTGAACTCGACCCAATGTTTGATGATGCCGCTCGATTATTGGTTGCACACCAACAGGGCAGTACATCGCTCATTCAAAGAAAAATGAAATTAGGTTATAATCGTGCAGGCCGTATCATTGACCAGCTTGAAGGTGCGGGCATCGTTGGTCCATTTGAAGGCAGCAAAGCTCGTGAGGTTTTGGTAAAAGACATGGAGCATTTAGAGGAAATTTTAAGAAAATTGCGTTAAAAACAACCAATTGAATTAATTTTGCGTCTAAATTGTTTTAAAAGAAGAATAATTCTTTAATCCATTTCCCAAAAAATATATCTAATACCATTATTAGAAGAAAATAACCATTATAAAAATGAAAAAAATACTTATTTTAACTGCGGGCTTATTGATTGTTAGTAGTTGGGTGATGGCTCAGAAAGACAAAAAAGCAACAGCTATTTTAGATGAAATGAGCAAAAAGTACCAAACAATGAAGTCGTTTAGTGCTTCTTTTACCTATGGAGTAGAAGGTACAAACGCTAAATTGACTGAGTCGTACAAAGGCGATGTAACCGTAAAGGGAGCAAAATTTCGCTTAAAAATGCTTGGTCAAGAGGTATTTACTAATGGTAAAGAGCTATATAGCTATACCAAAGAAACCAACGAGTGTCAGGTTTCAGATTTCAATCCTGCGGAAATGGATGCCCTCTCTCCAACTAAAATCTATACTATCTACAAAAAAGGGTATAAGTATGTTTTTGTTGAAGAAGTGAAAGAAGGCAGTCAATTATACGAGGTAGTTGAACTTTCGCCAGAAGACAAAGGTAGCAAAGTAGCAAAGGTGCAAATCAAGGTTGATAAAAAAGATAAGTCAGTAAAATCGTGGAAAGTATGGGACAAAAATGGCAAACGTACAGTTTTCCGTGTTGATAAATTCATGGCAAATGCCCCCGCTGACGATAAAATATTTACATTCGATAAAAAGAAATACCCAGGTGTAGAAGTTGTTGATTTGCGATAATCTTTTGCCAACTCAAAGCCCTGTTTTCGATGAAAACAGGGCTTTTTTATTTCCCGATATTTTCTAATCTTTGTTAATAAATTTTTACATTTATGCTTTTACTGGCTTTCGCTTGGCTACTTTATGGGGCTATACATAGTTTCATGGCAAGTAATTATTTTAAGAATTTTGTAGTAAAAATATTGGGCAAATACTTCCGTTTTTATCGCCTCATTTATAATGTATTGGCGTTTGTGCTACTCATTCCAGTTTTTGCTGTGCAGTTTTCTTCCGAAAAAGAAATGCTTTGGCAAATATCAATCTATCAACCCGTTATCGGAAAATTTATTACTATTTGTGGGGTGCTTTTTGTGTTTCGAGCTTTACAAGGCTACGATTTACTCGAATTTAGTGGCCTTGACTTCAACAAAAAACAAGAGCAGGGCGAGTTCAAAAGTGATGGATTATTGAAATATATGAGACACCCGATTTATTTCGGAATTTTGATTTCCGTTTGGGGAATATTTCTTGCTGATGCCTCAACAAGAAGTCTGACCAGTGCCGTTGCAATAACAATTTATTTGTTTGTGGGAATCTATTTTGAAGAGAAAAAGCTGCTTGCAGTCTTTGGAGAAAAATATAAAAGGTATCAACAAGAAGTGCCTATGTTGATACCTTTTTTAAAGTTTTAGATTTATTTACATCTATATTTTCTCCGCAAAAATTATCAAAAAGCCATTTTTTCAATTGGTCTTTTCAAATTTTGGAGCTTTTCCATCAAATTTAAAGTAATTTCCGACCACCGAGGCAGCATTACCGAAGCCACAATCATAGGCTTCATTTAAATAAACGATATTTGCACCACCCTCAAAAAAAGATATTTTCAATAAGCATTTACCAAATTCGTTATTTTCATAAATGGCTTCATTTCTAACTAATTTCAATGAAGTTTTTTCAATAATTGCCTGATTATAACTCGGAGGGCCTTTTACAGCTTGAATTTCCAAGATAATTTTATCTTTCGCTACCTGCTGCACATACATATTGCCAGTTCCACCATCTTTGCCAAAACTATACGCATACGAACCAGTAGCTGATTTTAATTCGGGTTTATCAATTTCGCTCGAAGCAGTTTTTTTGATACTAAACTTCATTTCTTTTCCACTCGGGCTCGACCACGTACCACTTATTTCATCGCCTTTTTTTGTACCGTAATAAATTCCCGTAATTTCGGTTTTTTCGCCAAATTCATGCAGTGAAAATTCATTATTTTCCAACGACCCCACTACTTTTATAGGTTGCCCTACTCGCTTATACATCAATGTTCCATAAACCAAATTGGCATCGAATGTTAAAGAAAGGCTAATTGGAAATTTGTTGATAAAGCCTTCGTATGTCTGCTGAGTTGGCTTAGTTTGGGCGAAACCAAAACCTTCTACCAATAAAAAAACGACTAATAGAAAGATTCTCTTCATGCTATTTCTTATAAATTTGGGTAAAATTTTTCTTGAATACAACGTCTATTCATTCTGTAAATTGAGTAAATAAGAATATTCGCTTAAATCATAGCCAAAGATAAAGATTTTCGCTTTTCTTTGTAGAAAAAAAATTCTTCCATAACCAAACTATCAACACTAACACGACATGAAACTTAAAGCAAGTCTCTCGTTATTTATTTTATTGGCTATTTCAATAGCAACCTTCGCTCAGAAAAAACAAACTCTCTTTAACGGCAAAGACCTAACAGGTTGGAAAATATACGGTACCGAAAAATGGTACGTAGAAGATGGCCTACTGGTTTGCGAAAGTGGCCCCGACAAAGAGTATGGCTATTTAGGAACTGAGCAAAAATTTAAGGACTTTGAACTTACTCTTGAGTTTAAACAAGAAGCCAACGGCAATAGTGGTGTATTTTTTCATTCGTCAATCGAAGGCACGAAAATAGCAGGTTGGCAAGCTGAGGTTGCCCCTCCAGGTAGCTCAACAGGTGGGATTTATGAATCTTACGGACGTGGCTGGTTAATTAAGCCTGCTCCCGAAAAAGACAAAGCCTTAAAAATGGGCGAATGGAATAAAATGACGGTAAAAGTAGTGGGCAATCAAGTAACTACTTACTTAAACGGTACTGAAATGATTACACTTAACGATGAAAAAATTGGAGGGAAAGATGGCTGTATTGCCTTACAAATCCATAGTGGTGGTGGTATCAAAGTAAAATGGCGTAAAATTAAAATCAAGCAATTATAATTCGCAAGTCCATGGTTAATGGTCAACAGTCGATAACTATTTTACCACAATACTTCTGTGGACCGTTGGCCATCGACCATGAATTAAATTAAAAACCTAAACCTATTTATGAATCAAGAAAAAACTACTTTTCAACATCTTTTTAGCTTACCCGTAATTGTAGCGGCATTGGGCTA
>JALQYE010000214.1 GCA_023254245.1 Emticicia sp.
CCCCAGCCGTTTGGTTTACCGCTAATATCAAAATGAATTGGTATAGTGGCGGGTAGATTTGTAAACGAGTAAGCGGCATAAGCTAAATTGGTGATGGCAATCAGAATTGCAAAAAAAACGAGTGTATTGTTGTAAGTTTTCATTGTTGTACAGAATTTGAATGTAAAACATCCAGTTCTACGCACGAGGCCCAAGCAGGGTGTGAGAGCTGACTAATGAGGTAAATTTACAACTTGTTTACAGAGAAGTCAAGGATTTTCTGATTAGAGGGCTTTAGCTTGTTTGGTTGGGCGAAAGGTAACTTCGAATAATCGAAAGTGTAATAAATCATAAACTATGTTTATTGGCGAAATGTATCAACTCGGAGAGTTTGCTGATAAAGGTTAATGCAACTGCTACAATTGATTCAGATAAAAAACAATAAACCCCCACTATTTTTAATTAGTGAGGGTTTATTGTGATTTTAAGAATTTCCTCTACATTTGATGAATAGCTTAGAAAACTATGCAAACAACTGCCTTGATTACCAATATCGTTTTTGATGTTCTCTTTATACCATCGTTAGTTCTGATATATGTTTCGTTCTTTATCTTCGATAACGGAACCACAGGTTTTAACAGGTGGCTTATGTTTACGTTCTTTAATGCAGTTCCTACCTCGATTTTTATTACTTAAATTATTTCTTGGATTGCTTATTCCAATGGAAACTATGATTTTGCCTTCAAAATTAGCTTGATTCCCTTAATTTTTGTTTTTCTGATTGGTGCTTGGCTTTTGAATGATTATCTCACAAAATAGCTAACCTTAACTTCTCAAACTCACCCGATTCCTACGCCATTGACTACTTTGGGTGGTGGCTGGCGTGCTTTGTGTCGTGCTATTATTTTGTTTGCGTTTCAAGATTTCAGCCGCTAAAACTGCCGCAATTTCAAGCTCAGTTGTTGAAACTTTCTTTTGTAAAACTTCTGGCGTAAAATATAAACCCACAAAACGAGTATCAAACTTACCGCTGACAAATGCCTCGTGTTGAAGGGCAAACGTACAAAACGGTAGGGTAGTAGCTACGCCCGTAATTTTAAATTCATCAATGGCACGGAGCATTTTTTCGATGGCTTCGGTGCGGTCTTTTCCATAAGCAATGAGTTTTGCAATCATGGGGTCGTAGTGAATCGGAATCTCCATTCCTTCTTCAATGCCATCATCTACACGCACACCATTACCTTGCGGACGCACATAGGTTTGCAATAAACCCACATCGGGTAAGAAGTTATTGGCAGGGTCTTCTGCACAAACTCGTACTTCTATGGCGTGGCCGTTTATTTTTAAATCTTCTTGTTTGAAACTCAACTCACGTCCTTCGGCTACGTATATCATTTCTTTCACCAAATCAATTCCCGTAATCATTTCCGTTACGGGGTGCTCAACTTGCAAACGAGTATTCATTTCTAAGAAATAGAAATTCAAATCTTCGTCAACGATAAACTCGACCGTTCCTGCACCATAATAATTACAGGCTTTGGCCACATCGACGGCACATTTGCCCATTGCTTCTCTGATTTCTGGCGTAAGCACGGCCGAAGGTGCTTCTTCGACTACTTTTTGGTGGCGTCGCTGAATCGAACATTCACGTTCAAAAAGATGCACCACGTTTCCGTGCTTATCGCCCATTACTTGAATCTCGATGTGCTTGGGCTTCGTAATATATTTTTCGATAAAACACGCCCCATTCCCAAACGAAGAAATCGCTTCGCCAACGGCTCTGTCCATTTGCTCGTCAAATTCGGCTTCGTTTTGCACCACTCTCATGCCTTTTCCACCGCCACCAGCACTGGCTTTTATCAAAACGGGATACCCGATTTCGGCCGACTTTGCTTTCGCAGCTGCACGGTCAGTAATGGCATCGGGCGTGCCAGGAACCATTGGAATATTGTATTTGGCAACCGTATGTTTCGACGATAATTTATCGCCCATGACCTCGATTGACTCTGGTGAAGGTCCAATGAAAATCAATCCAGCTTCTTGTACTTTTTTCGAAAATTCGGCATTTTCTGATAAAAAACCGTAACCAGGATGAATGGCATCAACGCCCAAGTTTTTGGCTACCTCAATGATTTTATCGCCTCGTAGATACGATTCTTTCGAGGCTGCTGGCCCAATGCACACGGCCTCATCGGCATATTTTACGTGCGGAAAATTTCGGTCAGCTTCTGAGAAAACCGCTACCGTTTTGATTCCCATTTCACGAGCGGTTCGCATCACTCGAAGGGCGATTTCTCCTCTATTGGCAATTAATACTTTACGAATCGACTTTATCACGTTCTTTTGATTGATTTAGTTCTGTTGTACTTTTAAATACAGTCTATAGTCCATAATCGGCGGTTAACAGTTTTTTGGATAAAGTAGGCTGTCTGTCGGTCTATTGACTATTTTAGCACTAATTAACACTAAAATCAAATTGGATTTTTTAAATATGCCGTAAAAATATTGCACATTTTGTATAGATAGGATTTTTCTAAGAAACCGTCGTTTGGTTTCCTACTAAAAAAACGTTACTTTTGCGTACAATTTATTAGAAGGTGTTTCTATTTTAAACATTTTTCATTACCTATTTTTTTGATAGCAAATGGCACAAGATATTTTCGATAAAGCTCTCAGCAATTTAGGACCCATCGGGTCGCAGGCGAAATTGCTCAATTCGCATCATTATTATTCTTTCCCAAAACTTTCGGGTGAACTTGGCCCGCACATGGAGTTTATGGGCAAGAAAATGCTCAACTGGTCACTGAATAACTACTTAGGGTTAGCCAATCACCCAGAGGTTCGTAAGGCAGATGCCGACGCTGCTGCTGAATATGGTTTAGCTTACCCAATGGGAGCCAGAATGATGACTGGTAATACCGAATTACACGAGCAGTTTGAAAAACAATTGGCCGAATACGTTGGTAAGAAAGATTCGTTTTTGCTTAATTACGGTTATCAAGGTGTAATGTCGGTAATCGAATGTATTGTTGACAGAAAAGACGTTATCGTGTTCGATGCCGAGAGCCATGCGTGCTTGATTGATGGTATTCGTTTGCACAAAGCAAAGGGTGGTACTTACTACCAATTTGCTCACAACGATATGGAGAGTTTAGAGAAAAACTTGGTAAGAGCAACCAAATTAGCCGAAGAGCAAGGCGGTGGAATCTTGGTGATTACCGAAGGTGTATTTGGTATGTCGGGTAAAGTTGGTAGCTTAGATAAAATAGTTGAATTTAAGAAAAAATTTAACTTCCGTTTATTGGTTGATGATGCTCACGGTTTCGGTACAATGGGCGAAACAGGTGCGGGTGTGCCTGAGTATTTTGGTGTACAAGACCAAGTAGATTTACACTTCTGTACGTTTGCCAAATCAATGGCGGCTATCGGAGCATTTATTGCTGCCGACCCAGAGATTGTAATGTTCTTGAAATACAATATGCGTTCACAAACCTATGCAAAAGCATTACCAATGCCTTTCGTATTGGGTGGAATGAAGCGTTTGGAGTTGATGAAAAATCACCCAGAGTTTAGAGAAAATCTTTGGACCATCGTGAAGGCTCTTCAAGATGGTTTCCGTAAGCGTGGCTTTGATATCGGTGATACTACTTCGCCAGTAACGCCAGTATTCTTACACGGAAGTTATGATTTACCAACGGTTACGAATTTGATTCGTGATATGCGTGAAAATATGGGTATTTTCTGCTCAGTAATCATTTATCCAGTAGTTCCGAAGGGTGTTATTATGCTTCGTATAATTCCAACGGCCTCGCACACACTCGAAGACGTTGAATATACTATGGATTGCTTCGAGAAAGTACAAGCCAAACTTCAAGCAGGCGAATACGCTCCGTTGGCAGTAGCCTAATAAATTTGTTAAAAATTGATATGCTATATACGAAAAGTCTGGTTTTGGCCAGACTTTTTTAGTTTTAGGCAAAAAAAGGGTGTTTTTTATGGTATTTTTAGGTGAAAAATTTGTAATTTTTTATAATATCTATAACTTGCAAGTACGTTCTATTCATTAATAAACAAAAATTTCAATATTCACCCAAAAACCTTTATTTCTATTATGGATAAGTACAAAGAATTAACTGACCTTGTTGCCTCTTTGGCAGGAGATTTTGAGAAATTTTATGACAAAGGAAACAACGCTGCCGGTACTCGTGTAAGAGCAGGAATGGCTACTTTGGCTAAATGGGCTAAAGATACAAGAGCAGAAGTTCAAGCTAAGAAAAATGAGGGAAAAGCTTGATAATGCTAAAGAAATTATTGATGAGTGAGCATTTCGGGCATAGATAACTTTCTTTAGAAAATCGCTTAGAAAACCTACTCATAAAAAGCAAAAGTCTCGAAAACTGTTTCGAGACTTTTGCTTTTTATATGCTTCAAGAAATTAGAGATAAACTACTTGTCCCGTGCGTACGGACTCGTCGCAGGCGAAGGCAATCTTTAGGCTGTTTACGGCATCTTGTACGTGGTCTGTCAAATCAATGTCTTCTTGAATGGCTTTCAAGAAATAGCGTTGTTCACGATTACACAGTTCTTGATGGTCGGGTTCGTCGCTCAGATTAAACCAAGTATCTTGTTTGATGAATTGATTATTGGCATCAATATCAGCATGGTGAAAACGCAATGATTCGGTTTTTGTGTGAGCATCAACATTATCTGATTTGCCTGCACCACCTGCTTCTTTAGCCACGATTGATACACAGCCTTTTGGCCCGATTACGTCTTTAATGAAGAAAGCCGTTTCGCTCATCATTGGCCCCCAACCAGCTTCGTACCAGCCCACCGAGCCATCTTCAAAACGAATCTGTAGTTGTCCGTAATTATAATTAGTTTCGGCAATATCATTGGTCAATCTGGCTCCGATGGCCGTTACTTGTAGGGGCTTTGAGCGAGTCATTTGGCACATGACATCAATATAATGCACGCCACAATCAACAATTGGGCTGAGACTTTTCATCAGGTTACGATGCACATCCCACATAATGCCGTGGCTTTGTTGATTCAAGTTCATACGCATCACCAATGGCTTGCCCAGTTCGTGCGAAAGTTCAACAAATTTCTCCCATGATGGATGGTGACGCAGAATATAACCTACAACTAATTTTTTACCAGCTTTTTTGGCAGCCGCAGCTACTCTTTCTGAGCCTTCAACGGTATCTGCTAATGGCTTTTCTATAAACACATGGCAGCCATTTTCGAGAGCCATGATGGCAAATGCTTCGTGGGTATCAGGGTAGGTAGAAATACAAACTGCATCGGGTTTGGTTTCAGCAAGAGCGGTTGCATAATCAGCATAGAGAGCATAGCCACCTCCCAATTTTTCGTTGAGAACTTCTTTACTTTTTCCTGTTGATACGATTCCGCAGATTTTAAATCCATCAATTAATTGGTAGGCTTGGGCATGAGAGGCTCCCATATTTCCGCAGCCAACTACGAGTACTCTTATAGGTGATAAGGTTGACATATTGAGTTAATGAATTGTGTAATAAGGCTTTATGATTTATTTTTTAAATGATTTTCTAAGCGTTCGTTTATTTCTTCAAGTAAGGCAAATTGTTTGGCTTGAGTATCGAACAAGGTTTTTATTTGCTCCTCCAAAAGTAAGTCAATTTTTTGATGTAAACTTCTGATTTCCATTTCGGCTTTCAAATTTACTAAATAATCGTTTTCGCTTCTCATTCTATCTTTTTCTTCTTGGCGGTTTTGACTCATCATGATAATAGGTGCTTGTAGGGCCGCAATACACGAAAGAACAAGATTCATCAGAATAAAAGGGTAGGGGTCGAAGCGGTCTTTTTCGGGAAGTGTTGCGTTGATAATTATCCAAACCGTAAGGATAACACTAAAAATGATGATAAATTTCCAACTTCCCCCAAACCTGGCAACTTTATCTGAAATTGCTTGCCCACGAGATAGCACTTCTTTGGGCGGATTAAGTAGGTTATTGACAATCAGTTGCTCTTCTTTAATCGTCTGTTCTACTATTTGATGCAGTTTATTGAGGTGTTCTTTTTCGTTAATAAAAAGCTTGTCAATTTCTTGAACATTCATTGCTATAATAGTTTATGATGAATAAACCCCACCAAATTATTGGCAGGGTTTTCGCAGATTTACTAAAAATATTTTACTCTCTTATCACTTTTCTTACTACACTACCTTGTGAGGTTTCAATCTTTACCGTGTATAAGCCTTTAGGTAATTCTCTGATATTAACAGAATTATCGCTTGTGAGTTTATCAAAGCTCATAGTGTTTTTACCAGTTGTCGAATAGAAGTTTGCCTCTTTAAAGATTACGCCCGTTGGTAATTCAATACGAAGGTCATCGGCCGTTGGGTTCGGATAAATCACCACTTTTATATTTTCATTTGGCTCATTGGCCAATACTGCAATTTTGTTTTCAAGGCTATTTGAAGCCGCACTGAAACAACCATCATCGGTAATGGCTTTTACGGTATAAACTCCGTTTAGGTCTGGTTTTAGAGTGGTTGCAGTTGTTTGGCCTCCAACTGGGTTTCCTGCTACATACCATTGGAAGTTTTTACCCCCCGTAATGACATAAACGCCACCACTCAAAGTAATTCTCGGAGCCGCTGGAATAAT
>JALQYE010000215.1 GCA_023254245.1 Emticicia sp.
GCATATACATTCCATAGATGATAATCACCAACGAAATCAATACGTAGGCGAGTCGTGTAGGGAAAGGCTGCTGAAATGTTTTCATCTTGATAAAAAGTTTTTGGGAGATAATTCGCTGTTTTATTGATAGGTTTTTTCAAAATTAACTATCTTGTTAGCCAATTTCAAATTTTTCTCGTTGATTTAGAAAACCACTCCTTCTGCTATGTTTCTTTATAAATTCTATATGTTCTTGTTTTCTCTCAAAATTGCTACATGTAGCTGCCACAGTGAAATACAAAGAAGTGGTTTTCGAAAGGCAAAAAGTGAATACGAGATTACGAAAACAGGCAGAATGCCCACTTGTATCAACGAAAATTCGGGTTTGGCCAAAGCATGGCAGGAAAATTATTATTGGACGATTAACGATAGTGGAGGCAATACTGAACTCTACATGATTGGCGAGCAAGGCCGTGTTTTTGATACCCTTTTGGTGAATGATTCACGAAATATTGATTGGGAAGATTTGACCAAAGATAATAAAGGGAATGTTTATATCGGTGATTTTGGTAATAATGGCCAAAACCGCAAAGACCTCACGATTTATAAATTCAGAAACGGTAAAACCGAAAAAATAACCTTTCATTATGCCGACCAAGACCATTTCCCAGCCAAAGATAAGATTTTTGATTGCGAAGCTTTTTTTTGGTATGGAGGAAAACTCTATTTATTCTCGAAAGATTGGTCACGAAAGCACCAAACTCGGCTGTATAGCTTACCCGATAAAGCAGGCGATTATGCACTTTTACCCGAGCAAAGTATGTTCTTAAAAAGCCCAGTAACTTCTGCCGACGTTAGCCCAAACGGAAAAGAATTTGCACTGCTTTCTTACGGTAAAATCTATGTTTTTGAGATTTCTGAAGGTAAAATTGATTTTTCTAAACCAAAATCATGTATAAAAGTAGGTAGAAATCAATTGGAAGCCATTGCGTATGTAAATGACACAGATTTAATAATGACCAACGAGCAACGAAAAATTTATCGGGTAAGTAAATTGTCAGTGAGACACTGAGTAGGGCTTATCGCACAAGTCCTTTTCAAGGAAAAATTGCCACACTTAGCCAAAACAAAAAAGGGCGTAAATCAATCAGATTTACGCCCTTTTTTCTATTTATCAGAAATCGTCTTCTACAACTTCTTCTTCTGCTGGAATTTCTCGTTTTTTATGCTCTACCTCGTTTCTTTTATCTTTAAATTTTTTGATTTGTGATTTTAGGGCCTCCATAGCCAAATCGGTTGCTTCTTCAAACGTTGTGCCTTTTTCTTCTGCAAAAATAGTGCTACCTGGAACACTCAACTTGATTTCAATGTGCTTTTTGTGAATTTTATTATTATCTCCTTTGTCTAATTTAAGAAAAACTTCACCACTAATAAATTTGTCGTAGAAGGTCTCTAATTTGTTTAATTTGTTTTGGATGAATCCGACCAATTTAGGGTCGATGTCGAAATGGACTGCATGCACATGAATCTTCATAACACACTAATTTAGAGTGAATAATTACATAAACTACTGAGATTCAAGATGTTAATCTGAGGTCTAAAGCCAACAATCGCTCACGTCTTCGATTTTATATCTTGTTTCTGCTCTTTCAAAGAACTTTCATTAATCTAACCTATGAAAAAAAACAATACGAGTCAAGGACTTTTTGTGGAATTTTATCAAACAAGGATGAACGGTAGAATTGTGTTGATGTGCATTGAAAATTCACTTCGAAATACCAAACTGATTAAATAAAAGTAACTTAACTTCAAAAAAGCCCAAACTAATTGATTAACTGTATCTTGATTACAATATACATCGTCATTACCTATATTTTACCTGTATTTGACAACCTATTTTAATTCAACCATAAAAGCAATTAAAAAATACCAAGAAGTAGGTTGGGAAAAAGTGAGAATGGAGTAAGTTTGTTAAAAAATCAATCATCTGACCTATGAAACGCTACCTATTACCTTTATTATTTATCACTGGCCTTGCTTCTGCTCAAAGTCCTTTGATTGAGCAGGCCCGTAACTACCGAAAAGCCAACGAAAATGCACTTTTAAGCGAGTTTATGGGTTTACTTTCAATTCCGAATGTGGTTTATGATACCATTGGTATTCAGAAAACTGCTGCCTACATCGTAAAAATGATGGAAGCTCGCGGGATTAAAACCCAGCTTTTAGATGCCACTACAAAGGGCGTTCCACCCGCAGTTTTTGGTGAAGTTAACGTGCCAAATGCTACCAAAACCGTTATTTTTTACGCTCATTATGATGGGCAACCTGTCAATCCAAATCAGTGGGCTGAGGGAATTGACCCTTTTAAGTCGGTCTTTTTAGATGCTTCGCTCGAAAAAGGTGGGAAGATAATTCCAGCCCCAAAAGCTGATGAAAAAATAAATCCTGAATGGCGAATTTATGGCCGAAGTGCTTCTGATGATAAAGCAGGTGTTTTTTCGATTCTGACGGCTTACGAAGTGCTGTCAAAATTGGGCATTCAGCCAAGTGTTAATATCAAATTTTTCTTTGAAGGCGAAGAAGAAGCTGGCTCAACGCATTTATCTGAAATTCTTGAAAAACATAAAGATAAACTCAAATCAGACCTCTGGGTTATTTGCGATGGCCCCGTGCATCAGTCGGGTAAAAAACAAGTGGTTTTTGGCGTGCGTGGCGATGTAAATATGGAAGTAAAAGTGTATGCGTCTAAACGCCCATTACACAGCGGACATTACGGTAACTGGGCTCCAAATCCTGCGATGCTTTTATCAAAATTGTTGGCTTCGATGAAAGACGACAACGGCCGAGTATTGATTAAGGGCTTCTACGATGATGTCATTCCTTTTACTGAAACTGAGAAAAAAGCCATTGCCAAAGTACCATCGGTTGACGAGCAAATGCGAAACGAACTGGGATTTATGCGTGCCGAAGGTGGCGGAAAATCGTTGGTAGAGCTTATCAATTTACCTTCGCTCAATATCAATGGCATTTCGAGTGCGAATGTTGGTAAAATGGCCGCCAACGTGATTCCTGTTTCAGCAACGGCTGCCATAGATTTACGGTTAGTTTTGGGCAACGATGCCCAACGGCAAGTACAAAAGGTGATTAATCATATAAAGGCACAGGGTTATTACGTAACTCAGAATGAAAGCATTACCGACGAAGAACGCATGAAGTATCCGCTCATTGCCCGAGTAACAACGGGTAAAGGCTACAATGCTCAACGCACAAAGATGGATTTGCCGATTGCCCAAAATGTGATAAAAGCGGTGCAATCAAGCACTAACGAAGAAGTTGTACTTATGCCAAGTTTGGGCGGAAGTTTACCATTGTTTTTATTTGAAAAACATTTGGCAACGCCAACCATCACTGTGCCAATTGCCAACCACGATAACAATCAACATGCCGAAAATGAAAATATCAGAATTCAGAATATCTGGAATGGTATTGAAACCTATGTGGCGTTAATGAAAATGTGAAATTGTTTACGAGGAATAGACATGAAATAAAAGAGACAAGGCATGCCTTGTCTCTACGCAATTATGAATATTGAAAATCACTCCGCATTAAAATCCTTAAAAACCTTCTTAATATTAGCATCTGAGGCTTTATTCTTAGGCTCCCAAGCCGCATCTAAATCAAGAACAACTAAGCCTTTTAGGCTCATAGCATTCATGAAATCATCTACTTTTCTGACAAAATCAGGGCCACGGCGAGATGATTTTAGAGCAAAATCACGAGCGAAAATATCGCCTTTGCTTTGTAATTCGTTCTTTTTTTCGATAATATAATTGAGGCGGTCAATAATGTCTTTCATCGAGCGGCCAATTACTTCGGTGGCCTCGAGCGTACCGATGGTTAATACGGTGGTGCCGCCCAAGGTCGAAATCAGACGTTGTTGGTCGGGTTTATCTTTTGGTACAAAAACCGATGATAGACTCGTGGTTGCTCCCAGCGAAGCATTGATAACCGAGCGGTTTTTCTTGCCTTTCTTGGCTCTAATATACGCTTTTTTGAGTTCTTCTTCTTTTTCTTTCATTTGTTCGAGCAATTCCCAGCCACGTAGGAGCGTACCACGATACAAATTATAGAGTTTTAAATCAGTTTCGGCTTCGTTGATAGCATTGCGTACCACGAATCTGATAGTTTTTACATCACGTTTTTTGGTTTTATCGAGTACAAAAAAGTCGATATTAAAACCAAGTGAGTCGAGTGGGTCTTTCACAAAATCATAGCCAGGTTGCCACGTAAACTCGTATTGATTTGAAGTGTTTTTGATTAAATTTTTCTTGCTAACATTCGGATTATCAGTCAGAAAGTCAAATTCTTGAATGTCATCATCACCGTTAGGGTCAGACAAATAGAATCGTATATTGATAGTTTGATTTTCTTTTATCTTGAAGACATTGTCTTTCGGCACAACCACAATTTCGGGTGGAAGGTCAATCTGTGTTGCTTCAATTTTCAAACGTCCTTTCGATTGTGTTTTAGAGGGTTGGTCTTCTACATAAAACTCCAAAAACATGGGGTTTCCATCGAGTGTTTTATCTTTCAGCTTCTTGAACTGTGTCAACGATGGCGACCACGAGATTTCACCTTGAGAGGTCATTTTCATTCCTTCGGGCATAGACTCAAATGATGGAATCACGACAATCGGGTCGTTGTCTTCGTCGTACACAAAATCACGGTCGATTTTATAGACATTATTGGTATTGTACTGCACATAAAAAGGCTTCAAATCTCGAATAATAGGACTACGATTGACGTGCTGAATACGAAATTCTACTTTTGAAGAAAGTGTTTCGTTTGTAGAATCGCACTTTGCTTCAAAGATTACCTGCTGAAATTTGTAAGAATCAAGCCTATCGACCATCGAATAGGGGGGAGTCCACGTAAATCGCCCAATCGAATCGAAAGCCATGCCATCGAGTTTGCCTTGGGGAATCGTGAAACGGAATTTTTCGCAGTTTTTTCCTTCTACTTTTAGCTCAAAAGAAACCTCAGACCCTTCTTTGAGTTGGGTCCATTCTTTGCCTGCTGGTAATAATATTTTTGGGGTTTCTTGTGCAAATATTTGGTACGAAAAAAATACTAATATACTAATTGTCAGGGTTTTAAATTTCATTTTTGTTGTTGATTTTTACAAATTAGCAAGTGTATTTGCCACATTTATACATCATCGGTTTCGACGGCTACTCCTTGATTTTCTTTGGCGTGGGCTGGCCCAGGAACACCTGGAATAACCACACACGGAAAACCAAATAGACAACGGTCTTTAATCATTTTTATTACTTCATCAGGTACGTTTTCTTCCCAGCCTTCTTCGCCTTTTCTGATGAGTTCGAGCGTTTGGTTGGTGTCGATATTCATATTTGTTTCATTATAATGATGAATATCTTCTATTTTATTGTTGGCAATCAGATAACGATATAAATCAATTAAGTGCATTGGTGGATTAAACCTCATGCAGTTCATGATATTACTGTTTTGATAGGTCGGATAAACGAAAAGTTTGAGGTTTCGACTGAAGAGTGTGGCAAACGATTCCAAGATTCCACCTGGTAGGTCTTTGTAGTGCTCTTCTTCAAAAATATATTGAAGATTCGGGAAACCAATAATCAGACCCATTTTTAGCTTAGTGATTTTTGATAGATACGCCACCAATTTGTAGTATTCTTGGTAGTTCGAAATCATCACCATTTGCCCCATTGAGCAGAGAATATCCACACGGTCGAGGAAATCTTTTTCATCAATTTCGGAATCATCTCTTTGCAAGCCTTGTAATGTAATTTCCGAAAGTACCACTACTCGTTCTTTATCAACATCTGGTTCACGCATAAATTGTTTCTTGCCATTGGCGAGCATATCCAAATGTACGTTTACGAGCGGACGGAAGCGACCACGCAGCACCAAAGCGTGTTTGCGGAAAAGCACTTCTGAAGGTTGGAGGTTTTTGCCATCGGCACCAAAAAGTGCAATATCCGAGAAACCGTACTTCACTAAGTGTAAGCTCATCAAACGATTATCGACGTGCTTGAAATCTGGCCCTTCAAAACGAATCATGTCAACCTGTATGCGGTCAGGGGCAAGGTCATCCATCAAGGATAGCAACAAAACTTCAGGGTCTTGATTATAAAAAAAACAACCATACATCAAGTTTACGCCCAAAACTCCAAGTGCTTGTTGTTGGAGAATGCTATCGTTATCGAGCATTTTTACGTGCAAGATAATATCGTTGTACTCGCCGTGGGGTGTAAGCTGAAATCTTACGCCCATCCAACCGTGAGCATCGTTGTTTTTATGATAATTGAGAGCCGCAACGGTATCTGAAAAAGCGAAGAACGTAGAGTCATTGCCACGTTTTTCACCCAAACGTTCGATTAAAAGACCGTATTCGTGGTCGAGCATACTCATGAGTCGAGGTTCGCACACGTATCGGCTATTTTCCATAACGCCATAAATAGCATCGGAAAAGGTCATATCATAAGCCGAAATAGTTTTTGCAATCGTTTTAGAAGCTCCTCCCGCCTTAAAGAAATTGGCGGCTACATCTTGCCCCGCACCAATTTCAGCAAAGCTACCATAGATTTGCTTGTTCATATTGATACG
>JALQYE010000216.1 GCA_023254245.1 Emticicia sp.
CGCCCTGCTTTTGCAATAAAACCTTTTACTAAAATCTTCTTGACCGTCGAATCGGTTGTTCGACAAGTTATCTTATTAAAAATTCTAAGTTTTACGGTGTACTCACCTGGGGTTGTAAAGTTAAAAACAACATCTTTCAGACGAGAAACTACATTACCATTAAACTCCCACTCATACGTTTTTGCTCCAACACTCAAGTTATTGAAATTGATTTTGGCTGGACTACAAACTTCTGTAACCACCCGATTGGATTCATTTTTTATCTCAAAATCAGCTTTTAGGGCATCGATGCTAAACTTAAAAGCCGCCATATTACAGTTGGTACTTTGGTGGCGTGGCTGGTAGGCATTCTTTATGGGGAAAGTAGCCACCGATTGCCCTTGACGCGGCAAACACGAACAAGCCGTGTGGTAAATAATGCCATTTTTATCGAATCGACAAGTACCTCCATCAAGGTGGTCACCTACTTCACCTTCGGGGGTTGGTGGGGCTGATGCTCCGAAAAAAGTAGCATAAAGTAAAGACTTTGCTCCTTTTTCGAGAATCATAAAATAATAATTACTACCAGTGGTTGTGGTCTGAAAAGCATCGGACGTAATGGGTAAGCCTGTTGTTGTACTATTTCGATTGAGGTTTCGCCCGACTGATGCGTTTACTTTTCCACCCCAACCCGAAAGATAAATATTGCCACAATCATTGACCAAAAAAGCCGTTGGAACAATATCAATCTTCCCAATTCCACGCCCAGTACCAACAACAGTAGAAAAGATACTTTTACTGAGATTTTTATCGAAACAATGAACAAATTGACCACTTTTGGGATTTCGATAAACATCGTTCGAAACGGGATAATCGCCTTGAGTTAAACCAAATACATAGATATTTTCATCTTTATCAATATCAAGCAAAAAACTTACGTCTGCCTCATTGGTGCCTACATAAGTAAGCTGCTCTATTGCACCGTCGGAAGCAAATTTTGCAATAAAACCATCGCCACTACCGCCGTATGTTTTATTGTAAGCACCGTCTTTTACGGCCATATTTGCACTAAATGTTTGCCCACAAACATAAACTTTACCTTCTTGATTTACTCTGATTCCGTAAGCTGCATCAAAATTATTTCCTCCTAAGTACGTACTCCAGAGTAACTGCGAACAAGTACGGTTGAGTTTACAAACGACTCCATCAAAACCCGCTCCTTTTACGCCTTGCGATTGCTTAACCAACGGAAAATCAGTTGAGGCTGTAATGGAAGCAAAATAAATATTATCGTCTTTATCTACCACAACTTCTCCTCGAAACTCGTCTCCATAATTTTTAATATTTAGGGCACGTGTATCATTGAAACCATCGTTGGCTTTACCACCAATGTATGAACTACCAACCAAACTTTTACCATCAACACTCAAAACCGTCACGAAAATATCGGTTCCTCGCTCAAAGCCAATGCCTGTAAAATTAGGGTCTTGGTCGGCTGTCGAAAACGATGAATAAATGCCAATGAGACTTCCGCCTGCAAAACTTTTTTGATAAGATGAACTATTGGTTGGAAAATTATTTGAAGAAGTAGTACCAAAAATAACTAATTCGCCTTTTGAGTTTGCCACCAAACTATGCGGCACATCAGAGGCATTTCCACCTAAATAGGTTGAATAAAGTAAGGTTAAGCCATCAGCACTAAATTTCATGATTACAATATCCGTAATACCATAACCTGCCACACTTTCAGCACTTGAGGCCGTTGTTGGACTGCCTTTTACTTGAAATGCTCCGTTGGTTACTGGAAAATCGAGCCCAAAAACCGAACCGCCCGCAAATAAATTACCATCGGCATCGTAAGTAGCGGTTTGAGCCCAGTTATCTGATTTTGAGCCAGAGTACGTAGAAAAAACTAATTCGGGGTCAATAATGAGTGGTTGAGAGGTATCATAGTTTTCGGGAAATTCAAAACGAACTTCATTATTGTTTACCCGAAACTTCGATTTTACATCAATGGTTTTTCCGTTGCGAGTCTGAAACGAATAAGGTTCAAATTCCTTTACGATATTAACCGAAGTTTTGTATTGTAGTTGACCATTTTCAACACTAACTTCGTCTAAACCTTCATATTTCATTTTGATTTTCGAGACATCGGCACGAGGCTTGGCAATGTATTCGTATTTGAGCGATTGGTCGAAACTATATAATTTAAAATCAATATCTGGGTAAATATCTCGTAAATAAACTTCATCAAAAGCTGCCACATTTGATTTCCATTTGGTGGGGTCGTTTCCGATAAAATAATTGTAGGTAGCAGTTGTAGGCGAAACTGCCTCTATTTTTGGTGTTGGGTTGGCTTCTTCAAAAGTCATTTCGTAGGCATGAGCCTTGATTGCCCCTATTGATTTTCGGCCAGATTTTGGGTCTAAATTTCCTGCATGAATCGCTGCCAGTGCTTGGGTATCATAAAAAACATACTGAATTCCCGAATTTTTTACCAATAAATATCCACCAGAAATTTCAGCCCGAAATCGAATCGAAGCATCCCACTGACCTTCATTTCGGATAAATTTAACCGAAGGCGTTGGAGCCGCCGAAACAGTAATGGTGGAAACAGCAAAAAGAATGAGTAATAAATATTTCATCTTTGTTTACATCTGACTAATGGTCTGACGAGTTTTTTATGATGTTGTTCTAAGTCTTTTGTCAGACCTGCGGTGCAGACAAAATCTTATAAATGTGGCAAAGTGACCACAAAAGTGCTACCTTTTCCTTCCTCGCTTATTACATCAATTTTACCTTGGTGCATATCAATAATTCTACGACAAACCGATAAACCAATGCCATGTCCACGGTATTTTGATGCGTTTGGTGTGCGATAAAAAGGCTCAAAAATCTTGCTTAGTTCACTGGCAGGAATCCCGATTCCATTATCTTTCACGGCTACAATGCAATACTTATCATTAAATTTAATCTTAGCTTCAGCCTGATGGTCGGGCGAATATTTACACGCATTTTCGAGCAAATTTGTAAAGACTGTCAGTAATAATGCCTCATTGCCGTTAGCACTTACCCACTCATCATCGTCAGGAATATCGTCAAAATCAATCAAAATCTTATATTCACTATTCTGATTCAATACTTCCTCTTGGGCCTTAAATAAAAGTTCGTCCAAACGGGTGGGTTTCATCACCAAACTATTATCTCGGTTTTCTGATTTTGCTAATTGCAACAGGCCATTCGTTAATTGAATAAGTCGCTGGTTATCAATTAATAACGAGCGTAAAATGGCTTTGTATTCATCAGTTGTACGATTATTTTCAAGAGCAATCTGAATTTCAGATTTGATAGCCGCCAGTGGCGTTCGTAATTCGTGCGAAGCATTCGACACAAAACTTTTCTGTAACTCAAATGAGCGTTCCAAACGCTCCAACATTTGGTTAAAATTAATAGCCAGTTGAGCAATTTCATCTTTATTATTGCCCGTATTGAGTTTTTGTTTGAGATTATAGGCCGTAATATTCGTAATTTCTTCGTTTATATCAGCAATGGGTTTGAGTGATTGTCCTGCAAAAATTATACCCAAAAAAATGGTTAGTAATATACCAATAATAAAGCTAATTACGAGCGTATCTCTAATATTTTTAAGTTTTTCTTGTCCATATTTATCACTGGCCGAAGCCACTACCACATAAGACTTCTTTTCTTCGTCGGTGTACATAATACCAATCACCTGGTTGGCCCAATCGCTGGTTTCAACGTATCGTTGTTTCCGAACTTGGTTCAAAAAATCGGGGCTAAACAAAAACGATTCGGCTTCGTAGCTGGCATATACTAACTCATCTTTTTCGTTAAACATTAATACTTTTTCAGTGTTGAGTTTCGTCAAGAAGGTCTTATTAGCATCACGTAGCTTCTTTTTATCTTTTTCAGTAATCTTTAATTCTTTCAAAAGCCCAGCCGTTAGTAATGCACGGTCGGTTAGACGATTATAAAATTCCTGTTTCCGAAAATTTTCAGAAGTATAATAAATTGCCAACGAAAAAATAATCAAGATAGCTGCTATGATTATCGTAAACTGAATGGCTATTTTAGTACGTATTTGCATAAAGGTCTGTACCGCAGGTCTGACCTTAGGTAGGCTTTGACGGATACGGTTTTGTTAAAAACGTAATTATGAGTAAATTTGAATCGGGTCAGACCCAAAACAAATTTAAGAAACAATTAGCAAAATATATGCAAATTCATGTAATTGATGCAGGGTATTTTAAATTAGACGGTGGAGCGATGTTTGGGGTTGTACCAAAAACAATCTGGAACAAACAAATGCCGGCCGATGAAAATAACCTTTGTAGTTGGGCGATGCGTTGTTTGTTGATTGATACGGGCAAACAGCTCATCTTAGTAGATAGCGGCATGGGCAACAAGCAAGATGCTCGTTGGCAAGGGTTTTATTTTCGTCATGGCGAAGGCGATTTGATAACCTCTATCAAGAAAGCAGGCTATTCGCCCACCGAAATAACCGATGTACTCAGCACACATTTGCATTTCGACCATTGTGGCGGAAGTGTACAATGGAATACAGCCAAAGACCGATTGGAATTGGTTTTTCAGCATGCTAATTACTGGACTCACTCAGAGCATTGGGAAACAGCAACGAAGCCAAATCCACGAGAAAAAGCAACGTTTCTGAAAGAAAACATCATGCCGATGCAGGAAACAGGAGTTTTGCAGTTTACGGATAAAGTAGAAAATCCATTCGGAGAAAACATTGAACTGCTTTACGCCGATGGTCACACCGAAAAAATGATTATGCCTAAAATAAGTGTTGGCGGAAAAACATATCTGTTTATTGCCGATACTATTCCTTCTCACGCACACATACCCGTACCTTATGTAATGGGCTACGATGTGCGTCCGCTCCAAACAATGTCCGAAAAAGAAGCGTTATTGAAGCAAGCCGTTGAAGAAAATTGGACAATCATTTTCGACCACGACCCAACTCACGAAGCAGCCACCATTCAACTCACCGAAAAAGGCTATCGAGTAGCCGATTTTGAGCAAGTTTAGTTTTTCGATGAAAGCAATAAAGGTTACCGAAGTTTGGTGTAAAAAAAGTAATACTATCAAGATTTAGAATGTAGTCTTTTATATTCTATTATTCACTCATTCGCACATACACTCATTAAATTCATGAAAATAGGAATAGCACTATCGGGTGGAGGTAGCCGAGGCCTCGCTCATTTAGGAGCATTAAAGGCTCTCAACGAGTTAGGGATAAACCCATCAATGATTACGGGTACGAGTGCAGGCTCGCTCGTGGGGGCATTGACCGCCGCAGGATATTCTCCCGACTTTATTTTTGAAACAATCCAATCTCTGGGAATCATGAATTCGCTAAAGTTTGCCTTCAATCGCTTTGGCTTGTTTAAGATGGAAAAAGTTGAGGAAATATTATTGAAGTATATCCCGCATAATTCGTTTGAGAAACTAAAAATTCCTCTCACCGTTTGTGCGACAGATATTGAACAAAGTGAGGCCATTTATTTTAGCGAGGGTGAGCTAATCAAGGCCGTAATGGCCTCGTGTAGTATTCCAGGAATTTTTGAACCAATTAAATTTCAAAACCGAATTTTGATTGATGGAGGTGTCACGAATAATCTGCCAATCGAGCCACTCGAAGGTATCTGTGACTTTATCATCGGTGTAAACGTTACGCCCGTAAGCAACGAAATGGCCATCAATTCGGCAAAAGATATACTCATGAAAAGCCTTTACATAGCTATCAGAAGCAATGCGGGCGAAAAGCTGAAACGTTGTGATATTGCGGTCGAACCAAGCGAAATCTATAATTATAATGGCCTAAGTTTGGCCAAAGCGAAGGATATTTACCGAATTGGTTACGAAAATACGATACGTGCCGCCGAAGGAAAACTTCGAGAGTTTAGAATGTAGCGTTCTGAAGTTATTGTATCAAAACTAAGCCAGTCTCTAAGTTGTTATTAGGTTTTATTCATCGAAAAGCAACTCCGAGCTCAAGAATCCACATTCAGAACCACTCACTTTGGCATGAAATTAGACAATTTTTTATTCAAGAAACCGTTAAAAGCAAAGGTATCTATCATCAACTTTAATATTTAAGTGCAAAAATTATATATACTGATAGCATTTTCGTTGCTTACTGCATCGTGTTCGCAGTTTAGCAACTCTCCTACAAGCAAGGCATGGCACAACACCAATGCTCGTTTCAACTCGCTTATTATTGCCCGTGACAACATGAAACAGGCCGAAAAAGACCTGTTCGACAAACGAGTAGAAAATTATAGTTCGTTGATGACCATCTTCGTACCGATTGATTCGACCAAAAGTCAGGCCGTTAGCACTAATTTAA
>JALQYE010000217.1 GCA_023254245.1 Emticicia sp.
TACCACTTGCACCCGCACTGTATTTAGTATTTTTATCATGCAGGTTAAACGAAAATTCGGGACGGAGTTCGTCTTGTAATTTCTTCAATAATGCCCCTTCAGGAGTCTGAAAACGCAGGGCATCACGGTTCATATCGATGTCGGTAGCGGTGCGTCTTTGGAAACGTTCTGCCCCGTCAGGATTCAACATTGGTACATAATAGAGCGTACACCTTTCCAAAATTTTGCTTCTTAAAGCATCAAATCCGTCGTTTTTAGCTTGAAAGAAATTAAAAATATCAAACAAAGCCATCGTAGCGGTGGCTTCATCGCCGTGCATTTGCGACCACAACAAAACTTTCGTTTTGCCACTTCCCATCTTGATTTGATAAATATCACGTTCTTCAAACGATTTACCGATTTTCTCGACAGCAAAAGGCAATTTTTCTATCAATGGAACAATGTCTCGGTGCTTAAAACGGCGTTTCGTGAGGCTTTGTTCTTTGATTTGTTCGTGAATATCAAATAATTGTTTTGAAAAATCTGGAAGTTTTGGCTGTGCAATTGCTGGCATAATGACTAAAAATGTGATAATTACCGAAAGCACAAAGGTAAGGTGTTTGTGAAGAAGTTCCATAAATTTATCGGAATATCGTGGGTAAAACGCAAGTTAAAGATTTCTGAGTTTATTTACCAACGGAACAAGTTCTTTGGGTGGATTATTGTGGTCAAAGATAGGAGTTTGGTACTTTTTCTCTCCTATAACCACTTCAATAGTTGCCTGTAAAGCGGCATCTTTTGCACTTTTTCTCGATGCAGATTTGAATTTAGGAAGCTCTTTCAATTTGATTACTGCACAAATTTTCATGAGTTCGTGCCAATCTTCGGCCGAAAGTTTTTTCTTTAAAGTAATCGAGTTTTCGTCTAAGGTATATTCGTTGGGAGTAATTGTAATTTCTCTTCTGAAACCACGTGTCGATTCGTTGAGAGTAATTGAGGTTATTTTCTGTGAGAATCCCTCAAAAGCAAGCAAAAACAGAGAAATAAAAAAAGGAGTTTTCATACGATTAAATAAAAATGTTCTTCTAATTAAGGAGCAAAATAGTATTTAAAAAATAGAAAACTGGCTTTTTGAGATTAGAATTTAGGGGTCTAAGTAAATTCTAATCTTATGAGTATTTTTGCTTAATTTATCGCTTATATACCACAACATTTTTTGTGTTTTTTACCACTTCTAAAGGGTTGAATACTTGTGTATAGTTTTTTAAAATTTTACTTTTTAGAGCATCTAAACCATCATTTTTACTAAAACACCAGGGGGTTTTAAAGTTTCTTTAGTTCTTTTATTAGTTCTAAAAACTCTTTTGGCGGATTATCGTGGTCGAAAATATTCGATTGATAGGTTTTGGTCTTTGTTGCTATCTCAAGTGTTGCTTGCAGAGCGGCATCGTTTGCTCGTTTTCGGCTGGATGATTCATACTTCGACAAGTTTTCTAACGCTACTTTCTCGCAAATTGCATTGACTCGTTGCCATGCTTGAGCATTCATTAACTTCTTTTTAGTCTGTGAATTATCGGTAATTTCACATTTTTTTTCGGTAATAAAAATCTCTTTGTGAACACCACGAGTGGCTTCAATGAGTTTAATAGAAACAATGTTTTGTGACATAGTTTTTTGAGAAAATAGTAGTATTAGAATCAACCAAAATGCTTTTTTCATAAAAGTAAAGTTAAAAAAAATGCCCTCCGAATGGGAGGGCAAAATAAGAATTTATCTAATTGAATTATGGTACAAAAGTAGCTCTTGCACCACCAGTTGCAAAGATTGCTCTTGCACGTACCTTTTGACCATTTGTAAACATATACATACAAGGGTCATCAGTATAATCCATATAATTCATTGTCATTTCGACTGGTGTACCAGTACAAGTACTTAAATGAGGATAAGTTGGACAACCGTAATTAGCTGTGTTGTGCGTTGGGGTATCGCTCACTAAGTCAGAACCACAAGTAGCGTCTCCCCAAATATGACGTAAATTTAACCAGTGACCAATTTCGTGTGTTGCCGTACGGCCTTTATCATAAGGTGCTGACAAATAGAAACCAGAACCTAAGCTGCTTGAACCAAAATAGTTTGGTCCAATAACCACACCATCAGTAGCAGAGCTACCACCAGGGAATTGAGCATATCCCAAGATACCACCACCAATATTACAAACCCAAATATTGAGTTTACGAGTAGGGTCGGTTGGGTCAATTCCTCCTTTTTTAGAACTCTTCATGGCATCACGAGTTCCCCAAGAAGTTTTTGTTGATGCCTTACGATTTACCGCAAAAAGTGTATAGTGAATGTTAAAATCGGCAGCAGTACCAGAAAATACGGTATTGTTCAAACCGCTAACATCCGAATTCGTAGCTCTAAAGTCATTATTTAAAACGGCAATTTGAGAGGCAATTTGTGCATCGCTGATATTTTCTTGTGCTGTATTATAAATTACATTGACTACAACTGGAATTTCGATAGTCTGAGCATCTGTTAATGTTGCAGCCGCCGTAATTTCACCACCTCGGTCAGCAATAAATTTGCTGGTCTGTCTCTCAATTTCCTCCATTTTTCTAATTAAGCCAGGATTGTCGATTAACTGGTCTCTCAAGGCATCCATCGAAGCACAACTTCTGCCCTCAGGGTCAACCGTTGCACTACTTAATTTGGTATTTGCGATAGAATCAAGGTCTTCGTTTACATCGGCACAAGCCAATGAAACAGTAGCTAAAAAGGTCGCAAAAACGATTTTCTTCGAAAGTGAATTCATTGTTAGATAGGTTTTAGTTTGATAGATTGTTTACTTGAAAAGGAATTAACAATATTCAACTTTTTTCCAGTAAAAAAAAGAATAGCCTATTTTTTTTATTAAACGGTACACTTTAACAATTCAATCATACTATTTAATCATAACGCCTTATCTACCACAACATTTCTTGTATTTTTTACCACTTCCACAGGCACACAAATCATTTCGGTTTTGAACTTGGGCCGTAGCTGATTCTGAGCCAATGATTCCGCTCAAATAGTACCATTTGCCGTTTTCTTTTACGAAAGTAGATTTTTCGTGGTGAATTTGTAGCTTACCAGCATCATCTATGTAAGAAGCTTTAAATTCTACCTCGCCGTCTTCTTGGTTGAATTTTCCTTGTTTTGTAGCAATAACTTCCAATTTTTGCCATTGATTGGCTACCGCCCACGCTCGAATATCGGCTTCATCAAAGTTTTTTTGTTGAGTTGGGTAGATAGTTGCAATCAGGTATTTTACATCAACTATCACATAAGCTGAATATCTCGAACGCATCAGTTGTTCGGCAGTTTGGGCAGGCTGTTTACCCTTGATGATTGGCTCACAACAATCAGAAAATGGTTTGACTTCGCCGCAGTAGCACATGAGTAATTTAGACAAGAGATTTGAGATAAGAGACAAAAGATAAAATGCTGTTTATTGTCTGTGAGGACACAGACAACGGTTGCACATTAGTAATGCCACAAAGTACGTCAATAAATCAATTGAAAAATACCTCATCGACAAAAAACCAACCTTTTTGCCCTTTTCCTGGGTGCCAAACGGGAAGTTTCGACACTGGCTTAATGACCAATTTTATTAATTTATAAGAGCCTTGTGCCAAAGGTATTTGTAAGCCTAAATTGGCATTTCCTTCCATTTTCTCGGCTTGTTTTGGTGTTATTTTCTGAATGACTTTCAAATCAGCTTTACTATTTCCAGCCCAAACCTCTACAACCAAAGGTGGCATAATAAACGAATCCATTTTCTGTAAATAGCTGATTGTTAATCCTTTGATTGCTTGAAGTTTCTTAAACTCAAAAAATCCTACAAATTCTTTTTCACGATAACCCAACCATGCTTTATCGCCAAAATTATCGGTTGGGCCTTTTTTCAAATCATTTAGTGTGCTTCCGCCTTTACCCGAATATTTGGGGTCGGGCAGATTAACCAAAGATACACTATCAGGCACAAAACTTGACTTAAAAAAACTGTATTCAACTTTTTTACTGGCATACCAATTCTCTTTGGTAGCAATAGCTTTAAGTTTGGTATAATCGGCAATTAAAATTGGTTTTTCGTAGATATTCGTTGTCGTAGAATCAGGTTCAGAACCATCAAGCGTGTAACGAATCTTTACGTTTTTAAGCGTGTGCTTGAGTGTTATGGGTGTATTGGTTTTGATAACAAATTCTTCATTAACCAATATCGGCGGATTTAGTTTTAAGATTTCATTCGGGTTGTCAAGGCCTCCCCTATCAAATTTGATTTTGGTATATTTCTTTCCCAATTCTGCTATGGCAGCTTCATTAATGGCGGTATTCCACACAAAAACTTCTTTTAATTTCGGTAAATCAAGTATTTTTTGAAGGTTTTCTTTAGAAATTTTCGTTCCTGCCAGAGCCACAGATTCTAAGTTTTTGCACTTTTTAAGTTGGTCTAAAGTATTCCCAGTAATATCGGTTTGATTAAGTGTAAGTTTTTCGAGATTCGGGAAATTAGCAATCAAAGCTAAATCTTCATCTTTTACGGGCATTTTCGATAGATTCAAAATCACCAGTTGTTCACCAACTTTCGAGAGATTTTCTAACACTTTTCGGTCGTATTTTTTACTCACAAAAAAATCTGCTTGCAAGGCAGGCGAACCCGTTGCCAACGGAAAAACCGAGCAAAAAGGTGTATTTACGGCCGTCAAGTCAGACTCCGAAGGCATCGAAAAACTGTAAACTTTGGCCTCTTTGGCCGCTGATTTCATACCAACAAGTTTTGAAGCAATTTTCTTAGTTTCCGAACTTGCCAAATAGTTTTTAAAGGCTTTTTTTACATCTGCCCCTTCATTTATCCACGCCGACAGGAGAGCAATTTCATCGGCTGTTAGCTGTGGTTTTCCTTTGGGTGGCATGTGTTCTTTATTATCCAAAGGTAAAGTTGCTCTTTGGATAATGTGGCTATTGAGGGCATCGCCCGCTTTCCAAATCAATCCGTTTTTTCCACCTTTCAAAATCTTCTCAATACTACTCATATTTAGCTGACCCTTGGTTTTATCATCATTGTGGCAAGCCACACATTTGGCTTCGAGAATTGGAAAAATAGCCGCTTTATACATAGGGTCATTTTCCGAAAATTGCGGAGTAGTATCTGTTTTTTGCCATGCCTCAAACAGATAATTTTCACCGTGTGTAATTCCTGCTCCGAAGTGCCCCGCAATGGCCATGATTGCTAATAAAGCCCAATTTGAATATGCTTTAAATGTGAGTTTTCCATCAAAAACCACTACCCCATAAGCCAGTAAACTAACAGCGATTCCTGTAAATTTATGAATTTGTAAAAGCCGCTCATCGTAGCCACCTTCTCTTGATAAAAAGAACCCCATTAATGCCACAATTGCGGCCGAAAGTGCCGTTAAAGTCAGTAAAAGCGTTCGGATTAGCTCATAACTTTTTGTCTCTATTTCATTTTTCAGGAATGAAAAAAGCACCAATAAAACCACAAATCCTATCGGTAAATGAAGCAATAATGGATGCATTCGCCCAAGCGGACTCATCCAGAGTGGAATCGTTACTTGTTCTTCAAATAGCAAGAAGAAAAGTAGAAGAATATTTAGGCTTAATAATAGGTAAGATGAAATTTTATAGAAACGGGGCATTGAGTTCTGAGTTCAAAGTTCTGAATTTTAGAGAATCACCTAAGCGATGTTGCGGTTTTTTCTCAAAACGAAACTTATTGATAATTGTTTATTGATAATTATGTTACGCCATAAGTCCTGAAATCACATTTCCTGCCACATCGGTTAGGCGGTATCTTCGACCTAAATGCTTGTAGGTCAGTTGTTCGTGATTCAAGCCCATGAGGTGCATAACGGTTGCATGAAAATCATGGATATGCACAGGGTCACGCACGATGTTATAACCAAATTCATCGGTTTCGCCGTAAACAATGCCAGGTTTTACGCCTCCACCTGCCATCCAAATACTATAAGCACGTGGGTGGTGGTCACGACCATAATTATCTTTCGTAAAATTGCCTTGACAATAATTTGTTCGACCAAATTCTCCGCCCCAAATTACCAAAGTTTCATCCAGAAGTCCACGTTGTTTAAGGTCGGTAATCAAGGCTGCTGATGCACGGTCAACGTCTTGGGCTTGCAGTGGCATTTCGTTGGGAAGATTTCCGTGTTGGTCCCAACCTTGGTGATACAGCTGCACAAATCTTACACCCGATTCTGATAATTTTCGAGCCAACAAAGCATTGGCGGCGTAAGTGCCTGGCACTAAGCATTCGGGGCCGTACATTTTTATGATATGGTCGGGTTCTTTCGATAAATCGGTGAGTTCTG
>JALQYE010000218.1:0-3501 GCA_023254245.1 Emticicia sp.
ATACTACGCTCGCTACGGCTTGATTCTGCTCCACTGCCACGACCGTAATTATCCGAGCGACTTTCGCCTGTGCTTGGGCGGTTGTTTCTTGAATCGTTTCCGTTGTCGCGTGGGCTGCGTTCAGTAGGAGGAGTTACAGGTGAATTTTCGATTCCTCCTCTCGAACCACGCTCGTTATTGCTCCAATCGGGGCGACCGCTACGACCATTGTCATTGCTTCGTGAACCACGTTCGTTATTATTCCAGTCAGGGCGAGAATTACGATTATTGTCATAACCATCTCTCGACGAGCGACCATTATTATTCCAGTCTCTTGAAGTACGGTTGTCGTAGCGACCACCTTCATAACTGCGAGAATTATTATTAGTGCGATAACGACTACGCTCGCTGTAATATTCACGACCCACACGGTTACGGTCATTTCTGTACCAACCATTATAGTTCGGGCGAGGAGTATATCCTAAACGAATGCTACCAAAACCACGACGGTCGAAGCGATAGAAATCAAAACCACCTTGATAATACCAACGAGGATACCCACGAAGGTCATTCCAAGCCATATCAAAGCCATAGAATCTACGGTCGAAATCATATAGTTCGATGCCTACTTGGCGATTGAGGTAGGCTACATCGTCCCAGATTTCTTGTTGTTCCCAACGGTTAAATATGCCATCTGATAAGTAGGCGTATTCTTTACGCTCCACATCTTCTAAACGGCGATATAAGCGGTTGGCTTCATTTCGAGTAATAAGACCATTCTGAATACCATTGCTGATACGTACACGAATATCCCAATGCCAGTCAAATTCGTCGTCGTAATAATAGCGGTCATCATCATAGCCATAATTGTTTCCGTAGTTATCATAGCTACCACCATATTGTGCATTTGCCGAAAGAATAGTAGCGAATACCATCATTGCAGCTATCATGAAATTTCTCATTGTCTTAAATATTATTGTTAATTTATACTTTAGATGCAGAAAGGTATCAAAAGGTTTGCTCGTGATTTGTTAATTGATTGTTAACGGGTTTTGATTTGTTGTAAGTGACTGATTATAAGTTTTTTAAATAAATTTATTAATGCTTTTTTGTTAAATTGTAGGACAGGTTTTTAACCTGTTAATACGACAAAGTTTATTTTTAAATACAGGTTATTTGACAGCTTAAAAACCTGTCCTACTTTTCAATCTTGTTTACAATTTTGTGTATGTTTGTCAAACCATTTTTCATCACTCAAACGCATAAGCCTTTTTATGAAATCATTTCTTTTACTACTATTACTTCCTTTCTCAATTTTCGCTCAAAAAACAGTTTCGAGTAAGTTTTCGGCTGCCGAAATTGCCCGTTTTCAGCAACAAGCCAAGCGTGTAAACATCATTCGAGATAATTGGGGGATTCCGCATATTTATGGAAAATCGGATGCTGACGCTGTTTTTGGTTTGCTCTATGCCCAATGCGAAGATGATTTCAAGCGAGTAGAAATGAATTATATCGAAAAACTGGGCAGAATGTCGGAAATTAAAGGCGAAGCCAGTCTTTACGATGATTTACAGATAAAATTATTGATTGACACCACCGATGCCATTGCCGACTATAACAAAGCCGAACCGTGGATGAAAAAGCTACTCAATGCCTACGCCGATGGTATTAATTTTTATCTTCATACGCACCCCAATACAAAACCTGCCTTGTTGACCCGATTCAAGCCGTGGTATCCGCTTTTGTGGACTGATGGCAGCATTGGAGCAATTAGTACAGCTGATATTACAACGGCCGAATTGAAAAATTTCTACTCGGGAGATAAAGTTACTTACACCGCCGAACCCAAAGACCCCGAAAACCAAACTGGTTCGAATGGCTTTGCTTTTTCGCCAAAAATCACGGCTTCGGGAAATGCCATTTTGTACATAAATCCGCATGTAACCTTTTATTTCAGACCCGAAGTACAAGTAACGAGCGAAGAAGGTTTGAATGCCTACGGTGCAGTAACTTGGGGGCAAATGTTTGTTTATCAGGGCTTTAACGATTATTGTGGTTGGATGCACACTTCGTGTAATGTCGATGTAGCCGATGTTTATGCTGAGAAAATCACGAAAAATGGAAACAAATATTTCTACGAATACGATAAACAATTAAAACCAGTTACGGAGAAAAAAATTAGCATTAGTTACAAAGATGGCGATGGCTTAAAAACCAAAATTTTCACCACTTATTATACGCATCACGGGCCAATTATGGCAAAACGTAACGACCAATGGATAAGCCTAAAATCATACAATCGCTCCATGACAAGTTTGATTCAGAGTTGGAAACGGACAAAAGCCAAAGGTTTTGAAGATTACAAAAAAACAATGGATTTACGAGCGAATACATCAAACAGCACTGTTTTTGCCGATAATAAAGGAAATATTGCTTATTGGCACGGCAACTTTGTGCCTGTACGTGATAAAAAACTCAATTGGGCAAAAGTAATGGACGGAAGCACATCTGCCACCGAATGGAAAGGCTTACATACAGTCGATGAAACGGTTCATGTCTATAACCCTACAAATGGTTGGCTACAAAATTGTAATTCTACACCATTTTCAGCAGCGGGAGCGATGAGTCCGAAGAAAGCAGATTATCCGCCATATATGGCACCCGATGGTGAGAATTTTAGAGGAGTAAATGCCGTAAAGGTTTTGGATAAAGAAAAAAGCTATACGATTGATAAAGTGATTGCGGCAGGGTATGATACAAACTTGGCGGCTTTTGAGGTCTTGATTCCGTCGTTGATAAATGTTTTCGAGAAAAGCGTAAAACCTACCGATTCGCTTTATGCAGCATTGAACGAGCCAATAGCGGAGCTGAAAAAATGGAATTATCATTCGTCAGAAACTTCGGTAGCTACTACGTTGGCCATTGAATGGGCAGGGAAACTCAGTACAACTCTACAAAAATTATATATAGATGAAGGTGAAGACGACCAAGTAGCTAACGTAAAACGATTTGCCGCATCGGCCACGCCTGAGCAAGTTTTACCGCCATTATTGGTCGTGGTGAATGATTTGAAAAAGAAATTTGGTAAATGGCAAATGCCGTGGGGTGAGATAAATCGCTACCAAAGAGTATCTTCTGATATTCAGCAAAAATACGATGATGCCCAACCGAGCGTGCCAGTGGGTTTTGCTTCGGCACTCTGGGGAATGTTGCCATCGTACAATAGTCGCTATTATGTAGGCACACAGAAGCGTTACGGGGTGAGTGGCAATAGTTTTATTTGTGCCGTTGAATTTGGACCAAAAATCAAAGCAAAATCATTATTGGCTGGTGGTGAAAGCGGCGACCCAAGCTCAAAACATTTCAACGACCAACTCGAAATGTACACCAAAGGCAAATTTAAAGATGTACTTTTTTATAAAGAAGATGTTTTGAAAAATGCCGAGCGTACTTATCATCCTGGGGAGTAAGATATTTTAAAGCCTGTAAATTTTAAAATTTACAGGCTTTTTTGTAATAATC
>JALQYE010000218.1:3598-6329 GCA_023254245.1 Emticicia sp.
TCGTCGCTTTATAAAATTTTCGTACAATAAGTTTACGATAGATTAAAACCCTTTAATCTGCTTCTTCGTATATGGAGAAAACTTAAACTTAGAAATACGTATGAATCCAACTAAAATCAAGATGCTTTTGGGAGCATCTGCGATAGCTTTAACCCTTTTTGTTTCTTCATGTGAAAAAGATTCCATGAATACTCCTAAGCCAGATGTCACATTCTTCGCTCTTACTGATGGCAAACAACTTTTGAAAATTAATGCCATGAATGCAGAAATGGCAACTGCAACTACACCAATTACTGGTTTAATGACCAATGATGCTTTAACTGCCATTGATTTTCGTCCAGCTACGGGCGAGTTGTATGGCGTGAGTGCTATGAATCGCTTGTATGTAATTAATCAAGAAACTGGAGCCGCAAGAGTAATCGGAACGGCGGCACTTAGCCCCGCAATTAGTGGTACGGCGGTTGCTTTAGATTTCAACCCAACCGTTGATAGAATCAGATTAGTAACAAATACTGGCCAAAACCTACGTTTACACCCAGAAACTGGTGCAGTAGCTGCTACTGATGGTGTGATTAATGGAGGTATGAGTCCAAGCATTGAGTCGGTAGCCTACACAAACAACATAGCTGGAGCTTCGACAACGGTTTTATACGACATTGATTCTAAATCTGATAAGTTATATAAGCAAGACCCACCAAATAACGGCACTTTAGTAGAAGTAGGTGTTTTAGGTGTGGATATCACAGCTTCGGCAGGATTTGATATAAATCCAGCGGGTGATGTTGCTCTTACTGCCGTGCAAGTTAGTGGTAAATGGGAACTTCACCAAGTAGATTTAATGACAGGAAAACTGACAAAATTGGGTAATCTTCCTGCGGGAAATATTAACGGTTTAGCTATTCCGACATCGCCAGTGGCTTTTGCGGTTGATGAAAGTAATAATTTATTGGCATTTAACTTTATGAGTGTTGGTACTCCAGTGAGTAAGCCAATTACAGGTTTACAGACTGGCGAGACCATTGTAGGGATTGATTTCAGACCAGTAAATGGTCAGCTTTATGCGTTGGGTAGCACAAGCCGTTTGTATGTTCTGAACACTTCGTCGGGAGTTGCCACAGTAGTTGGTACTTCTCCTTTCACAACTCTTTTGGCAGGAACAGCATTTGGTTTTGATTTTAACCCAACCGTTGACCGTATTCGTTGTGTGAGTAATTTAGGTTTGAACCTACGTTTACATCCAGAGACTGGTGGAATTGCAGCGGTTGATTTAATGCTAAACCCAGGTACACCAAGTATTACGGCATCGGCTTACACCAATAATTTTGCAGGAGCAACAACCACAGTTTTGTATAATATTGATAGTGCAACTGATAAATTGTATAAGCAAGACCCACCAAACAACGGTACTTTAGTAGAGGTAGGTGCTTTAGGAATAAATGTAGAAAACGCCAGTGGATTTGATATTGGCAGCAGAAGCGGAATGGCCTATGCAGCCTTAAAAGTTGGTTCAAGCTCAGCTATATACTCGATAAATCTTATGACAGGTGCAGCAACAAAAGTAGCTGATTTACCTGTTTCAGTAAGAGCATTTTCTATCGGGACAGGTTTCTAACTCTTGGTTTGAAACAAAGATGTTAAAATATAAGGGCGATAACTCAGTGTATCGCCCTTTATTTGTTTTTTAACTCATCATTTAAAATTGTACAGCACCCGAATATTGTAGTGTAGCAATCGCTTTTTCGTATTTTGATTTGAGGCTTTCGAGTTTAGTTCTCATATCGATAAGCTTTGTCTCTCTCGAATTTATCAAGAATAGGGTACTTTCTCCGATTAAAAACTTCTGTCTTTCTGCTTCGAGTAGTTTTTCTTGATTTGCATTGGCCACGAGCTGAAACTCAATTTGTTTAGCTAAGTTGATGACCTCGTTGTAGGCACTTTCAACGGCAATTTTTAGTTCTCTTCCCACAATGTCTTTCTCAAAGGTGGTCTGTAATTGTTTGATTCTGACCGAATGTAGTTTACCTCGTTCTTTTCTGAGTAAAATTGGCATTTCAAAATTTACTCCAAATTTATGATTATTGAGCAAGAAACCACTCGCAACCGAGCCTTCTTTCTGATAGCCCGCTGGTACACGCAAAAGATTGAAATTGACATCAAATTTAGGTTTGAGCATTTCAAGCCTAAACTTCTCTTCGATTTGCAGCTGCTTTTGTTTTAGAATGATTTTAGCAATTTCTGGATGATTTTGTTCTAAATTTCTTAAAATATCATCCACCTTTTGGCGTTCTATAGCCATCGGATTGATTGTTTGTGGAATAAAGTTGGCATCTAATTCGAGCGGTTTTTCATCTTTATTCCAAAGATAATTTGAGATAGCCAAAGCCCCATTTTGAAACTCTAATTTAGATTGTTCGAGAATCACCTGTCTATCTTGCACGGTAATGGCTGCTTCCACACTATCAATGGCTGCAATTTCGCCTATTCTTGCTCGTTCACTCAGGAGCTTAAAACGGTCTTGGGCCATTTGGTATGCCTCTTGATTAAGTTTGAGTTTCTGATAACTCAAATACCATTCCCAATAGTCTTTAGCTGCCGAAAAAATAAACTTATTGATAATTTTTTGGCGTTCGGCTTGAGCAATATTATTGAGGAGTTTTGCTTGAAGTAGCGTATTTCGTCGAGCATCAATCAATAAGCCTTGCCCGAGCGGAACACTCACGCCACTAAAAAT
>JALQYE010000219.1 GCA_023254245.1 Emticicia sp.
CTTCCACCATAACTATTGATAGACGTACAAGTTTGGTGTTCCATTCCTCCACCAAAATCACACTGTGCGTGTCCATACTTTTCTTTAATAAATGGGTAAAGTCCAAATTTCTCCGAAAATAACTTGAGCATAAAAGGCGTTTGGTCGAGTTGGGTTTTGGTAGTAGCCGTAAATGATTCGGGGTAAACAAAATGATTGACCGTCATTGAATCTTTATCCGAATACTTAAAATAATTTTTGTATTCCACATAATTTGAGCAAGCAATCGAAATCAAATATTGAGCAATTGGATAACGATTCTTCCATTGATAAGTTCGTGTATTATCCTTATTATCAAGCACTTTTACCAAAACTCCATTAGAAACCGATACAAAAGATGCAGGCATTGTAATCCATACATCAGAAGAGTCTGCTTTATCGGCAGGGGTGTCTTTACACGGAAACCAATCAGGAGCACCGTAGGGTTCACTCAAACTCCAAACAACTGGAGCATTACTACTTCCGTGCGTTGCAAAGGTAAAACTACCAAACGCTGATGTATTAGGTTTACCTTGATAATATACAATTACACTTAGAGCTTGCCCTTGCGGATATGATTTATCGAAAGTCAGATTTACTTTACTGGCATCTTGCACAAACGTTATTCGCTTATTATCTAATTTTACCGAATCAACTTTCAATGGGCTACGTAAATCTAAAAAGCAAGTAGATGAAGCTGATTTAAGTTTGAAAGCCACCGTCACTTCGCCTCTAAGGTATTGTTGAGCGTGCGATATATTCAGATTTAGCTTATAGTAGGTCACATCAATTTTATCATCTCCAGGGTACGCCACTCGTGCATTACGTAAATCACGGAAACGCTTAAAAGCTGCTTGCTTAGACTCAGAGCAAATATCTGCTCCATCTTCTTGTGCATAAACAATAAAAGATAATAAGCTGATAATAAATATTTTAAATATATTTTTCATAATTTTATTGTTCATGTATGCCGTTACTATTGACTATCGACCATTGACAATGGACTCATTAAAACTCCCAACGATAACTCAGAATCGGAATCAAACCAAGCTGGTATTGTCTAACTATTTTATTCTGCAATATATCATAATAACTATACGAAACATTCTGATAATTAGCTATGTTCTGAATATCTAAAGCCAGTGTACGAGAATACTTTTCCTTCGATTTTTTTAGATAAATACGAAAATCAGGTCGGAAATAATCAGGTTGTTTTACAGTAAAAGCATCGGCATTTTTATAAATCAAACGCTTGTTATCAATTGATGCTTGTTCATTTACTTCTCTTTCATAGAAACCACCCAACCAAATCACCCTAATACTGGTTCCAAGAATGCGATTTTTGCTTCTCTCCCACTCTTTTCCGAGTGTCAGGTTAAAAATATGTTTCCCATTAAAACGGCTATTTCGCTCTATACCATCACTATTTTTATAAGTAGCATTATAAAGTGTAGCATTTGTAAGAGCATAAAAACCATTAGTAAGATATTGCTGATAAGTCAATTCTAAACCATAATTACGACCCATTCCTGCATTTTGTAGTGGCTCTGGCGTAAAATCTTCCACTAAGTTAAGTGTTGAAAAGGTAGGATTTAACAATGCAGCAGGAACATTGAATATCTGCTGATAAAAAAGTTCAGTTTTAAAATAGGAACCTTTTTTCAGAGAATATTGGTGGCTCAAAACATAATGATGTGACTTTGTAACATCAAGTGTTGCATTACCCAAAAATGCACTATTTTGAGTAGCCAATGCAAAATAAATTTCTGGTTGCTGCAACTGGCTATGCAAGCCATAAGCAAAACTAAGGGTCTGATTATTCGATAATTTATATTGAAGCGAAAAACGTGGCTCAACAGATTTAGTTTGATTAAAAGTATATCTGAGATAATGTAATCCGATATTGGTTGAAAGTTTCGGAAGAATAACCCAATGTAAATTTGCGTAGGGTTGAATGATTAAACCTTTAGCGTTTCCATTCGCTCGTTTATCAGCCGAACGAGCAAACAATTCGTCGTACTGTTGAGTTACAAAAACACCAACTTTTAAATCAGCTCTATCATTAAACTTGTAACTCAAACTTGAAGTTGCCGAAGTTTTCACACGAGTCGAAGAATCGGCTTGAATCAAAAATTTTTGATAATTTACTTTACTCAATACATAACCTTCACGGGTATTTTTTAAACCAGATGAAGCAATAACCGTTCTCCACAAAATTCTTTTACCTAAACTCATGCTGTGAGTAAGTCCAGCAGCACCCATTCGGTTTTTATAATTAATGTCAAATCCATCTTTCTGAACAACCCATTGCGAAGTATCTCTCACAGCAGCAAAAACGTTGGTACTCAAACCACCCATTCCAAAAAGTGTGAAAGTACCTGCTTTTTTTGTCGGAAAATTAAGGTTAAAAGCCAAATCTTGGAATCGAATATCTTCACCACCAAATTTTACACCCATGGTTACCAGCAAGCCCGTAAATGAATATCGATAATTGACCAAATAACTTGCCCCATTCTTACCAATTGGGCCTTCGGCGGCCAAATCAATACCAATCAGGCCAGCTTGTGCCGTAAATTCATGCTCTTTATCATTTCCCTTACGTAAACGCATATCCATTACGCCCGAAAGTGCATTACCATATTCGGCAGGAAAAGCTCCTGTAAGAAAACTCATATTACCCAAAAGCTGTGCCGAAAGAATATTTACCCCTCCAGAGTTTTGTGTTACACGGTCGCTAAAAGTACCAGCATTACTTAAATGGTTTGGATTGACAATTTCGATACCCTCCAAACGCCATTGCATTCCGTTGGGTGAGTTTCCTCGAATAATCAAACCATTTGCCTGGTCGTTTGAATTGGCCACCCCTGCGTATGCTGTTGCCAAACGTGCGGGGTCAAGATATGTGCCAGGATAACGAAAAATCTGCTCAGTTGAAATACTTTGAATACTCGTAACCGCCCCCGAAAGATTAGCTGATGGAGCTCGAACAACGGCCTCGGCCAACTGATTAGCACTGGTATGAAGTCTGATTTCCAGCACCATTTCTTTACCCGATTCAAGCAAAAGCTCAGAGATTGTTTGACTTTCATAACCAACTGAACTTACTTGTACCTGATAACGCCCGATAGGCATTTTTCCGAACGAAAAACTACCCTCAGCATCGGTTTGAGTGCCTTTTTGGGAATTTAAAAGTGTAATTGAAGCACCAACGACAGGTTGTTCGCTTACATAATCTATTATTTTTCCACGTATAGTTTGTGAAGCCGATAGGCTATTTTTTGAACTCGACTGGGCAATCACTCCAAAACACGTGCCTATTAAAATTACGACGGTGATAAATCCTCTGTTCATCAGTATATTAATTATAAGAAAACATATTTTACTACTAAAATCTAAACATTTAGATACCACAAAGGTTTATCAGTAAATGAATTCAGATATGATACATAGGCAGTTTGAAACCAAATTTTATGAGCAATTGGATGTTTTTTTCCAATCGCACGGGTTTGGTTTTCTCCCTGACCAAAAGCAGTACCGCAAATCTACACAAAACGGATTTCAGAATATAATTTTTTCTATTTCAGAAGCACAAAATGTATTTTGGGTGGAAGTAAACTTTGGCGTAAGATTCGAGTTTATTGAACAAATAGCTCAGCAATTCCTCAATAATAGTTTTGGTTATCGGCCAGCAGCCAATACGTTGGTAATTAGCATCGGAAAGTTTCTCGAAATTAAATATTTCAGATATAAAGTAGCCAACCAAGACGATTTTGATAAAGTAACGCAGGAAATAAGAAGTTTTTTTGAAGAAAAAGGCTTTGATTTTTTGAATATGGCCGATTCGTTGAATTTTATTGAAGAAACCTTAAATGATTCTCCGACGATGCCTTGTAGATATTTATATAATCAAGTGCATCGGTGTTTTAAAGGAATAATTGCCGCAAAACTCAGCGATAACTGCAATTTTGCGACAATTACGAATATTTATCGCCATTTCTTGCTAAAAAATGGTACTGACGAAGACTTATTAAGCTACGAACGCCTGATTTCTTTTTTGCATCATTATAATGCGAATTGAGAATTAGTCCATTACCAATGGTCAATAGTCAGTCGATAACCAAAACTAAATTGCAAAACAACTGTTGACTATCGACTATGGACTATCACTCTTTCATCACCTTACAACTTCCCGAAAGGTCAGATTCTACTTTAGCATCGCCACGATAACGCACTTTACTTGCTCCACTGGCTTTTACCTTAAGCTGCAGAGCCACGTTTACTCGGCCATTGCTTGCCCCCGAAAGATTCAATGAAGCATCAGCAGCATTTGTGCTAAAAGCATTGAGAGTTGATGCACCCGATAATTCGGAATAAATCTTATCGGTTTTACCATTGAGTTCGAGTGTTGACGCCCCAGAAAGCTCAATATCAAATGTTTTCGCACTGGTGTAAAATGTACCTTTCGATGCTCCCGACAAATCAATTTCGAGCTCTTCGAGATTATCAAAGCCTTTTATACTTGATTCTGTTGCTCCCGAAAAATCAATTTTACGCAACGTTGGCATTTCTATTTCGATACTCATTTTGTATCTACGTAGTCGCCAATTATTTCGGTAATACACTTCCAGCGTACCGTTTCGTTCTTTCACCACCAAATCATCAATGTCACGGCTATCGCCCGACGCCTTTACTTTGTAATCGCTACCTTTTGTAACCGTAATCTCGAAAGCATTTCCAATTTCTAAGCCATTAAAATTCTTTACATCGAATGCTGCCTGTTTAGCATCTTTAGGGTCAACGGTTTGTTGAAGTACATCGCACGAACTCATGATTAGGCTCAAAGCTGTTATTACTACAACGGAGGTGAATTTTAGATTTTTCATTTTTCAATAGTTTTTTCATTGATTTGTTTGATGCTATGACAGCCCAACAAATCATTCCCCCTATTACTATTAAAAATATTTTTTTAAATTTTATGTTAAAATGGACTTCCCCGTAGGGGAAAGTTTTTCTTGAGTTGTCTTACAATAAAAAGACACAAATTTGAGAAAATGTGTGGTGCAAGAATTCACAAATGACCATACTTTCTACCTTTCATCCACTTTAAACATAGGAATTTAAACCAAAAACTTTATGTTTGCACCAAATATTGAACAGAATCGGTGACTTTATCGGAGCAAGAAATAATTAGTGCAATCAGAGAAGGCAATGAGGGTATTTTTGAAGAAACATTTCGGAAATACTATCAAAGTCTATGCACTTATGCCAATTCGATGCTCAAAGAGATAGAAGAAGCCGAAGAAATTGTACAGAATTTATTTTTAGGCATTTGGGAAAAACGAGAAGAGTTAGAAATTTCAATTTCGCTGAAATCATATTTATACAGAGCCGTTCATAACCATTGCCTGAATAGAATTAAACATTTGAAGGTTAGAGAAGAGCATCAACAATACGCCATCAATTTTTATGATGCTTCGTATGAATCGGTGAGCCAGACGGTTATGAAAAACGAACTCGAACAAAAAATTGAAGAAGCAATCAAGAAATTACCCGAACAATGTCAATTAATTTTCAGAATGAGTCGTTTTGAAGAATTAAAATACCATGAAATTGCCGAAAAATTGGAGCTTTCGCCCAAAACAGTAGAAAATCAAATTGGAAAAGCCCTTAAAATATTGCGAGTAGAATTAGCCGAATATTTACCATTGATTATTATTTGTGGCACAAGTTTTCAGATTGTGCAATAAAGTAGGACAGTTTTTTAAACCTGTCGAAAACTGAGTATCAGAATGAACGAACAGCAACCAATAACCGAAGACCTTTTGGGTAAATACTTGGCTCAGGAAACTGATGCCCAAGAATCGGCATTGGTAGAAGCTTGGCTCAAAAAAGATGTTGCTAATCAGAAAGAGTTCGACGATTACAAATATATTTTGGCACAAATTGCCATTAGTAAAGCCGAAAAACCAGCCGAACAAATCAATGTAAACGTTGATGCCGCTTGGAAGAGGGTTAAATCTCAAATGCAGCCTGCTGTGATGCCACAAGTGGTAGCCATGAAGCCTACTAAGCAGATTTTCTTCACACCTATACGTATTGCAGCGAGCATCACAC
>JALQYE010000021.1 GCA_023254245.1 Emticicia sp.
TTACGCTTGGCATAAATTGGCTTCTGAAAACCTTCATAAGATTTCAGAATATAACTACGATTTTTCTTTAAAGTCTCAATCCAAGTGTAAAGAAACGCCAGTAATTTCTCACGAACAGAATAGTTTTGATACACTTCTTCACGCTCAGCAGCTGCACGAGCTTCAATGAAAAGAGCCTTCCAAATTTCACTTTCTATCTGCGGAAACGACGAGTACTCATCATAAAAAGCTTCTTCTTTAATCTTCAATTTCTTACAAAAAGCATAAACCGACTCTGGTTGTTTTCCGTTTTCGAGTACGTATTCGGTGTATGCTTGTCTTATTTTTTCTTGTGTCATAATATGTAGGACAGGTTTCTAACCTGTCAGTTATAGCGATAAAATTTGGGCTTAAATGTCAATGAGACAAGTTAGAAACTTGTCCTACAACCTAAAATATTTTCGACATCAAAACCGATGTTGTGTTATATACTTTCAACAAAGTGTTTGGGATATTTGTTTCGGCAATGCCAAGCATTTTGGCATATTTTTCGCCAAGAAGCATTCGGGATTGCGATTGCAGTAAATCGGCCGTGATTTCGCTCGGAGCAAATGAGCGAACTACATTCATCAATGAAGCCGTAAGTTGTTGACCTTCAAGTGATTCCCGAAACTGTCGTTCGGCAATTTGCTTATCTATTTTCACAGCTTCTAAATAGCTATCGGGCATGATTTCTTTTTGCACTCCCAATAAGAATCCTATCACATTCCAAGTATTGATGTAGGCATCTTCATACGATTTATCAACCGAATAACCCAATTTTTCCATGCCACGCAATACTACCAATGAAAAAGCCAGATTTGTACCGAGCATATCTTCTTGGTTGATGGGGTGCCCCCAAGCCAAATCCCATTGCTGGGAATGAAGTGTGAAATACCTAATGGTTGCGTGCAAGAGCCTTACTTTCAGGCAAATAGAAAATATTCGTTCGCTCTGCCAATTATCATAATTCATAACGGCTTTCAGAAAATTCCCTGTTTCGGTCAGGCGTTTGTAAGTATCATTCTTGATTCTTTCCGACATATACAACACCTTCGCTCCATCGGCTCCTAAATAGCAATAAGGCAACGAATAAAGCCCCAAAATCAGCCCAATATTTTGTTGGTTTTCACGGTAAAAATCGGTGGCACGAATAAGTTTTTTTTTATCGTAGAAAGCTGGTAATGAGGAATTTAAAACTAAAAAAGATTGGAGAATAGGAGATTGATTTTGAAAGCTAAGATTTTGGTAATCAGAAAAAAACGGCATCAATTGACGTAAAGAAGATATTCCGTATTGCTTAACAATTTGTTCGATAATTTCGTCAGCTTCATTATCGCCCAAAGCTCGATATTTACTCAACCCTGCTTTACTAATCATAAATTTTTCGTCTATGACTACTTAACGGCTTGATAATCTAAAGTGTTTGATTTTATAGGAAATAACTTCACATTTGCCAAGCCAGAGAAGAACAAAAGATGACCAAATACGAATGAAAATCTACTGATGAGCTCAACAAACCAACGAGAATCCGAAAACAAGATTTTGCCAAAAATCAGAGAAAAAACCATAAAGCAATACCCTAAATATTTCTGCCTAAAAATCTCACTATCACTTTTTTTCAAGGATATTAAAAGAAAAATAATGGCAATCTGAATAGCTAAAATATATGCCAAAATATTATTTTTTCCACCTACAAGTGCCGCTATAATCAGAAAAACAATAAGATAATTGATTGCCCATCGAAGCAATTTTTTGGTCAAACGAAGTTTTCCAATATCAGAATATAGAATGCAAAGCAAAAAGCTATATTTGAAATAAATGAGCAAAATCATGATTGACTCTATTGCTGCACCAAACTTAAAAAACAGATAATCCATAAAAGCGGCCATCACTATGGGAATACTGATAAGAAGCGAGCGTTTCGGGTTCAACTTTAGTTGATTTACCCAAAGCACCAAAATTATCATCTGAATCGGCCGAATCCATACACTAATTTCTTGACCAGGTATAATACAATTGATTAAGTCAATAATAGCAAGCAATACAAACAAAAACATTAGTGCTGTTTTCATGGTCTATACATAATAGGTCTTTTTGGGAATACTATCATAAAATTAAATAATAATTACTAAAACCGAGTAGATTTATAGCAGTTTTTATTTTTTCAATGAATACGTTTATTGGCAAGTTTATTGCACGATTTTTGTTTTAACAATAAAACTATTACTGAACCAGTTATTAAAATATACTCAGTCTTGGACTAACTAATGCTTTTTTCAAAAACAAAATATCTATTTTTATTAAGTTTGCTATTCACTTTTATCGTTCTACTTGCATGCAACGACAAAGAGATAACACTCTTAAAAGAGAAACCAGCAATCACCACTCAAAAATTGTGTTACTTAAAAGATGCTGACCACGGGCATGGTGTAATTTATAATTTAGGATACAACACCAATAATCAGTTAATTTCTTTCGATGGTTTTCCTGATTTCAATAAAATCAACTACGACAATAGCTTTCCAAAGAAAGTCTATAGCTCGTTTGATGATTCATACTACATAACTTATGAATATGATTCGAAAGGCTATCTTACCTTAATTAATTTTCTGGGAAAAGATAGCCGAGATAAACCCTTTGAGTTTAAGAGTAAGGTCTATACAAATACAAAAAAGCAAATCGAAAGGATTGATTTAATAATGCCCGTATTTGATGAAGTTTTGGTGACAAAATTTGAGTATGATGCCAATAGTAATATTAAAAAGATGTATTTGGTAGAAAACGGCAAAAACAAGCTTTTGCTCGAAAACCTTAGCTTTGATGATAAAAAATCGCCTTATCTCAATACTCCACTCAACAATCTGATGATGTACTTTACGATATTCTCAGCAACCATTGGTGGCGAAAATACTACTTACTTTCAGAACAAAAACAACGCTACTTCGACCAAAATCTATAACGATAGCGGCGATATGACCTACACTTACAAATACGAATACACAGCTGATGGCTATGCATCTAAAGCAAAAGTTACCAAAAAACAGAATGGTAAAGAAGAGTCTCACGATGAAACCTTCATCTACACTTGCAAGTAAACCAAATATACTGTTTTTAATAGATTGATTATCAATTCTTTACTACGAAAAAGGTAAATTTATGTTTTTTTAGCCATAGAATCCACCAAAATTTCGTACCTTTGTATCCCGTAATCAAAGACAACAAACCTCATGTCAGTACACGGGCAAACACGTAACCCTAAGTATATTTTCGTAACGGGTGGCGTTACATCTTCACTCGGCAAAGGCATTATTGCCTCTTCTCTTGCCAAACTTCTGCAAGCCAGGGGACTATCAGTAACCATTCAAAAATTCGACCCGTATATCAACGTTGACCCGGGAACACTTAATCCATACGAACACGGCGAGTGCTATGTAACCGATGATGGAGCAGAAACTGACCTCGATTTAGGTCACTACGAACGTTTCTTGAATGTTCCAACTTCACAGGCAAACAACGTAACAACTGGACGTATTTACTACAACGTAATTACAAACGAGCGTCGTGGAAATTATCTTGGCAAAACCGTACAAGTAATTCCGCACATTACTGACGAAATTAAACGTAATATTTTACAACTGGGTGAAACTGGTGAGTACGACATCGTTATCACCGAATTGGGTGGTTGCGTTGGTGATATCGAATCACTTCCTTTTGTTGAAGCTGTACGTCAATTAAAATGGGATTTAGGAGCTGATAATTTGCTCACAATCCACCTTACACTTGTACCTTACCTAAGTTCGGCTGGTGAGTTAAAAACTAAGCCAACGCAACACTCAGTAAAGATGTTACAAGAATCGGGTGTACAACCTGATATTATTGTTTGCCGCACCGAACACCCACTTCCTGCTGATATTCGCCGCAAAATTGCTCTCTTCTGCAATGTTGAGCAAAGCTCAGTTATCGAAGCAATGGATGCCGAAACTATATATGATGTACCTGTATTGATGCAAAAAGAACGCCTCGACCAACGTGTACTTTATATGCTCGACATCTACAACGACCAAGATGCCGACATGGAAGCGTGGAAAGGCTTCTTGGATAGATATAAAAATCCTGTTGAACACGTAAAAATTGGTTTAGTAGGAAAATACGTTGAGCTGAAAGATGCTTACAAATCAATCATCGAAGCATTTATTCACGCAGGAGCAGCCAATAAATGTAAAGTTACCATCGAGTGGATTCACTCAGAAAGCCTACAAGTAGATAATAGTGCTGAGAAATTTAAAGGCCTTGATGGTGTTTTAGTTGCCCCAGGTTTTGGCGAGCGTGGTATCGAAGGTAAAATTGCCGCAGTAAGATATGTACGTGAAAACAACATTCCGTTCTTCGGTATTTGTTTGGGAATGCAAATGGCCTGTATCGAATTTGCACGAAATGTAATTGGTCTAACAGAAGCTCATTCTACTGAGATGTATCCAGAAACGCAATTCCCAGTAATTGATTTGATGGAAGAGCAAAAAACAGTGACCGACAAAGGCGGCACGATGCGTTTGGGAGCTTATGCTTGCAAAACTAAAGATAAAACATTGGCTCGTAAAATTTATGGCAAAGCCAACATAAGCGAACGTCACCGCCACCGTTGGGAATTCAATAATAAATATTTGAAAGACTACGAAGCAGCAGGAATGGTGATTTCGGGTGTAAATCCAGATAGCGGGCTGGTAGAAATCGTTGAATTACCAAATCACCCGTACTTCATTGGCGTTCAGTTTCACCCAGAATTGAAAAGTACGGTCATGAATCCTCATCCGCTTTTTGTCAATTTTGTAAAAGCTGCCATTGATTTTTCGGCATCAAAAAAGAAATAACATAATCATAAACTTTCAGAATTCTTTCAGAAAGTAAGCAAATATTTATTCATAGCCTTATGACTTTCATTATTTTATTGAAGTTATAGGGCTATTTTTATGATTAACGGTCTAAGTGTCAGATACTTGATTAGGATTTATAACTAATCTTTGCGAATTTTGTAGTAGAATGCGGCAGCTCTCAGTGAGTGCCCTTATATTTTTTACGTATTTTTAAACTTTAATGGAAAAATTAGTAGATAGAAACCAGCTAATTGGTATCGTGTTGTTGATGTGTATGTGGGCAGGTTACATGTATTTCATGCCACAAACCCCACCCGAACAGCCTGCGAAGGTTGCACCAAAAACTGAAGCTAAAGCAATTGCTACACCTAATGTATCGACCGATACAACTGCCCTAAAAGCCGCTTTTGGCGATTTTGCAAGTGCAGCCACAGGTACAGCCCAAGATATTGTTATCGAAAACCAAGATGCTAAATTCACTTTTAGTACACTTGGAGGCTCAATCAAAGAAGCCGTTCTGAAAAATTACTCAACGTATTCAGATTTTCAGAAAGGAGCAAAAAATCCGTTGGTTTTATTCGACTCTAAAAGCTCAACAATGAGCTTAGAAGTTCAGACCAACAAAGGAAAAGTTGATTTAAAGAAACTTTATTTCACTTCTGACTCAAAACCAACAGTTTTGAAAGAAGGTGACTCAACTAAAGTGACTTTTCGCCTAAACTTAGGTCAAAACCAATACATCGACCAAGTTTATACCATCAAAGGTAAAGGCTATACGATTGATTATGACATTAATTTTGTGGGTGTTGATGCCCTCGTGCAAAACCAACCAGCAAGATTTTTCTGGCAAGATAATCTTAAAGTGTTGGAGCATGATATTGCCGAAAACCGCAAATCAGCTCAAATCAATTACTGGAATGCCAAAGAAGATGAATTCGATGATTTGGGTGCAAACGCCGCTGGTAATGCAGATTTAGCAGCCGAAGACCCAATCAAATGGTATTCATTTAAGCAAAAATATTTTGTTTCGGGTTTTGTGGCTAAAAATCAGCCATTGACAGGTGCGAAACTCAAATTAGTTACTCCTGAAAACGACCAAAACATTGTAAAAACTGTTGAAGTTGATGCAAATCTGGCTATTTCAGACCTAAAAACGGGAAAAGGGAATTTCCGTTTCTATTTCGGGCCCAACGATTATGATTTAGTAAAAGTAGTAGCCGACGGTTTCCACCGCAACGTTTACTTAGGATACGATTTCGTGAAGCCAATCAACCGTTTTGTGTTTGTGCCGCTTTTCAAATTAGCTGAATCGTTTATCAGTAATTACGGTCTTTTGATTATTGTGGTAGTACTTGTGCTGAAAACTTTGCTAACACCTTTGATTTACAAGTCATACATCAGTTCGGCTAAAATGCGTATTTTGGCTCCTGAGTTAGCCGAAATCAAAGAAAAAGTAGGTGATGACCAAGTGAAAATGCAACAAGAACAAATGAAGCTCTACCAACAAGTGGGCGTAAATCCACTAAGTGGTTGTGTGCCGATGTTGTTACAAATGCCAATTTTGATGTCGGTGTTTTTCTTGTTCCCTAATATGATTATGTTCCGTCAGAAAAACTTCTTGTGGGCATCAGACCTTTCAACGTATGATTACCCAATTAGTTGGGCAACCAACTTACCAGTTGTAGGCAACCACATTAGTTTGTTTGTGGTTTTGATGACTATCTCAAGTTTGGCGTTTACGTACTATAACAACCAAATTACGCCAGACCAACCAGGGCCAATCGACATGAAGAAAATGAGTTATGTTTTCCCGATTGTGTTCTTCTTTGTCTTGAATAGTTTCCCTGCGGCATTGAGTTTTTATTACTTGGTTTCAAACGTTGTTACGATTGCTCAACAACAAATTGTGCGTCGTTTCGTTGATGAAGATAAAATTCGCAAAATCTTAGACGAAAATAAGGTTAAATTTAAGGCGAATCCGCAAGCAGCTAAAAAAGGCAAGTTTGCTCAATTCATGGAAAATCAAGTAAAATTGGCTGAGGAGAATCGTAAGTTACAAAACAACGAAAAGAAAAAGAAAAAATAAATCTTTTGATAGTGAATGATGAATGTTTGATAGTGTATGCTTAGTAATACTCTTGGGTAATGACAACCTAAAGAGAGATTCATGATTACTAAACTCTATATCATCAAACATTCATCATCAAACATATCAAATACTTAACCAAACCTCTAACCTATGAAAAGGTGCTATAGTCTTTTCATCCTTTTGCTGATAACGCACGCATTAGTGGCACAACAAGCCACTCTTTCAGAAAGGGAATATGCCCTAAAATACAAAAAGGCAGTGCAATTATACGCTGGGCAACAATATCTTGAAGCCCAAAGCGAACTCACTCCACTCACCAATCGAAAGTACACTAACTCGATGGTGCCTTACGCCCATTTCTATCACGCCCTTTGTTCATTCAAACAAAATAAGTTTTTTGAGGCCCGCATCGTATTACGTCAGCTTTTTGAACGGTTTCCTGATTGGGATAAAATTGATGAAGCATATTACCTCTATGCCAATGCCGCACTCTCTGATAATTATATAGATGAAGGAATGCAGTATATTAACCGTATTTCAGGAACAATCCTCAAAAAAGATATCGAAAATATGCTTTACTACCATTTCAGTAAAGTAACAGACCGCACTCAACTAAAGCAACTCAATCAGAAATTCCCCAATAATGCAATTATCGCACAAATACTCGTCGATAACATTCAAAAAAGCCGAAATGTAAGCAAAGAAGAGTTAGAGATTTCTGACCAACTTACTAATCGCTTTAATTTAGGCGAAAGCACTACTAACCCAAAAAAGTCAACTACTCAACACAAAAGAGAAAATAAAGGGGTAGTAAATATTGCAGTCTTATTACCTTTCAGACTTAATGATTTCGATGCTAGTAAAGGAAACCGTGCGAATCAGTATATCTATGATTTATATGCAGGAATGAAATTGGCTAAAAATAAACTCGAAGCAGAGCAAATCAATGTTAATTTACTAACATTTGATATTGACCGTGATGCGAGCCTAATATCAGCCTTAGTGGAAGATAATCAGTTTTCTCAAATTGATTTATTGATTGGACCACTTTATCCCGAGGCCAATAAAATAGCAAATAACTTTGCAAAATCGAATGATGTAGTGCAGGTGCATCCGCTTTCAAATAATCGACAACTCATATCGAGCGATAAAAATACGTTTTTGGCAGCCCCATCATTTGAGACACAATCGGCAAAAGCACTGGAATACATGAAAACGCAAACGATTGGAAGAACAGTTGCAATTTATTACGGCAATACCCGAAAAGACTCAACCTTCGCTTATGCCTATCGCGATGAAGCAACAAAGGCAGGAATTGAAGTAATTACGATAAGGAAATTTACAAATCCCGAAGATATTGACACTCGCCGCCGACCAAGCCATGTTTTTATTTCAGGCAGTGAAACTACTTTTGGAGGAAAAGTCATCAATGCTCTTGATAAAAAGAAAGTTACTTCACCAATTATAGCCGCATCTTCGGCATTTGATTTTGAAGGGTCTTCGCTTACTATTTTTAGTAGAGAACTCTCTTTAATTCAATTAGATTATGTCAATCGAGATAAAGATGAAGTAAAAAACTTTAGAAGTCTTTATTTCAATGAACAAAATATTGCTCCTTCCTACTACAGTTATTGGGGCTATGATATGCTAATTTTCTATGCAAGAATGCTTAACGCTGGTAAAAATCAACTGCGTAATAGCCTGAATGCCATTGAATACACCCAAGGATATACCTTAGATGGATTTGATTATACCAACGGCTCAAATGAAAATCAGATTGTGCCGATTATCAAATATCAAGATGGGAGATTTATTGAAGTAATGCGATAGATACTGGTTATTAGTTGATTTATGACTGGAAAATTAGTTTGCAGCACAAAACATAAAAAAATTGGGATTGCAGTCGTGCAATCCCATTTTTTTTATGCAAAATCAATGCAAAATTATTCAAATAATTTATCGTACTGATTACCTGAAGATTTACTCGAAGAAACACTGCTTCCTGCAATCAAGGCTTTCTTATCATCTCCCAAAAGGAGTGATACACCCTCTTTCTCCCATTTCTCCAACATATTTAAGCCTTCTTCTTCAAATACGCCATTTTGAAGGTCAATCGAATCCATGAAGTTGGAAGATACTTCCATGAAACGTTGCATTTCGCCTACTTTTTGGCTCACATCATCGGTGATTGATTCCATGGCCATATCAAACATTTGGCGTTGGTCTTTGTCTCCGTTCATGATATTCATCGCCGAACGCATTGCTGAGTGGCTCGCACGAATTGCCTTACGCTCTTGTTCTTTCACCACCACTTGGTCTTTAATGTCTTCGAGCATAATTTCAGAGTTTTCATACATTTTACCCAATACTCGGTAAAGAATTTCCATTTTTTTGTACAAATCATCGAGTTTCATGTTCGACTCTTGCAAACGACCCGCCTTACGAGCTTTCAGCACCATCATGGCTTGTCTGTCAGTTTCCTTAGCTTTGCTTGCCAGTGTAAGGTCATTCTGAATCTGTTTTTTGTTGTTTTCGATGATAGTTTTCAAATTTATCATCTGTCCTTTTAGCTTCGAAATTTGCTGATTCATCTTACCTAAATTTCCTTGAAGCTCATCAATATACGTTTTCAAGATTCCGATAGGGTCGAGTTGAATGAATAATCCCGTAACCCAACGCATAATGCTTTTATAAATGTAAAAAATCAAATTTCGCATTTTAGGGTCGAGAATCATATAGATTACCGCCGCCAAAACAATCAGCAAACCAGCTAAATAGAGCGTATTTGATGCCAACGTTATCAGAAATGGTAATGCTTGGTATAGCAAATATCCTCCTCCCAATAATGCACCTGCGGCAAAAAGCATTCCCGTTGTACCTTCTGGGCGATTCCAAAATGATTTAGGTTTTGATTCTTGTAATTCCATTGTTAAAAGACCACCCCCAGCCCCTAAAGGGGAGTTTTGTTTATTTTATGATTGATAACCGTTGAGAGAGGGGCTAACCTCCTACTGGTTTAGGTAATATTTTAATGGATAATTGAGAATGGATTATTCTCAGATAAAACTACATTTTCTATTTCAAATACTTCTTCATGTTTTCAACATCTTGTCCGATTTGGCCAATTAAATCGCTGTAAGTAGCATGAAAATCGCTGAGAGTTGTTTCTATTTTTACGACTGCTTCCGATATTTCTGCTTTCATTTTGCCCATGTCTTCTTGGTGGGCTGCTATTTCTTGCGTGAGTCTGGCAATTTGCTCGCCTTTGGCTTTAATTGTTGCATCAAGGTCTGTAATAGCTTTTTCTTTACTTCCAATTTGCTTTTGACGTTGTGCATTGACCGATTCTTGAAATTTTGAGTCTTCGGTCTTTAATACATTCAGATAAAACTGTGCCGAATCATTGAGCTGCTGGCTCGAAACACCCATTGCTTGTGCCGCAGCATAAGCCGAACTATATCGAGTTGCTTCATCCATTGGCATTTTAGCAAGGGTTTGCAAAGATTTTTTGTATTCCAAATAATCAAACCCAGGCTGATTATTCGTTTCCATTGCTTCAAACAAAATGTCGTAAAACTTATCTGAGACTTTGCCCGTTGGCATTACTACCTCAGTTTTTGTTGTCGCCGTAGCGGGCTTGGTAGTTGCATCAGTTTTTGCAGAAGTAGCTTCGGCAGCTTGTCCATCGGTTGGAGTCTGAACAATAAAAATACCTTTTAATTTTGATAAAAAATCGCTCATTGTTTTTAGGTTTTAGGACGTAGATTTTAGGTATTAACTTTTTGTGTTCACATTAGTTATATATAACTTTTGGCATGTAGTAAGGAAAAAAGGTTTGTCCTAAAACCTAATTCCTACATCCTATATACCTCAAATGCGATACAAACTTTTGGGTATTTCAAGGATTCTGCAAATTATTTCATACAACCCAAGCAAAAGGTGTGTCGAATGGCTAAATTTAGTGATGATATTTTGAATATAAATTATTCTCACAAAATATTTATATGAAATCAGCTCGAAAGTCTTAAATTTGTAAGACCCATACTTGTATAGACATCTATGAAACGCTCAAAACTATTTCTTCTAAGTGCTTCTGTTGCGGCTGTTATTGGCTCAATGGCGTTTAGCTTCAATCCATTCAAAAAAGAGGTTGATTTCAATACTGACGTAAAGCCGATTTTGAACAAACACTGCGTGGCTTGTCATGGCGGGGTAAAAAAAGCAGCAAACTTAAGTTTTTTGTTTTCGCACGAAGCTATCAATACTAAAGGGAAATCGGGAAAAATTGCGATTGTGGCGGGCAATGCCGAACATTCGGAATTTTATAAACGACTCATCACGAATGATTTAGACGAGCGAATGCCAAAAAACGAAGAACCACTCAAAAAAGAAGAAATAGAAATACTGAAACGCTGGATTGATGGTGGTGCAAAATGGGGCGAACATTGGGCGTATCAGAAACCCGAAAAACCAAATGTACCATCAATTGGTGGATTCTTTGCTCGAATCGGGCTCTTTAAAGACGATGAAACTCGCTTTGCAAAAAACGAAATCGACCATTTTGTGTTGGAAAAACTCAAAAAAGAAGGACTTTCGCATGCTCCCGAAGCCGAAAAAGGCACATTGCTACGGAGAGTTTATTTAGATTTAACTGGCCTACCTCCTACCGAACAGCAATTACAAGATTTTTTGAAAGATGAATCGGACGATGCCTACGAAAAGGTAGTGAATAAACTTCTGGCTTCGCCTGCGTATGGTGAGCGTTGGGCAGCTATGTGGCTCGATTTGGCTCGCTACGCCGACACCAAAGGCTATGAGCGTGATGTTTACCGAAATATTTGGCGGTATAGAGATTATGTAATCAAGGCTTTTAACGAGGATAAGCCTTTCGACCAATTTACGATTGAACAACTGGCGGGCGATTTATTGCCCAACCCAACTGATAATCAACTCGTTGCAACGGCTTTTCATAGAAATACCATGACTAACGATGAAGGTGGAACAGTTGACGAAGAGTTTAGAGTAGCCGCTCAAATTGACCGTGTAAATACTACTTTTGATGTTTGGCAAGGAACAACAATGGCCTGTGTGCAGTGCCACACGCACCCGTATGACCCTTTCGTGCATGACGAATATTATAAAACAATGGCGTTTTTTAATAATACTCGTGATGAAGACGTGGTGAGCGAAACCCCCTATTTGAGATTCTATAAAAAAGAAGACTCAACCAAAATTCAAGAAATAAAAAAGTGGATTTTAAGTAAAAGTTCACCCCAAAAAGCCCAAGAATTTGAGCATTTTGCCCGAGTTTTAGAACCGAAATTCAATTCACACGACATTGAGCAATTATCGCCTGTCACTTCTTCCCTGCTCGATGCCAAATATTTGGGACTTCAACATACAGGTTACGGCAGGTTACGGAACGTTACGCTAACTGGTAAAAACAGAATGTTGATGACCTTCAATACGGGCAACGAAAAAGGCACACTACTCGTAAGAGATAATGCCTTAGATGGTAAAATTTTGGTAAATATTCCGATATTCAAGACCCGTGACACGGTGATGTTTTATAATTTGCCGAAGTTAGAAGGCAAACATGATTTGTATTTTGTATTTACCAATCCCAAAACTCCGAAAGAATGGTTACAAATCAAATGGGTAGCATTTCAGAATACTTTTGCAGAAACACCTGATTATCAACTCGTTGAAGCAAAATACAAAGAAGTTTTAAATGCAAAAGCTGATTACAGTCCGATTTTAGTAGAGGGTACAGGAGATTTGGCACGAAAACAACATATTTTCGAGCGAGGAAATTGGCTCGTAAAAGGCAAAGAGGTTAAACCTGACGTTCCGAAATATTTATCACAAATGCCAAAGGAATATCCTCGTAATAGATTAGGTTTTGCTAAATGGTTGGTAGATGGCCAAAATCCACTTACTTCGAGAGTGATTGTGAATCGTTTTTGGGAGCAGATTTTCGGCACTGGAATCGTAGAAACTGTTGAAGATTTTGGGACACAAGGTTTTACTCCATCGCATCCCGAAATGCTTGATTATCTGGCCGTTACTTTTCAAGATGATATGCAATGGAGCGTCAAGAAACTACTTAAAATGATGGTAATGTCAGGCACCTATCGTCAATCTTCGGTAGTCAATCAAACTTTAGTTGAGAAAGACCCCACGAATAAATTCTTAGCTCGTGGCCCACGCATCAGGCTCACGGCCGAGCAAGTTCGTGACCAAGCGTTGCTCGTGAGTGGGCTTTTATCGCAGAAAATGTACGGTAAAAGCGTAATGCCTTATCAGCCCGAAGGAATGTGGCAGTCGCCGTGGAGTGGAGAATCGTGGAATACATCAAATGGTGAAGATAAACATCGTCGTGCGATTTATACATTTTGGAAACGCACTTCACCTTATCCTTCGATGATGTCGTTTGATGCACCGAGCCGAGAATTTTGTCAGTCGAGACGCTTACGCACCAATACCCCTTTGCAAGCACTCGTAACCCTCAACGACCCTGCGTATGTAGAGGCAGCTCAAGAGTTGGCAAAAAGTATGTTAAAGAAAGGCAAAACGCCCGAACAACAGATTCAGGCAGGTTTCAATAAAATTATGATGCGAGATATTGATGAAAGAGAATTACGAATTCTTACGAAACTTTATCATCAAACCGAACAACAATACAAGAAAAACCCTGTGGAAGCCTATAAGTTTTTTGGTCGCTCAGATACTTCTCCTTCTTTGGCAGCTATGGCCGTTACAGCTAACGCAATGATGAATTTAGATGAAGTGGTGACGAAGGAATAAAAATATAATTTATGAACTTACTTTTTGTATGCAGCAGAAATCAGTGGCGAAGCCCAACGGCTGAGGAAATATTCAAAAATAATCAAGAACATCAAGCAAAATCGGCTGGAACTGAGCCTTCGGCACGCATAAAAATTACCGAAAAGCTTATCAACTGGGCAGATATTATCTTTGTAATGGAAAAGAAACATAAAGAACGACTTAAACAAAGATTTGCTACGGTGGTCGATGAAAAAGAGGTAATTGTCTTAGATATTCCTGATGAGTATCAATTTATGGATGAAGAATTAGTAGATTTAATCAAACTTTCGGTTTCACCCTATTTATAAAATCATTAAATTTAAATTCAATCTATCAAAACCTACGATAAACTTATGGAAAGAAGAGAATTTCTTCAAAAAGGTGCATTAGCACTGGCAGGTACAGCCGCTTTTTCGAGCGATTTATTAGCTGCAAAAAAAGAAAAACATGTAGTGGGAGTCCAGCTTTATTCTATCAGAGAAGATATGAAAAAAGACCCGCTCAATAGTCTGAAGAAAATAGCCGAAATGGGTTATACACACGTAGAACACGCTAACTATATCGACCGCAAATTTTATGGATATTCGGCCAAAGAGTTTCGCAAAGTATTAGATGATTTAGGTCTAAAAATGCCAAGTGGACATACTGTAATGGGTAAAAAACACTGGGATGAAACAACAAAAGACTTTACAGACTCTTGGAAACAAACAGTAGAAGATGCAGCCATTTGTGGACAAAAATATGTAATAAGTCCATCGCTTGATATTAGTATGCGTAAAGACTTAGAGCAATTAAAGTATTTTATGGATGTTTTCAATAAATCGGGAGAGCTTTGTAAAAAATCAGGTATGAAGTTTGGTTACCACAACCACGATTTTGAGTTTAGTCTAAAACTCAGTAGTATCAAGGTTTATGATATAATTATGCAGAACACAGACCCAAGTTTGGTTGCACAGCAACTCGACATTGGTAATATGTACGGTGGTGGCGGACGTGCTGCCGATTTATTAAAACAGTACCCAGGTAGATTTGAATTAATGCACGTGAAAGACGAAATCAAAAGTGCAACCGAACACATTGGTTGGGAAAGTGCGATTCTCGGCACGGGTGTAATCGGTGTGAAAGATATTATTGATACAGGTAAAAAATCGGGTGGTACAACTCAATTTATCATCGAACAAGAGTCTTATCAAGGTAAAGCTCCACTTGATTGCATGAAAGAAGATTTGGCAATCATGAAAAAGTGGGGCTATTGATATACTTCAGCTCATAACATTCCTTATAAACTTTAGTTTTTAATGTAAAGTACACAAAGCAGCTTCTTTGTGTACTTTATGTTTTTAATTCTTACAACAAACCAAAATTTATGAAATATTTTAGTTTTAGTAATGGTGATAAAATGCCTGCTTTGGGTTTAGGTACATGGAAATCGGCCAAAGGTGAAGTGTATAAAGCCGTAAGAGAAGCTATTTCCATTGGTTATCGCCACTTTGACTGTGCCTTCATTTACGGTAATGAAGCCGAAATTGGTCAAGCCATTGCCGATGCTATCAAAAATGGAGAAGTGAGTAGAGAAGAACTTTGGATAACTTCAAAACTTTGGAATAATCGCCACCGAAAAGAAGATATTCAAGGAGCAATCGAAATTACGCTTCGTGATTTACAGCTTGACTATCTTGACCTTTATCTGATTCACTGGCCAATCGTACTCCGTAATGATATTGATTACCCTCAAAGTGGAGAACATTTAGTAAGTCTCAATGACGTTTCTCTGACCGAAACTTGGACAGGAATGATTGATTTGAAAGCCAAAGGCTTAACCAAACACATTGGAGTTTCTAATTTCAGTATCAAAAAAGTTGAGCAAATAAAAGCAGACACTGGTGTATGCCCAGAAGTTCTACAACTCGAACTTCACCCATTTCTACAACAAAAAGCCATTCTAAATTTTGCCAACGACAATAATATTATTCTCACAGGTTATTGTCCACTTGGTTCGGCCGATAGACCAGCCAGTAGAGTTTCGGTGGGAGAACCAAAGCTATTTGAGAATCAGATGATTCTTGGTATTGCCTCAGAAATTGGTTGCTCACCTGCACAAGTAATGCTCGCTTGGGCTGTTTGTAGAGGAACTTCTGTTATTCCGAAATCGGTTAACCCACAACGTTTAGCTGAAAATTTAGCGGCAGCCGATATCAACCTCTCAGCAACTCAAATGGAAGCCATGAGTGCTTTAGATAAGCATTATAGATATATTAAAGGAGATTTCTGGTGCTTAGCTGGCAGCGATTATACGGTAGCGAACCTTTGGGATGAGCAATAATTTGGGGTATTTATCTACAAATTTCACCATTTGTAAAAAAAGAATGTCATAAAAGGCAAATTTTATGCTCATTTGTGATTCATTTTTCAAGAGAATCACAAAAATGAATCATTATTACGAAAAACTCTTCGATTATGTATCTGAAATTCTGGTAATGCCAGAATCGGACAAAAAGCTTTGTAGGCAATTATTTAAGCCTATTTTTGTGCCCAAAGATACCATCATTGAAAGAGCCGAAACGGTTCATCAGAATCATACATTTATTGTTTCGGGTTTCATGCGAAACTTTTATATTGATAACGATGGCAACGAAATAACCAATGATTTGAACGACGGCCCGAGGTTTTTTACTTCATATTTTCATTTTTTGAATCGTACGGTTTCAAACGAAACCGTACATACCATTACCGATTGTGAATTACTACAAATCAGTCGAGATGACGTCGATATTGCAGCTACTCAAGGCATTACGCAGAAAGATTATACCGTTCAGATTTTGAATAAACGCTTGGAAATCAACAAACAACGGGCTTTTGATATGGCCAACCTAACAGCCGAAGAACGTTATAATAAATTTGTGAAAGAAAACCCCAATATCATTCGTCATGTACCTTTGGGTTATATTGCTTCATTTTTGGGCATTACCCAACGACATTTGAGTAGATTACGAAAAGAACATAGGTAAAACACAAAAATGACAACTGTAATTTTAAAAAAAATTGGTTATTTCTCAGATAAAGACATTGAACTTTTTGAAAAAAGCCTGTCCAAGAGAATAATTCAGAAAGGTGAAATTCTCCTCAAACAAGGTCAAATTTGTCAAACAGTATATTTTATTTCAAAAGGGGCATTTTTAGAATACAATTTCAAAGACGAAATCGAACAAAATATCATTGATTTATACCTCGAAAATCAATGGCTTTTGAATAAACAAAGTTTTGTGCGTCAAGAGCCTTCTGATACCATCATCGAAGCATTTTGCGAAAGTACCGTTTGGGGCTTAGACATTCACACTATTCATCACTTGATTGCACATTCACCAGCCTTTCTGCAACTGGGAAGTATTTTAGAGCCAGCACATTCACGAGTTAAATTTTTCGATAACTCACTTACGCCATTACAAAAATATCAATACCTCCTCGATAATCGTAGAGAGATTATACAGGTTTTTCCCTTAAAAATTATTGCTTCTTATCTAAAAATAACACCCGAAACCCTCAGTAGAGTAAGAGAAAAACTATCAAAAAGACTTTCTTGATTAGAATCAAGTAATTATCTGAGTTTGAAACTGTACTTTTAGAGATAAAAAAATAACCATGAAACATAACGCTATTTCTATCAGACCGTTTATTGGAGCAAAGAATTTTGAAATTTCTCGTAGCTTTTACCGAGACTTAGGTTTTCAAGAAGTCATTTTAGGACATAATTTTTCTTACTTCAAAACCGAGGGTATCGGCTTTTATTTACAAGATGCCTACGTAAAAGATTGGGTTGATAACTCCATGATTTTTTTGGAAGTAGATGATACTGACCGCTACTACGACGAGCTTTTAAAACTAAATTTAACCCAAAAGTACGATGGTGTAAGACTAACGCCAGTCAAAGTATTACCGTGGGGAAAAGAGTGCTTTCTGCACGACCCATCGGGCATATTATGGCATTTTGGTGAGTTTTTTAATAAAGAGTAAAGCTTTCTTGATTACAATCAAGTGTAGGCTTTAAGATGAGCATCTACTTTTGTAGCATCACAAAAATAGATGCTCAATGAAAACAACTTTCACAAAATTTACAGGTTATTGCTTAGTTATTGGCTCGGTCTTGATGATTCTCACGATGGTTTTACACCCCGCAGGTGGTGATTTAAAGCATATCATCAAAATTTCAAATGTGCTTATCATCAGTCATTCGATTGGTATTTTAAGCATGCATTTTGTACTGTTTGGCTTCTATGGTTTATCCGAGAACTTATTAACCAAAAATCGCCTCTCCTATTTAGGCTTTGCATTTATCATTTTTAGTTTGATTGCAGGAATGATGGCTGCTTCAATTAATGGTTTAATATTGCCGATGTTTGCTTCAAAGTTTTCGACCGAATCTGGGAAAAACCTCGAAACCGTCAAACTTATAATCAGTTACGGTTCTAAATTCAATAAGGCTATGGATTATATTTTTATTTCGGGATATTCGATTGCCATGTTTATTTGGTCATTCATTATTATTCAAACCTCAAAACTACCTCGTTGGATTGGCTTTTATGGTTTTATTCTTTTGGCATTCGTAATCATAGGTTTTATAGTCGAATTCAATTTTATCAGCGTTTGGGGATTCAGAATCTACATTTTCGGAATTGTTAGTTGGATTTTATTCACTGGAATATCTATGATAAGACCAACGTCTCAGCACAAATAGCATTTATATTAAAAAATCGCCACTCATCCTAATAGGACATTTGTCTAAAAACGCATAAAGAATAGCACCTTAATTTTGAAAAAACAAAAACGCTATTCTTTATGCAAAACAATACGCTTTCTTCCGAAAATCTGAATTATAACTCAAAATTATTAGATTTATCCGCAAAACTTTGGTTCGTTATTGCCTTTGTTGGTCAATGGATTTTTGGCTTTTATGTAGTTTCGGTTTACCATGTTTCAACTTTCAAAGGCAACTTTGAAAAATGGAATACTGTGCTACCAAAAGGCTATGTTGTGGGCGACTGGAAAGGAAATCTGATGGTTGGCATTCATGTAATTTTAGCTGCAATTATGATAATTGGTGGCCCTCTACAATTTATTCCGCAGGTACGTGAAAAGCTTCCAACTTTTCATCGTTGGTTGGGTAGAATTTATGTTATCACTGCCATTGTAGTAAGTTCGGCAGGTTTCATTATGGTCTGGACACGTGGCACGGTTGGCGATACTTTTATGCACATAACCAACAGTATTCAAGTCGTTTACATTATATTTTTTGCTATTCAAACAATTAGATTTGCTCAAAAACGACTAATACAAGAGCACCGAAAGGCGGCACTTCGCCTTTTTATGGTAGCCAATGGTGTTTGGTTTTTCAGAGTTGGACTAATGGCTTGGTTAGTCATCAACCAAGCACCTGTAGGCTTCAATCCCGATACTTTTACAGGGCCATTCTTGTGGGTACTATCTACTTTTGCTTATGCCGTTCCGATTTCTTTCATTTTGCTCGAACTGTATTTTTATGCTCAGAAAGTACAACGACAAATTTTTTCTAACATTACCTCAGCAATTATTTTTTTATTTACAATCATTATGGCTATCGGGATTTTTGGAGCAACAATGGGCATGTGGCTACCAAGAATATAAACATTAAAGAACTGATAATAAGAACATTGGTTATAAAATCACTTTACTAACTTTCTATAAAGTTCGGTTTTTGAAGGGTCAACGGCAGACAATAAGGTGAATGCTTTTTGCTTTTCATCTTTGGTAGCTTCCGAAAATATGTTTACCATTTCTTGATTTTTAGCATTCATAAAGCTATTCAAAAGTACCGAATTAGTCTTTAATTGCTGCATAGCTTTTATGGAGTTCAGTAAATCCATTACTTGTTTGCGTCCGCCTACTGGGTCAATCGTAAAGTTATCAAGAGCAATGCGGTGATAATTATAAAGCCCTTCACGAAAAGCAGCCAACTGCTGATTCTGAAGATTTTCTACCAACCAATAACGATTACGTTGGTCACCTGATTGTTCCCAGCCACCTTGCCCAGCACTTGAGGCTAAGTTGGCAATATTATAGGCTCTCGTCAAGTACGGATTTCCACCTAATTTCCCAAACGAATCATAATCAACCGTAAGGGCAATTAAGGAATAGAAACCTAAAATTGATGTTAAATTATTGGTAAAAGTTTGCTCGTTGAAATTCATTTGTCGGTCTTCGGGCGTGAACGAAATATTGAAATTTCGGTCAACATAACTCAGCACTATGGTTTCGTAAGTAGTGTTATACACAGGACGAATCACCTGAAACTGAGCATTCCCTTGATAGACATTTTGCTGCGGAGATTTTGTAAATGTAATAATCAAATTACATTTGATACGTTCTTCTTGGCTATAAATATCGCTTGTCCAGCGTTTTCCGTTCATAAAATCGCTAATTGCCGTTTTCATGTCAACAAACACTTGCTTTTCTGATGCCTGCTGAGACTGCAATTGGTCAGAAACAATCGTTACGTTACAGTTTATTTCCTGAGCTTTACTCACAAACGAGCCAGTTAGTAATGCTAATAATACAAGTTTTTTCATTTTCAATAAATGTTAGTTGTGTTTGTCAAAACACTATCTTTAAATTAGCTAACGTCGGTATAGTTTTGAACCATGCCGATGTTTTCATAAAGTTTTCTATAATTTGCTCATGACAGTTGCCAAAATATCTTGAGCAACTTCTTTTTTGGTTTTAAGGTCAAAGTCATATACTTGTCCTTCTCGGTCAATGATTTTGATTTTGTTTGTATCATAACGAAAACCAGCACCACTATCTTGTAAAGAATTCAAAACTACAAAATCAAAATTTTTGCGTTCGAGTTTTCCCTTCGCATTTTCAAACTCATTATCGGTTTCAAGTGCAAAACCTACAATTATCTGACCAGTTTTTTTCTGTTGCCCCAAAGTAGCCGCAATGTCGGTAGTTTTAGTTAATTCAATATTAAACACATCTTCCTTTTTTTTAATCTTTTTATCAGCAACGTTCAACGGTGTATAATCGGCCACGGCCGCCGAAAGTACCACAATATCGCTATCAGCAAAATATTTGGCGGCTGCTTCAAACATTTGCTGTGCAGACTGTACTTTTTCAACTTTTACGCCTTTGGGCGGGGTAATCGAAACTGGTCCACTTACGAGCGTAACCTCCGCCCCTGCCATCTCAAATGCCTCGGCAATAGCAAAACCCATTTTACCCGATGAATGATTACTAATAAATCTCACGGGGTCGATTGGCTCTTGGGTTGGCCCTGCCGTAATCAATATTTTTTTGCCTTGAAATACCGATATTTTCGAGAAATATCGGCTCAACTCATGTACTATTTGTTCGGGTTCGGCCAAACGTCCTTCCCCCACTAAGCCACTTGCCAATTCACCAAATTCAGCATTGATTATCTGATTTCCGTACGAAGTCAGTTTTCGTAAATTCTCAATCGTGCTTGGGTGCTTGTACATATCCAAGTCCATCGCTGGAGCAAAAAACACTTTACACTTAGCCGATAAATACGTGGCAATCAATAAGCTATCACAAACTCCATTGGCACATTTAGCGAGCGTATTGGCCGATGCAGGTGCAATAATCATCATATCTGCCCATAAACCAAGCTCAACGTGATTGTTCCATTCTCCCGAATCCCCTTTCGTAAAATTGGACAAAACAGGGTTTTTAGAAAGTGTCGAAAGTGTCAGGGGGGTAATAAAGTCTTTGGCCGATTCGGTCATGATTACCTTTACTTCGGCTCCTTCTTTCACCAAAAGTCTAACTAATAATGCCGATTTATAGGCGGCAATACTTCCCGATACTCCTAACAATATTTTTTTATTCTTTAAGCTCACGTTAAATTTTCGTTTGGGTCAATGATTCTAAGTATTTTTTATTTCTCTGTGGTTATTTTTATGGCTGGCACAGTTTTTTGGTTATAATTACTTTCGTACAAAATTGAGATAATTCATAATAAAAATCAAAATCTAAATGCGAAGTCTTCGCTTTATACGTTAAAAGTACGTAGTTTTTGGCTAAATTTGTTTGATGAAACGACTTCTCCACATAATAGGTTGGCTGATTGTTGGAATTTCTTTGCTATTAGGGGGTATTTTGATGTACCTACAATCTCCTACAGGACAAGATTTTCTGACAAAGGAACTCGTTTCATACCTACGAAAAAAACTTCAAACCAAAGTTGAAATTGGCAAAGTAAGATTCGATTTTCCTGACTGGGTTTCGCTCGAAAATGTTTATATCGAAGACCTCACAAAAGACACATTAGTATCAGGAAAACGCCTTTATCTCGACCTTGATATGCTGGCATTGCTGCAAAACCGTGCCGATATTAATCAAATCAAACTTGAAGGTATTCGATTGAAAGTTAACCGAACACTACCCGATACTACGTTTAACTTCACTTTCATTCTAAAAGCTTTTGATTCGGGAACTCCGACTGATACTGCTTCCAAGCCATTCGATTTGGGAATGAAAGGTGTAAAACTCCAAAATGTGCATATCACCTACAAAGATGCAGTTTTAGGAACCGATGCCGATGCAAATTTCGCTTATTTGGAAACAAAGTTTGATAAGTTTCACCTCAACCAATCGCAATTCCATCTTGCATCTATTAACGGAAATAATGGCTCAGTTATTCTGAATCTTTATAAACCTTTAGAAAAAACAGTAACTATTGCCAAAAACTCAAAATCTCTTACTGATACCCTTGATTTTAATTTCAAGAAACTCAATTTAACCAACATAAGTTGGCTATTTGACAGCAGCGAAGATGGCATCAGTAGTGGTGGAAAAATAGACACGATGCAAGCCGAAGGTGAAAAGATTTACTTAGAAAACCAAGAAATCAAATTGCCAAAGGTGCTACTCAACAATGCCACAGCATTTGTAGAATTTGCAAAAAAGTCACAACAAAGCTCACCAATAATAAAAAAAGACACTACCGAAAGCAAAACGTGGAAACTGAATTTGGGTGAAATAATTGTAAAAAACACGAATCTCCGCTATGATGACAACAATACTACCAAGCAAGTAAAAGGCCTCGACCCTGCCCATATCGATATCGAAAAGTTAGGTTTTAAACTCGATAAATTTGTTTTTGCTCAAAACCAGATTTCGGGAATTTTGAAAAATACCACTTTCCAAGAAAAGAGTGGTTTGAATGTTCAGAATATTAGTTCTGATTTTGCTTACACCAATAAAGCTCTGACTCTAAAAAAACTTATTATCAAAACGCCGAATACATTACTGCAAGATGAACTGGCGATGCAGTACAGTTCGGTAGAAGATTTTAGTAAAAACTTAGGTAATGTTGGTATCAAGCTAAACCTAAAAAAGAGTCAACTGGCGGTAAAAGACTTATTAATTTTAGTACCAACCTTAGCCGAGAACCCTACTTTTAAAGAAAAAACCAATGAAATAATAAAAGCTGATGGAATAATCAGCGGGCGAGTAAACAACCTTGTAGTTTCAAAATTAACAGTTGATGGATTTGGTGAAGCTCACCTTCAAGTGAAGGGTAAAATCGTGGGTTTGCCCAATACCGATAAAATGGCAGTTGATATGGAACTGGGGCAATTAAGCATGACCAAAGCCGATATACTACGAATGGCGGGTGATAGTGCTATTCCTAAAAGCATCGAATTACCCCAATTTGTAAGTTTAGAAGGAAAAATAAAAGGCGGATTACAAAACTTAGTGCTTGATGCTTCGCTTGATTCTGATTTGGGCGGAGCGGCATTCAAAGGTACTTTGAAAAATATTACTGCCGATAAAAATCAACTATATGATGGGCAAATCAACTTACAAGATTTTGACTTAGGTAAACTAACCAAACAACCCGAAAAAGTTGGTAAACTTACGCTAAATGCCACTGTCAAAGGAACAGGTTTCGACCCGAAAGCGATGAATACAACCGTTGATGGCGTAGCTCAGAAAGCCATGGTAAATAGTTATGAATATAATAACTTACGCCTAAAAGGCTCAGTCAAAGACCAAATAGCCAATTTCAATGCCTCGGTCAACGACGAAAATGCGAAAGTGGTGCTAAGTACCAAAGTCAACTTAGCAAACGAATATCCAGCCATTGAAGCCAAAGTAAATATCGACGAACTCGACCTCAATAAGCTAAAACTTTATGCGGGTAGTCTGAGTCTGAAAGGCGATATTGAAATGAATATGGTTTCAACAAACCCTGACAATCCACTCGGTAAAATCTTGATTAACAATGCAGTAATAAGAAAAGATGGTAAAACTATCCCTTTAAACGGCATTGATTTAGATATTCGTAATACCAACAACCGACGAGACATTACACTAAAATCGCCGTTTCTAAATGCTCAGATTGATGGCCAATTTATCTACACCCAACTAAGCGATATACTATTAACCGAAGTAAATAAGTATTTTGCTTTACCCGATATTGCGTATAAACCCATCACCACACCTTACGATTTGAGTATTTCGGCAAAACTAAATAACCATCCCATCATCAAAAGTTTTGTTTCGGGAATAAGCAAATTAGATACGGTAAATTTCGATGCACAAATCAATAATCAGCGAGATACAACACTGCAAGCAAACCTGTTTATACCCAAAATTGAATACGATACTTCAAGCATTGATAATGCCCGATTCAAGATTTTTGGAGCAAATAAACGTGCTAAATACGAAGGAAATATCGCTCAAATCTTTTACAGTGATTATCGTTTCCGTCGTATTTTTATAGGTGGCGATGTTGAAAATAATGTTTTGGGGCTAAATCTTATTGCCAAAGATTCGCTCAATACCAATCGTTATGGATTGGCCGCTAACCTGCGTTCGATTGATAAAAAACTTCGTTTGCACCTTAATGAAAAAGGTACTTTGATTGACTATAAAGCATGGACGGCCGACTCGACAGGTTATCTTGAGTATAGCCCAGCGGGTATTTATATCAGTAACCTACAACTTCGCCAAAACAAACAACGATTAACCATTAATAGCCAAAGTACCACACCCAATTCACCGCTAAATATTCAGATTGATAGTTTAAATCTAAAGCCTTTTGTCACGCTCGCCACACAAGATTCTACCTTGGCCGATGGTACATTAAATGGTTTATTTAAATTAACTGACTACATGAATGCTCCAGAGTTTACAGGAGATTTAGCCATCAAAAACTTTGTCTTTACCCAAATACCCATAGGAGATTTGCAGATAAATGCTGCCAACGAAACATCCGACAGAATCAATGTGTTGGCAACAATTTTGGGGAATAATAACGATATTAACATCAACGGAAAATATCTTTTGAAAGAAAAGAAACCACTCGATTTCAAGATAAATATCAATAAAATTGGAGCAAAAACAGTAGAAGCATTCAGTTTTGGCCAGTTAAAGAACGCACGAGGCAACCTAAGCGGCCTACTCAATCTGAAAGGAGAACCAAGCAAGCCCATACTTGATGGAAGTATCAAATTCGATACTGTTTCGTTTAGTTTAACCCAACTGGGGGCTGTTTATCGTATTCAAAACCAGTCAATGAACTTTAAAAATAGTATCATTTCATTTAATAAGTTCATCATTGCCGATTCTCTTGGCCAAAATATGACTGTCAATGGAAATCTTTCACTACAAAATATTCCAAATTTTAACTATAAGCTAACCATCGACACCAAAAATTTTATGGTGCTTAATGGAAGCCGAAAAGACAATGATTTCTTCTATGGTAAAGGCTTTGTTGATGCAAATCTGAATATTCAGGGAATTGGCACAAAACCAGCCATTGAGGGTAATGTAAAAGTAAAAGACGGTAGCGATATTACGGTTCTACTCCCCGACCGAGAAATTGATAAAGCCGAAACCGATGGCATTGTTGAATTTGTAAATCTTAAAAATCCATCAGCAGCCAATGTTGCCAAAGTTGATTCAAACGACATTGCCCCTACATTTGATTTTGCTGAAGAAGTTTCTCTTAATATCGAAGTCGACGATAAATCTCAACTTACAATCATCGTTGATGAACTCAACGGCGACAACATCAAGGTAAAAGGTAATGCCCAACTCAATACTGGTATTACACCAAGTGGGCAACCTTATGTGCTTGGGTTATACGAACTTACCTCTGGTAGTTATGATTTATCATTCCAATTTTTGAAAAAAGAATTTGCTATTAAAAAAGGTAGCAATCTACTCTGGACAGGCGACCCAATGCAAGCCCAAGTAGATATTACGGCGGTTTATAATATTGAAGCTGAAGTACCCAAAGCAGTTGCCTCTGATAAGAGTACCAACAAAACCAAAACTCCGCTCGAAGTACAACTCAAAATGAGCGGAAATCTATCGAGTCCAGTCATTGATTTTAAAGTTGTCGTGGCAGAAAATGCACCTTCTGACATAGCCAGCGAAATTGAGAAAGATGGGTACTTAAAAACACTTGAGCAAAACCCCGTAGAAATGAACAAACAGGTTTTTGCCTTATTGGTTTTGAATAAATTCTTGGGCGAACAATCGAGTGATTTCTTTTCGGGCATAAATCCCGAAGCCATTGCTCGACAAAGTGTTAGTAAATTGCTCACAGACCAACTCAACTTGCTGGCTGGTGATTTAATTAAAGGTATCAAACTTGATTTCAACCTTAACTCAACCGCCATGAATACCGATGCGGGTAATAAAGCCCGTACAGATTTGAATGTCGGTTTAAGTAAGGCATTTCTCAATGACCGCCTTAAAATTGCAGTTGGCCGTAACTTCCAACTCGAAAACACTACTGGTTCGGCAGCAAACTCCAATGAAATCGTAGATAATATTTCGCTTAATTATAACTTAAGCAAAGACGGACGTTACCTGTTTAGTGCCTACCGCAAAAACCAATATCAAGCCATTCTTGATGGCTTTGTGGTCGAAACTGGGGTGGCATTTACACTCACCCTCGACTATGCGTATTTTAAAGAGTTATTTGAAAGGAAAAAATGAGAAAAGCCCACTTTTTATATACTCAAATTGATTTTTTTTCTTTTTTCAGAAAGAAAGTAAGAGGCTATATCATTTACTTTATTTCTTGTCTCTTGGGTTTCTTCGTGCTTAGTTCTTGCTCCGTAAACAAATACATTCAATCAGGCGAAAGCCTTTATACAGGTGCAAAAATAAAGACCAATATTGATTCGAGTTTAAATAAAAGCCAAAAGAAGGTTCTCGAAGAGCAACTAAACACCATTATTCGTCCAGTGCCGAATAGTACCATTTTGGGCTTTCCGTATAAAGTTTGGTTTTATTATGTAGCAGGAAAACCTAAAAACGAAAAAAGCCCACGAGCTTGGTTCAGAAAGCGTTTTGGTGAAGTACCCGTTTTGGCAAGCAAAAGAGCCGTAACTATCAATACCGAAATCATCAGTAACTATCTAAATAACGAGGGATATTTTCGCTCAACTGCTACGGGCGAATTAGTTGTGAAAGGCAAAAAAGCTGAAGCTATCTACGTAGCCAATGTAAAACCTCGGTACTCGATTGGTAAAGTAGAATTTATTAAGAAAGATAGCTCAGTTTTCAGTAAAAGTCTCATTCAAACCAAAGAGAATTCGCTACTAAAAGTAGGCGAGCCATACAGATTTGATAATATCAAACTCGAGCGTGACCGCATTGATAAAGCTCTAAAACTAAATGGCTACTATTACTTTCGACCTGATTTTCTTATTATTAAAGCAGATTCCAATCAAAACACTCGTCAAGTAAATTTATATCTGGAGCTTAAACCTAATATTACTCAGACCTCGCTCAAACAATATACCATCAAAGATGTTTTAGTTTATATTGATACGCCCGATAGCACGACTAACACGGGTATTCAAGTTAGGTATGGTCTTAGAGTTTTTGACCCAAAACGAGCATACACTAACAAAGTATTTAACGATGCCATCGGTTTTCGTAGCGGACGCCTCTATAATAGCCAAACCCACGATGCTTCACTTTCAAGATTAATCAACTTGCGGAATTTTAAGTTTGTAAAAAATCGCTTTGAGATGGTGAATCGCTCTGATTCGGCACTCATTAATGTAGTTTACGACCTTACTTCGCTCAAAAATAAATCATTGCAAGCAGAAGCCAATTTCCTGACTCGTTCTAATAACCTTGCGGGTACTCAACTGGGGGTTAACTGGCTCAATAGAAATATCTTTAAAGGAGCAGAAATCTTGAAAATTGGAATTAATACTGGTTTCGATTTCCAACTTACCAATAAAAAGCTCAATAATACACTCAATAGCTATTATCGTTTGGCCGCCGATGCCGATTTGACTTTTCCGAGATTCCTACTCCCATTTTATAGCGTTCGAGCAGGCAGGAATCAAGCTTTACCCAAAACCAATATCAATTTAGGATATGTTCGTTTGGTTCAAAAAGGTGTCGGTATCAACCCAGATAGTAGCACTTACCGTTATAATCAATACACAATTACCTCACTCAGAAGCTCATTGAGTTATAGTTTACGAAAAAATGCTGCCGTAGAGCATAATTTTACGCCACTTTCCATCAATCTGATAAAACCACAAAATATCAGTGAAGAGTTTACGGATAAAATTTTCAGAAGTGCAGGAGCTGGAAATGTACAAGATTTACTGCGTTATGACCAGATTTTAATCACACGTCTGATTTTAGGTGGACAATACAACATCGTTTATACACCCGTACAAAGCCCTTTAAGTAAACATTATTTTTACCTCAATGCGGGGGTTGATATTGCAGGAAATCTGGCAGGACTTTTTGTAAAAAAACAAACTGATGATTCTAAACGTATTGCTAATACTGTTTTTGAGCAATATGCTCGTTTTGATGTCGAAACTCGTTACTATTTAGACTTAACTCCTAATATCCGACTGGCAAACAGGGTAATACTGGGCTATGGTTTACCTTATGGAAACTCCAAAAGTTTACCAAACCAAGTAAAACAATACTTTGTGGGTGGAAGTAATAGTATCCGAGCATTTAGGGCGAGGTCTATTGGCCCTGGCAACTACAATATTTTAGGTGATAGCACGGCTATTTTTACAACGGCTTATGGCGATGTAAAACTCGAATTAAACTCAGAGCTACGCATAAAGGTCAGTCAGTTAATAAACTTAGCTACCTTTATTGATTCAGGAAATATTTGGTTGGCAAAATACAATGATTCTTCGGGGTATCCAGAAAGTAGTGTTTTTGGCAAAAATTTTTACAAGCAACTGGCCGTTGGTGGTGGTTTGGGTTTACGTCTTGACTTCACGTATGTCAAACTTCGTCTTGATTTGGCTACGCCATTTTGCAAACCGTGGCTACCCGAAGGTGAGCGTTGGGTGATTCAAGACATCAAACCATTTGATAAAGCATGGCGAAAACAAAACCTGATTCTAAATATTGCAGTCGATTATCCATTCTGAGTTGTTGTTTATAAACACAAAAAGGAAGGCTTCGCTTATAGCGAAGCCTTCCTTGAATAATTCTTTCTATAAAGAATTTTTACTCAGCGTCTTTCCAACGATATTCTACTTTATCTTCAATAAACTCTTCCAATGCTACCGAAGTTGGTTTTGGTTGACGCTCATAGAAACGTGAAATTTCAATTTGCTCACGGTTCTCAAAAATCTCTTCTAAGTTATCAATATTTGAAGCAAACTCACCCAATTTTTGAGTCAATTCTTCCTTAGTTTTAATAGCAACTTGTCTGGCACGTTGCGATGCAATATAAACCGACTCATAGACATTACCAGTTTTAGCGGCTAATTTATCTACGTCTCTTGCAATGATTGAAGGATTTACTGCCATATTTTTAATTTTGCTCCCTACTTTCAAAGGAACTTTATTTTAAATTTACTTATATCTATTTATAACTATTACTAAACAATTCTATCAAGGATTACTTTTGCCTGCTTTATCATCTTTTTTAGTTGCGGCATCTTCTCTCTCTTTGGCAACTCTTGCAGCCTCTTTAGCCTTCAATTCTTTTACTTCCTGTTCGTACTTAACGGCTTTTTCTAAACCTTTAGTGGAACCATCATATACCTTTTCAGCTTGCTTGATATATTTGCTTTTAGGAAATTTATCAATAAAATCTTCATAAAACTTTAAAGCATCTGTGTAGCGTTCCTTTTGTTTATTTTCAAAACTAACCGAAGCTAAATCATATTGTGACTGCACTTTCAAGAACGATAACTCTTCGATATACTCAGAATCTGGAAAATCTTTTTGGAAATTATCAATCGCCACTACGGCCGCCTTATAATTAGCAATCGTCACACCACTGGTTTTATAATAAAGTTTAGCCTTTTCGTAAGCTTTTTCTTCCAAACGGTGTCTTAGTTCTTTCAAGTTTTGATTACAACTTTCGGCATACTTACTTTCGGGAAACGAATTAATGAAAGTTTGCAAAGCTTCAATAGCTGTAAGCGTACTTGATTGGTCGAGGTTAAAGTTTGGAGAGTCTTTGTACATCGAGTTGGCGTACATATAAAATGCTTCTTCGGCCATTGGACTATTGGCGTAAGTGGCATAAAAACTCTTAAACAAATAAGCACTCATACTATATTGTTTTTGCTGATACTGTGCATAAGCATTATAAAACTGTGCGTTTTCGGCGAGCGAGTCACCTTTCAACAACGGAATGATTTCTTCAAAAAGTATGCCTGCTTTGTAGTAGTCACCTTTCTTGTAATAATCATTTGCAGCTTTATATTTCTCATCGGTAGTACCTTTCTTCTGAAGCTTCATAAACTTACTTGAACAAGCTGAAAGCATCAAAATACTAACAAATAACAGGGCGATATGTGGTCTTTTTAAAAACATGGGTGCAAAGATAATAAAAATGCTACGTTTTTGTAACGAATTTTACAGCTTAATTATTTCTAATAAGTAAAATATAAGTGGTTTATGGTCTGAAACAGCTCAAATCTAAGATATTTGAAATAAGCGAGTTAAAGAATTAGACTTGCTCAACCAATACTTTCATATCATTGAGGTAAATATTACCAAATTGTGTGGCAAAAGCTACGTCGCTGGCGTCACGTCCGTAGGCCAAAACCACCCTATTTCCTTTGGGCTTAGCTTGTGTGGCATCGAATGTAAACCATTGGCTTTCAAGATATACTTCAAACCATGCGTGTAAGTCCATGGGGGTGAGTTCATATAAGTACCCCACTACCATGCGGGCAGGAATATTAATTGCTCGACAAAGTGCAATGCAGAGATGAGAAAAATCTCGGCAAACACCAATTCGACTTAAATTAATATCGCAGGCAGATGATGAAGATGAACTATAACCATATTCGTAAATTATATTCGTTTGTACCCATTGGCATATTGCATCAACTTTTTCATAGCCTGTTCGATAAGCTTGTGTAATTTCGTCGGCCATGTACAAAAATCTATCTGACTCACAATACCTACTTGGTAATAAATAAATTAAGGTGTAATCGGGGAGCTGTTCAACCGAAACAGCTTGGGCAGCAAAGTTAACATCAATCGTTTCAGAAGTTTCGACGAGTGCCGAGGCTTGAATTTTAAAATTACCTATCGGACTCAGTAATCTTTGGCAAAGGTTCCCATAAATATCTTGATATTCATTAAAGTTGGTGAATGGAGAAAGTAAAAATCGTTCATCTAAAATCTGTTGTGCAGCCCCACTTTGCGGGCGAAGCATCATAACTAAAGGAACATTTTCAGGACAATCGTAATCAAGCTGACAAGATACTCTTAATTTCATTTAGACTATTTTTGATAAAGATAGTGTAATTCTTCAGAAGAAGAAATCCTTTTATAAAATACATTGAAAATATACGTTTCTATAGTTTTATGTCTATCCACTCAAACATACTCAATTCATTTTTTTAAAATTAAATACGAAAACAAATCTTTCATTCGTTATAGACGTGAGAATAATGGTAAATTACTTTATTCTGTTCGTTCTGATAAAATATTAGATTCTTTCGATAAGGAATTTCTGTCAATGTTTTTTGATGCCGTTTTATGATTTTTTAATTGGAAAAATCATCATTTTACTTTAGCTTTATGTTCTAAATAAGTTGAACTGCGAAGAACTATAACTTTTTCAATATTAGTTTATATTTTTCCGTGAATTCATGCTTATTACTTTTAACTTTCCTAATAACCAAAATGTTAATTTTTAAAAGCGTAGCTTTTATTGTACCCCTCTGCATAAAAATCAAAAAAAACTTCCCTTTAATTATTCTAACGGTCATTTCTTTTAATTGTTTTTCTCAAAATCAATGGACTTGGATGTCAGGATATTTGGTAAGTGATGCAGTATGGAATTCGCCCCGCCCTTTGCCCTCGCCATTAAGTGTGCGAGGCACTCCTTGGATTTTAGGAAGTACCGTAAAGCCGTCTGTCAGAGAACACTCCGCTGGAGGTATAGCTAACAATAATGAAATTTATGTATATGGAGGTGCTTCTTTAGAATCAGAGTACTCTTCTGACTTTTGGGTCTATGATATTTCTCAACAGAAATGGGCTTTTATTTCAGATTTAGGAGCTACGGCCATTACTGACTCCATTACCAAAGAAAGTACAATAGCAAATCCAGGTGGAAGAAATAGGGCAGCCTCTACCGTTGATAAAGATGGCAATATTTGGATGTTTGGCGGCCTCTATTATGATAAGTTTATTTCTACAACCTACGCGAGGTCAGATTTATGGAAATATAACCCAAAAACAAAAAAGTTTGCCTACTTTGGTGAATTTGATGGCTCACAGTCAAAGCCAGTTGCCCGATACAGAGCCAGAGCTTGGTTTGATGATAACAATAATATGTGGATGTATGGCGGTGCAGTAGATTACTCTAATGGTTCGCAATCTTTCAATGATTTATGGATGTTTAACACCACCACCAAAAGTTGGACTTTTATCAGTGGAGACAAAAATCAATCTTATTGTAAAGATTGTCCAAATGGCTTGTATCCTGCAACTCTTGGAACTGGTGGAACGCAGTATTTTCCTCGTGCAAGGTCTGATTATGGCTACTGGCAAGATAATTCAGGCAATATTTGGATTTATGGTGGTTACGCAGAATCGCATGGTTCAGATGAATACGGCGACCTCTGGAAGTTTAATCCTACAACTAAATTCTGGACGCTTATTTCGGGGAATAGTACCTTAAACCCTCCCAAAACGGCTACCAATCCTGGTTCAAGAAATGCTCCTTATTGTTGGGTCGGAAATGACAACAAACTTTACATGACTGGTGGACAAAGGCAATACTGGTATTTTTTGAGAGATACTTGGCGAGTAAACCCTACAAACGGTAGTTGGGAAGCTGTAAAAACAGATACCTTAACCAATGAAGTTCCTATTTCAGCAGGTTTGAAGATTGAAAACTCTACTAATATGCCAGGGTCTTCGGTCAATACGCTCAATCACCTGACTACTGGCTCTCATACCTATATGTTTAGTGGATATGGCATGGGGTCTAATAACCTTTTGGGCTTTACAGGAGCCATGTGGAGATATTCTTTAGATGGCTACAATTCCAATTTGTTGCCAGTTGCCAATTCAGATTCACTTGTTTTGCCTTACCGAGATTCTATTGCTTGTAATATAAAAGCCAATGATTTACCCAGAGTTGCATTTAAAAACTCAACTTTTGATATTGATATAAACCTTGCAGGAATCCAAAAGAGTCTTACCACAACCAATGGAACTTTTACGGTTGATAGTACAGGGATTGTTTGGTTTAAGCCAACAGCTAATTTTACGGGTACAGCTCTATTAAATTATACCTACCAAAATTCAGCCAAGTATGTTTCGAATACAGCACAGCTTAAATTGATAGTATATAAATGTGCAACGACCCAATTAACTCTTTCATCGCCTTCGAATGATATTACTAATGGGGTCTATCAATACAGCAATAATGAATCCGCCAAATTAACTAATAAAATAAATCCAACGGGTAGCAATAAAGTTACGGTACAAGTCAATGCTGCTACTGCGGTTGTTCTACTTCCTGGAGTTATAATTACCCCAAATAATGGTTCAACATTTGAAGCCAAAATAGCTGGCTGCAATTAAAACATAAAAAAATGAAAAAATATTTTTACTCTTGTTTAATCGCTGGTGTATTTGTAGTAGCTTGTAGCTCTCGCACCATCGAAATCGACCCTAATATTATTCTTATTCAAGATAGCAATTTTGAAAAAGCTTTAATTGCAGCAAAAATTGATTCTGATAGCACAATCAATGGTCAAATCAAAAGGACCGATGCAGAAGATGTCAAGGTTTTGAGCATTCCGAACTTGCAAATAAAATCATTGAGTGGTATTGAAGGCTTTAAGTCTCTTACCTACTTAGATTGTTCGTTAAATCAATTGACTACTCTCGATGTAAGTCAAAATACTCTTTTGGAGTCATTCGATTGTTCGTCAAACCTTCTTACTAATATTGATTTGACTAAAAACCCCAATTTGGCGGCGTTTAATTGTATTAATAATCAACTAAAAGATTTATCCATTCCAAGCAAGCAATTATACGCTCTCAATGCCGCTAATAACTTACTCGTTACGATATCGGTCGATGCAGCTACAAGGCTTGGATTGCTTTATTTATCGAATAATCAACTCAAAACCCTTAACTTAATCAATAATCTGGCTCTTGCCGAGTTGAAATGTAATAGTAACAAACTCACGATAATTGATTTGAGCAAAAACACTAAATTACGTTATTTAGATGTATCGAACAATACACTCTCAACACTTGATTTATGCAATAATACCGAAATTTCCAGACTCATTTGTTCGTCAAATAATATTGCTAAAATTACGATTCCTAAAAAGATTCAACCACTTTTTGTGAATAATACGGCGTTGATTGATAGTAAAACTTCTTATTCAACTTGTGATTAGAAATGATTGCCATAACATATTAAAATAGCATTAGAATTGCGTATTTTTTTATAAAACTATCGTTAAATTATTGTTAAATACTTGAATTTTACGCCTTTTTTGACTTATTTCGCAGAACACATTTTGTTGTCGAGCGATGGAAGAAAGCATAAAAAATATACCCAATGATAAAGGCTCGAAAAGTAGCCTTTTTTCTTTTTTAAACGGATTAGTACCAAGCAATAAAACCAGCGAATCAAAAGGTATTGCCGAAGACTCAAAAATAAATCGTTATGCTGATAGTATTGAGCAGTCGAATTATCTGAGTCGTGATTTAAGTTGGCTGAAATTCAACGAGCGTGTACTTGACCAAACTCGTGAAAAAGACCTTAATTTATTTGAGCGTTTGAAGTTTCTGGCCATTACAGCTTCTAATCTTGATGAGTTCTTCACGGTTCGTCTGGGTAGCCTTTACAATTATCTTGACTTCAACAAAGAACGCATCGACTATTCGGGTTTGCGTGAAATTCCTTTCCGAAAAGCACTTATGCTCTCGGTTAAGCAATTTTGTCAAGAACAAGATAGAATTTTTAAAGAAGAACTCACTCCACTATTTTCTGATTATAAATTTAAAATCGTTAAAATAAACGAGTTATCCCCTGCTGAATTAGAAGAAACCATTGCGTACTTCGATAATACGGTTTATCCGATGCTTACGCCAATGCTTTTCGACCACACGCATGCTTTCCCTGTCTTGATTGCGAAAACATTGATTTTTGGAGTTGTAACTGATGCCAATCGTTCAACACTTTTTCCTGATGATAGCGAAAACAAAAAACTTTCGTTTGTACAGATTCCTGGAAACCTCCCACGATTCTTTACGATTGAGCGTGGAGAAGACATCTTGTTTTTACCAATTGAAGAAATCGTTCGTCACGAAATAAAGAAACTTTACCGCAATATTGAAATTCAATCGGTAAATCTATTCCGTATTGTAAGAAATGGCGATTTTACGCTCGAGGAATCGGATGATATTGAAGCTGACTTCGTGGACGAAATTAAGCAAAAAATTAAAAGTCGTCGATTGGGC
>JALQYE010000220.1 GCA_023254245.1 Emticicia sp.
CTTGTGAAAATGGAAGTTGTAAAAGTACAAGAATAGCAACAAGCCAAGTAACACTTGCCCAAACTATTGCTAACATTACTAATAATATCTCGTCGGGGACTACGGCTATTCAAACTACGCAAACAATAAATGCAACTAATAAAGTTATATCCCCAAGCAAAGTAACTTATAAAGCAGGAAATTCTATTTCATTAAACACAGGCTTTGAGGCTCAAACAGGAAGTGTATTTCTGGCACAGATTCAAGGATGTAATTAGTAAATTAAACAAAAGAGGCTCTATTTTATTAAATAGAGCCTCTTTTTATCTGTTTATTAGTTATTTCCCATTTACTATCGGTGATACCTTTGTACCTATCAATTCGATGGCACGCATCAGTTTTTCATGGGTCAGCCCAGCATTATCCATCTGGAATGTCACTCGTGTAATTCCACCCAGTGCTTCACTATGACGGAGGATTTTCTCAGCAACTTCTTCTGGGTTTCCAATCAAAAATGCTCCGAGTTTAGTGGTTTGAGAGTCAAAGTGAGAACGCTGAACTGGTGGCCAGCCTCTTTCTTTACCGATATTCGTAAACATTTCGGCATAACCTGGATAAAACTCTTCGTGGGCATCTTCGGTGGTTTCTGCCACATAACCCAGTGAATGCAAACCCACTTGTAGTTGGTCAAGCGAGTGTCCTGCTTTTAAACCTGCATTACGATAGAGGTCTATCAATGGTCTAAAACGGTGAGTTTCGCCACCTATAATGGCCACCATCAATGGCAAACCTAAGATTCCTGCACGCACAAACGATTGTGGCGTTCCGCCCACACCTATCCAAATCGGTAGTTTTTCTTGCAAAGGTCTTGGATAAATAGCTTGATTGTAGAGTGCTGGTCGAAACTTACCTTTCCAACTTAAAACCTCATTTTCTCTTATTTTCAATAAAAGGTCGAGTTTTTCAGTAAAAAGTTCGTCATAATCTTCTAATTTTAAGCCAAAAAGAGGAAAAGCATCTGTAAATGACCCACGCCCAACCACCATTTCGGCACGACCATTGGAGATTAAATCCAGCGTAGCAAAATTCTGAAATGCTCTTACGGGGTCAATAGCACTCAGTACCGTAACGGCACTTGTGAGCTTTATCCGTTTGGTTCGAGCAGCAGCAGCGGCCAAAATCATTGTAGGAGCCGAATCAAGAAATTCTTTTCGGTGGTGTTCTCCAATGCCAAAAACATCAAGCCCCACTTTATCAGCTTTTTCTATTCTTTCGAGCAATTCTCTAATCGACTGTTCACTGCTTATTGTCTCGCCTTGGTTATTTTTTAAAACCGCAGCAAAACTATCTATTCCTATTTCCATTATGCGGTCACACCCTGTTTTTCTTTCACTAAATCTACCAATAACTCAATCCAAGCATCAGAATCATTCAAGCTTTCTACCAATTGCCAATGTTCGCCACCGTTTTCTTCAAATAATTCTTTGTACTCTTCTCCTACTTCGAGTGTCGTTTCCAAACAATCGGCCACAAAAGCTGGCGAAAATGCCAAAACTTTTTTGATACCTTGCTTGGCAAAACCTTTCACAACATCCTCAGTATAAGGCTGAATCCAAGTTTCACGGCCGAGTCTCGACTGAAAACAGGTTGTATATGTTCCTTCTTTCAAACCTAACTCTTTTACTAAAAGACGCGTTGTTTCAAAACATTCAGCACGATAACAATGCTGATTCATGGCAGTAATCGAATCACAACATGAACCAAGTTTACACGTATTTCCAGTACAATCGCCTTTGCGAATATGACGTGCAGGAATTCCGTGGTAACTAAAAATCACGTGTTCGTAATCATTGGCTGCCAAATGCTTTTTACCCATTTCGGCAAAAGCATTGATAAATTTCGGATGATTGTAGAAGTAATTGAGAAATTTGATTTCGGGAATTACCTGCCACTTAGTTACGATTCGCATTACCTCTTCATAAACCGAACCAGTGGTAGCCGAAGCATATTGCGGAAAAAACGGAATCACAACAATATTACTAACTCCAATTTGTTGCAATGCTTTCAAACTCGATTCAATACTCGGGCTTTGATAACGCATCGCCAATTTCACTACATATTCATCGCCCAAAGCATCTTGAAGTTGTTTTTCGTTGGCTTCTCCATAAATTTTTAATGGTGAACCATTTTCTGTCCATAATTCCTTATAGATTTTGGCAGATTTTGGCGAACGAAACGGTGCAATAATCAAATTGACCAGCATCCAACGAGGAATGAAAGGAAAGTCAATCACTCGACCATCCATCAAAAACTCTCTCAAATATTTTCTAACATCAGGCACACTCGGACTATCGGGTGTACCAAGATTTACTATCAAAACTCCTGTTTTTCCGACCATTTCTTCAAGAATGAAGAATGTAGAATTGAGAATTAAGGATGATGAATTTCTTATAAAGAGAATAAAATATTATCTCTTTAAGTTTACTTCCGCATTCTTAATTCTCAATTCTGCATTCTTATTTTTTAATTTTAAAACTCTATTTTATCTTTTTTCTTATTATAATCTTTGGCTTTACTAAAATCAGGCTTTTTAAAATCAGTGTAAATTGATTCGGGTAAAGCCTCAAAAACCTTAATATCGGTTAAATCTCGGTCGCCACGCTCACCAGATAAAATGATTTTACCATAAGGTTTGTATTCTGTCCACGGACGAGTAAAACCAGGTTTATCGTCAGTTGATTTAGCATAATACGACCACTGAGTTAGTAAATTGCTTTCTTTCTCAACCCAAACTTTATACATATTGTTTGGAGTATTGCCCACTTCTTTAAAAGTCATCTGTAACAAGTACGCCTCTTTACCAGTTTCGGTTTTATCTTCACCCAAATACTTGAGCGTTACGCCATTATCTCTCAATTTAAACGGCATTGTGAGCCAGTAAGAATCGTTAATCCAAGCACCTTTGCCCGCTTTCATATATTTCTTAACCGAATCGGCGGCTGTTTGTTCGGCTCCCCACTTAAAAACTTTACCAGTTTCGGTATTGATATTCATCAAAATAACCGATTTGTCTCTTGCAAAATCAATTCTAACATTTCCTGTCCATTTATCCCAAGTGAGAGTTCTGGCACCGAAAAAATTCCAAGTGATATGGCGGGTTTCATCCCAAGCTTTTTTGCCTCCCATGGCTGCCATTACTTTATCGGCAATTTCGATAGCTTTTGCATCAGAAGTTTCTTGAGCTTTTAGTGATTGGCTAAATAAAGCCACAATACAAATAAATAGTAGTTTTTTCATCGAACTGTTATCTTAAAGGGTTGATATTTCTTGAAATAAAATTAAACAAAAAAGAGATGCTTATCTTCAAAAAGTTATTTGATAATTACGTAAAGCCAAATCGATAGCTGATGTCTAAGCAATCGAGGCTTGCCGTATAATAAATATTTACTAAAATAAATTTCAAATCATTTTGCGAATATTCGCTTTCTGTATTAACTTTGCTAAACAAACTATTACAAAACTCCAATGACAATGAATACCTCTTCCATTTCATCGACACCATCAATGCCTATCTCTAATGAAACTGTAAATATTATAGATTTGTTACGAGTGATTGGCATGCAAGAAGTTACAAACAACGTTTTTACACTACCAAAAAAGAAGAAGAAATAAAATAGTCCACAGTCCACGGTCAATAGTTTGCAAGTATAAAACGTACAACTATTGACTGTGGACTATCGACAACTGACTAATAAGCTCTCACCAACTTACCTTCCATAAAGTTTACAAACGCACGGTTCACCACTCTATTTCCGCCACGAGTTGGATAATTTCCTGTAAAATACCAATCACCCGTATGATTCGGACAAGCTTTATGTAAATTCTCAACGGTCTGATAAACCATTGCAACCTCGGCTTTCATATTTTCGGGCGTAACAATTTCGGCAATTTTCTGAGAAATCTCTTCGTCAGTAAATTTATCGTATAATTGCTTTACAAAATTTTGGTCGTAAGCATTATCAGTCTGCAATGCACCAACGCTTTGAGCGTAAACTTCCTGCTTCATATATTCTATACCGTTCTGACGCAATAAATCAAGCATGGCTCTAAAAGCAACAAACTCTTTCATTTTCGACATATCAATACCATAGCAGTCAGGATAACGAATTTGTGGAGCTGACGAAACAATGATAACTTTCTTAGGCCCAAGGCGGTCAATCATTTTCAAGATACTCTTTTCGAGGGTTGTTCCACGCACAATCGAGTCATCTATTAAAACTACGGTGTCTATGCCTTTGCGTACTACTTCGTAGGTCATTTCGTATACGTGCGAAACCATTTCATCACGCTCATCATCGTTTGTAATGAACGTACGAAGTTTTACATCTTTCGATACTAATTTTTCGATTCTCGGGCGGAAAGATAAAACCTTCTTGATTTCTTCGGGCGAAAGATTGCCTTCAGTGATGCGTTTCAAACGCCAATCAGCCAAGTATTGTTCTAAACCTTCCACCATTCCAAAAAACGCACTTTCGGCGGTATTAGGAATGTATGAGAAAACAGTATTTTCGAGGTCGTAATTGATTTCTTCTAAAATCTGAGGAATCAATAACTGACCAAGTTTTTTACGCTCTTCATAAATCTGAGGGTCAGAGCCACGTGAGAAATAAATACGCTCAAAACTACACGATTTTTTCTCCAGTGGTTTCATTATCTGAAACTCGTTATATTCACCATGTTTATCAATAATCAAGGCATTTCCTGGCTGAACTTCCTTAATATCATCATAATTGGCATTGAAAGCAGCCTTAATAGCTGTTTTTTCAGAAGCTACAATTACCACTTCATCATTTGCCCAATAGTAAGCTGGGCGAATGCCCGCTGGGTCACGCACTACAAACGAAGCACCAAAACCTGTCACACCAGCCATTGCATAGCCACCATCAAAATCACGGCAAGCACGATACAATACTCTTGGCAAATCCATGTTATCTTCGATGATATCAGAAAGAGCGGGATTTTCGTAGATACCTTTGAAGCGGTCGAATACACGTTGGTTTTCTTCGTCGAGGAAGTGTCCGATTTTCTCCATTACCGTTACGGTATCTCCCAAGTCTTTCGGGTGTTGACCCAATTTTACTAATTTATGGAAAAGTTCTTCAGCATTTGTCATGTTGAAGTTTCCTGCTACCAACATATTTCGGCTACGCCAGTTACTCTGACGTAACATCGGGTGGCAATTCTCAATTTCATTTTTACCGTGTGTACCGTAGCGAAGATGTCCGAGCCAAACTTCTCCCGAATAAGCTACATTTTCCTGCAACCATTCGGCATTTTTAAATTTGTCGGGATTGTTGCGAAGAACATCTTTATATTTCTCGTTGATTTTATTAAAAATATCAACAATTGGTCGATTTTCAACGGAACGATATCGACTTATGTAGCGATGGCCAGGGGCAACATCAAGTTTTACATTTCCGACTCCTGCTCCATCTTGGCCACGATTTGATTGTTTTTCCATTAAAACATACAATCGTTGAATGCCATAGAGGGGCGTACCATATTTGTCGATGTAGTATTGAAGTGGTTTGCGAAGACGAACAAGGGCAATGCCACATTCGTGTTTAATTGCGTCGCTCATTGAGAATTTTTGGAGATTGGTTATGCAAAGTTCTAAAGAATATACGTGCCTTGCAAAGAAAAAGTTCTATTTGTTTTAAGAGAATGTTAAGTCAATTCGAAGGATATTCACATTATCTAAATATAAGAAAAAGTTTTCTTTGAAAAAGGCTAATTTAAACCAATTTCAAGCTCTCAATTAGATTAAGAAGCCCACTCGGACGCATAAATAAATAGACAATAAAAAACAGAAATATTAACAAGAACCCTTTGCGAATAAAGCCGATTTGATAGTAGCGAACTCCAATTTTAGGCTCTTTAAAAATCATAAAATAAGGAATCTTGATATAATAGAATATCGAAATAGCAGTATTCAGCAAGCCGAAAATTAAGACAATTAATAACATATTACTACCCGATGTCTGGTAAGATTCCCATAAAGCAGTAAAAAGGAGCAGTTTACC
>JALQYE010000221.1 GCA_023254245.1 Emticicia sp.
ATAATGATAGAAATTTCAAACAAATTAGATTTGTCAGGGTTTTTCATTTGTATATTCTACTATATATAACTTAGCTAACATTATTCACCACGAAATCAATTCCGTGTCTAAGAGAACAAAGGAATATATTTCTTTAGATTCAAACTGAATAAATTCAGTTTAGAAAATATTTAGGAACTTTACTCTCTATTCATAACAATAATGGAATTTCAAGTCTTTCATATATATATAGTAGTGCTATGAATAAGTGCTTACCATTTATCTGTAATGAATTAGATTGGTTTGAGTTATATTCGTAAGTTTGGTTATTGTAGCTGGATTATTTTTCTATATATATATAATGTAGTATTGTATGCTAATCTCGATAGGTGTAGATTAGACCAGTCATGTTTCACGAAATGTTTAATGTTTTTTATGAAGAAGGTTATTGTTATTGGTGCGGGCTTTGCTGGTTTATCGGCTGCTACTAAATTGGCCGATGAAGGCTATGATGTTACGATTATAGAAAAGAACTCAATGGCGGGCGGAAGAGCAAGAGTATTTGACGAAAAAGGCTTTGTGTTTGATATGGGGCCAAGTTGGTATTGGATGCCCGATATTTTTGAACGTTACTTTGCCGAGTTTGGAAAGAAACCTTCTGACTATTATAATTTGGTGAGACTCGACCCTTCGTATAAGGTTATATTTAATAAGGAAGAAGAGATATCGTTGCCTGCAAACATGCAGAAGCTTGAAGAACTCTTCGAAAGCATTGAAGTGGGTAGTGCAGCAAGGCTTCGAGATTTCTTGGAGGAATCGAAATATAAATATGATGTGGGTATTGGAGAGTTTGTTTGGAAACCGAGTATTTCGATAACTGAGTTCTTTGATATTCGTTTGGCATCAAAGGCAATTAGTCTTGATTTATTCGCTTCGTTCGGAAAACACATTCGTAAGTTTTTTAAAAATGAGCGTTTGCTACAACTGATGGAGTTTCCGATTTTATTTTTGGGTGCTACGCCACAGAATACTCCTGCACTATATAGTTTGATGAATTATGCAGAGATTGCTCTCGGTACATGGTATCCGATGGGTGGTATGCACGAGATTATTAAAGGCATGGTTGCGTTGGCCAGAGAAAAAGGCGTGAAGTTTAAGCTTAGTGAACCCGTAACGAAAATAGTTGTAGAAGGAAAGTTGGCAAAAAGGGTAATTACAGAAAAAGCGGAGTATGATGCTGATGTTGTGATTGGCGGAGCGGATTATCATCATGTAGAAGATAAGTTATTGACTACAGAAACCCGAAACTATAACGAGAAACATTGGGATAAGCAGGTAATGGCTCCTTCATCTTTGTTATTCTACTTGGGTGTAAATAGAAAGGTAGATAAACTGACTCATCATAATTTATTTTTTGATGAAGATTTCAATGTGCACGCCGACGAGATTTATACCAATCCGAAATGGCCATCGAAACCTTTGTTTTATGCTTCGGCTCCATCAAAGACCGATGATAGTGTAGCCCCTAAGGGTTCGGAGAATTTATTTGTGCTGATTCCGATTGCCCCTGATTTGCAAGACAACGAGGAAATTAGAGAAAAATACTACCATGTAGTAATGGACAGATTGGAGGCCTACGTAGGACACGACATCAGAAATCATGTGGTGTATAAGAGAAGTTTTGCGGTAGATGATTTTAAGAATGATTACAATTCATATAAAGGTAATGCTTATGGCTTGGCGAATACGTTGATGCAGACAGCATTTTTGAAACCAAGCATGAAAAATAAGAAGGTAAATAACCTATATTATACTGGGCAGTTGACAGTGCCTGGGCCTGGGGTTCCGCCTTCGTTGATTTCGGGTTTGGTGGTGGCTAAACAAGTAATGAAAGAAAATAACTAACACCTCCAAAAAATTATATTAATAAACTGTAAACACTTTTAGGGTTTATTAGTTTATAAGTGTATATTGATTCGCGAAGGTATTTTACAATGATATTTGTCATATTTTCTGAGTAAACGCTAAATATTTTCAGAATCTACTAAATCTATTTTCCCTAACAGTTTGAACGAAGAAATATAATGTTGGATTTGTATGAAAAAACAACTTTTGGTTGTAGTAAGCTCATAACGGAGCTTTACAGTACTTCCTTTACGTTAGGTATTAAGACACTTGACAAAAAATTCCATGAGCCAATTTTTGGTATCTACGGATTTGTGAGATACGCTGATGAAATTGTAGATACATTTCATGGCTTTGATAAAAAAATTCTACTCGACCGCTACAAAGCTGAAACTTATCTTGCCATTGAAGAAGGTATAAGTCTGAACCCAGTTTTGCATTCGTTTCAGAAGGTTGTGAGCAAATATAATATTGAACTTGATTTGATTGAGGCCTTTCTGCACAGTATGGAAATGGACTTATATAATATTGCCTATGATGCCGATGGCTACAATGAATATATCTATGGTTCGGCAGAAGTTGTTGGTTTAATGTGCTTGCGAGTATTCTGTGAAGGTAATGAAACATTATATGATAAACTAAAAGCCGATGCTCGTAGCTTAGGAGCGGCCTTTCAGAAAGTAAACTTTCTGAGAGATTTAAAGAGCGATTTTAGTGAGCGTGGCCGTGTGTATTTTCCTGGGGTTGATTTCGAGAATTTTGATATTTCGGCAAAAGCTATCATCGAAGATGATATTCAGAGAGATTTTGATAATGCTTACCGAGGAATTATGGGTTTACCTGAAGGAGCAAGAAAAGGCGTGTACTTGGCGTACGTTTATTATTTGAAACTTTTTGGAAGAATCAAACAAACGGCTGCGAATCGGATTCAGCATGAGCGAATCAGGGTGCCAGATAGAATCAAGTTTGCTTTATTAGCAAAAACATTAGTTCAGAGTAGTCTGAACGTACTTTGAGAACACTAAATAAGTCGCAATTCGACCTTCATCATAATTACAAGGCTATTGGGAAACCAGTAGCCTTTTTTCTTTGGGATATTTATAATTTTCACTACTTTTGCTGACTTATTCTGTGCCGAAAAATTTGGCATAATTTTCGTGAATAGGTAGGTAAGCACTCCACAATGAAGAGTCGATAAGTCCACAGCAAACGTTCATGATAAGAAAGTTATATAGCTATTTGCTAAGTAGTCGATTATGATTTTTCAAAGTACTTAAATTGAGATATAAATAGAAAAACCGATAAAACCCATGAAATTTGTTATTTCATCATCTACATTACTAAAGCACCTTTCGACAATCAACGGTGTGATTGCCAGTAATCCGATTGTTCCGATTCTCGAAAACTTTTTGTTTCAATTAGATAAAAGCAACTTAACTGTTACGGCATCGGATATGCAGACAGTTATGATTACAGAATTTGAAGTAGAATCTCGCGATAGTGGCTCGTTTGCAGTGCCTGCACGTTTGTTGCTCGATACTTTACGCAGTTTGCCAGAGCAACCTGTACAGATAAATATTGACGAAGAGACTTTTGGAACAGAATTAGTGACGGCCAATGGGCGTTATAAATTAGCTGGAGAGAATCCGATGGATTTTCCACGTGTGCCACAGGTGAATCGTACATTCAGCATCGAAATGGACTCTGATACACTTGCTTCGGCCATTGCTAATACGATTTTTGCGACAAGCACTGATGATTTACGCCCTGCTATGACTGGGGTTTTTGTACAAGTTTCTGAAAGCTCAACTACATTTGTGGCTACCGATGGGCACCGTCTGATTCGCTACCGCCGTGAAGACGTGACTTCGCCGAATAGCACTACGATGATTTTGCCTCGTAAGGCTTTGAACTTGTTGAAATCATCGCTTCCAGCTGAAATGATGCCAGTGAAAGCTGAGTTTAGCAACTCGAATGCGTTCTTTAGCTTTGGGCATATCAAGATGATTTGCCGATTGATTGATGAGCGTTTCCCTGATTACGAAAATGTGATTCCACAAAATAATCCGAATAAATTACGTATCGAACGCACAGAATTATTGAGTACGTTGAAGCGTATTTCGATTTACTCAAATAAAACTACGCATCAGATTCGTTTGAAGATTTCGCAGAATGAATTAGTTATTTCGGCCGAAGATTTGGATTATTCAAATGAAGCTACGGAAAAACTTTCGTGCGAGTATGATGGCGAAGAAATGGAGATTGGTTTCAATGCGAAGTTTTTGATTGAAATGTTGAATAACTTGAGCGTGAAGAATATTTCGTTGGAGATGTCACAGCCAAATCGTGCTGGTTTGATTATTCCTGTTGAAAAAACCGAAAACGAAGATACATTGATGTTGGTTATGCCAGTGATGTTGAATACGTATGCGTAAATCAATAGTTGAATAAGTAAATAATCTTAAGATTACAACACTTCAATATATTTCAATAAAAAATCCCTGTCTCCGAAGAAACAGGGATTTTTTGTATTCAAACTCTACGAAGCTCTTATTTTGTCAAACTTGCACCGAGGTACTCACGGTTTAAGCGAGCGATATTCTCCAGTGAAATCTCTTTCGGACATTCCGCTGCACAGGCACCAGTGTTCGTACAACTACCAAAACCTTCGATATCCATCTGAGCAACCATATTTAATGCACGGTCTTGACGCTCAGCTTGTCCTTGTGGAAGGAGTGATAATTGAGAAACTTTTGCTGAAACAAATAACATTGCCGAAGCATTTTTACAAGCAGCTACACAAGCTCCACAACCAATACAAGCCGCCGCTGAGAATGCTTTATCAGCTTCGTTCTTCGGAACTGGAATTGAGTTTCCATCTTGAGCGTTACCCGTATTTACCGATACAAAACCACCTGATGCAATGATACGGTCGAAAGATGAGCGGTCAACTACTAAGTCTTTGATAACTGGGAAAGCTGTAGCTCTCCAAGGCTCAACCACGATAGTATCACCATCTTTGAAACTACGCATGTGTAGTTGGCAAGTTGTTACGCCTTGTAATGGTCCATGCGGACGACCATTGATATACATACTGCACATACCACAGATACCTTCACGGCAGTCGTGGTCGAATGCGATTGGTTCTTTATTTTCAGAAACGAGTTGTTCGTTCAAAACATCGAACATCTCTAAGAAAGACATATCTTCTGAAACGCCTTTCACTTCATAAGTTTCGAGATTGCCAGTAGTTCTACTGTTTTTTTGTCTCCAAACTTTGAGATTTATTGTCATATTACCATGCGACATATTCTTATCGGAGTTTTATAAAGCCCCCCTTTAGGGGCTGGGGGTTATTTATAATTTCTTTGTGCAATCTTGATGTTTTCGTAAACCAATGGTTCTTTATTCAATTCCCACTGAGATTCGCCTTTGAATTCCCAAGCTGATACAAACATGAAGTTTTCGTCATCACGTTTAGCTTCGCCACCATCTTCTTGGTATTCTTCACGGAAGTGACCTCCGCAAGACTCATTACGAGAAAGTGCATCAACGCACATCAATTCGCCAAGCTCAATAAAATCGGCTACACGGCCAGCCTTGTCAAGCTCAGGGTTAAATCCGTCGGCATCGCCTAAGATTCTTACATCTGACCAAAACTCTCTTTTCAAGTCTTGAATCTCAGCAATAGCTTCTTTCAAACCTTTTTCGTTACGAGCCATTCCACATTTTTCCCACATAATCTTACCAAGACGTTTGTGGAAAGATTCTGGCGATTGTTTTCCTTTGATGCTCAATAACTTGTTAATTCTATCCTTCACATTTTTCTCTGCTTCAACAAACGCAGGGTGGTCAGTTGGAATCGACTTAGTTTTGATTTCGCCAGAAAGGTATGCACCGATTGTATAAGGAATTACGAAATATCCATCAGAAAGACCTTGCATCAAAGCAGAAGCCCCGAGACGGTTGGCACCGTGGTCAGAGAAGTTTGCTTCGCCAAGTGCATAAAGCCCTGGAATTGTAGTCATTAAGTTATAATCTACCCATAATCCACCCATTGTATAGTGAACCGCTGGATAAATACGCATTGGTACTTCGTAAGGGTCTTCGCCAGTGATT
>JALQYE010000222.1 GCA_023254245.1 Emticicia sp.
TGTAAGACTCGCCCCATTGATTTCTTTTTGGCGAAAGTTACAAAATAATATTAATTAATTTATTCTTGATACTTAAAAGATATTGATTGCACTGACTTAAATCATTTTTGATAATAAACTTTACCATACCAAGACAAGTTAAAAACTTGTCCTACAAATTATTCCACCGAAACCATTTTCAAACAAACAGGTACAGGAACATCAATTTGTTTGTCAGTTGGTGATAATTTTCCTGTTTTGGTATCCCTTTTGAAAATCGAGATATTATCTGTCTCTTGGTTGGCTACCAATACAAATTTTCCGTTGGGCGTAATCATAAAATTACGAGGTATTTTTCCGAGAACTGGTTCGTTGCCGATGTAGGTCAGTTTACCCGTTTTTTGGTCAATGCTATACATAACTATTGTATCAGTCGTATTATTAGGAGCAAAAATGCCGTTTTTATTACCAGCATCAACAAAGCGATTTGAGCCATACAAAAACTTTCCGTCGGGCGAGATATGAATATCGGCACAAAAACTCTTGTTTTTATCTTTAAAATCTTTGGCAAGCGTCGTAATTGTCTGAATAGGCGTTAGTTTACCCAAAACATAATTAAAAGCCGTAACGGTGCTGCTTAGCTCTTGAATCACGTAGGCAAATTTACCGTTTGGATGAATCGTAAAATGGCGAGGCCCCGAACCATCAGCTACTTTCGTAAAAGCAGGTTTTCCTTCCAAAAGTTTTCCATTTTTGGCATCTAAATCATACGTCATTATTTTATCAATGCCCAAATCTGGTACAAAAATATCTCGATTATTAGAGGCAATATTCACCGAATGCACGTGCGGTTTTTCTTGTCGGCCAGCGTTCGGACCTTTACCTTCGTGATTGATAGTTTGTGTAGCTTTACCAAGCGAGCCGTCGGTGTTAACGGGTAAAACAGATAAATTTCCTCCCGAATAATTTCCAACTAAGACCCATTTTCCTGTTTTATCAACACTAACATGACAAGGGTCTGCTCCGCCCGATGATTGCGTATTTAAACTTGTTAATGTACCTGCGTTTTTATCAAAACTATACGCATGCACCGCTCCTTCACCAATTTCTGACACAGCATATACAAATTTTTGGTCGGGAGAAACGGCCAAAAAAGAAGGGTTTTTGATGCCAGAAGCTACACTAACACGACTGAAACCACCTGTATTAGTATTGAATTTATAGACGTAAATTCCTTCGCTATTTTTGCGAGTGTAGGTTCCAACCAGTAGGTATTGGTCGGCTTTATTTTGTGAGATACCTATTTGTGGGTAAAGTAAAAAGCTACAAAGTAGGCCAGAAATAATATTTTTGAAGTTCATGAATAGATTGACGTAGTGTTAAACAATGCCCAAAGATATACTAAGATTCTATTGATTTATAATTTTAGCTAAAAACGAAGCCATAGAGTACTGATAAGCAGATTAAAATTTGGTCAAATATAAATTTTATATTGATTCATCTTTATTTTTGTATTAACTAAACGTGTTATAAAAACTTTACTCGGCAAATTTTTATTAAAATTTACTGGGGAACTAACCTATTCGAAAAAATGATTGAAAAACTGCTCCAGCAAGGGGTATTCGTTGTCCATGCACTAAAGGGCTACGAATATCACGAAAAAAGGCTCATCGATTTATTTAGCCAAAATAATATCTCGTTTGAGTTTGTTACCGATGGCGACCCCATTTACTTTACTGACCAAATACTCAAAAAGTATTTTGTGCCCAACATCCAGTCTATCCTATCGGCAGGTGTACTTTCTTGTACGTTAAATCACATTTATTGCCTTGAAAAAATTGTAGAACGTAACCTTGATTATGCCTTAGTCTTTGAAAATGACCCTTTTTTCTTAGGTGATTTTGTAACAGATTTGAGTAAATTAGCAAATGAAATAGAAAATCTTGAAGCAGGATTTATGATTTCACTGGAAAACAGTACATTGAGGCTGCCTTCCTATTGGGATGTGAAGAAAAATAAACATTTGTATCAAGCTTCTACATGCCGAATGTCGGGGTCTTATATAATTGATAGACAGGGAGCTTTAGCTATTTTGAATGAAATTAAAATAAACAAATGCCCTACTGTTATTGATGGTTGGCACGACCAATTAATCCAGCAGAGTGTGATTAAAATGTTTTGGGCACACCCACCATTAGTTGAAGAGGGTTCGCACAATGGGCATTTGAATGCTACCATTTCTACTAAACCCAGAAGTGTTTTTCGGAGAATAGCTTGGGCTTCACAGAAGTTTTACAAGCTATATATCAGAAGATTATTCCCGACGAAATATCTAATAAAAACGAATACTCAAATAGAATGCAACAAGCAGCCAGCCAACCAGTCATTACAACCGTTAGCAGTGATGGAGACGTTAGAGGAATTTTAGCCCTCCAACAAAAAAATTTAAAGAAAAATCTTACACCCGAACAAATCCAAAGCCAAGGATTTGTAACGGTCGAGCATGAATACTTGGTATTAAAAGCCATGAACGATGCCCAACCGAGTGTAATTGTAAAGGATGGAGATACGGTTGTGGCTTATTGCTTGGCGATGTTGCCCGAATTCAGAAACGGTGTGCCAGAATTAAAAACTTTATTTGAGGCAATTGATGAAATCGATTACGACGAACAAAAGCTCAAAGATTTTAATTACGTAGTGATGGGGCAAGTTTGCGTAGGAGAGGGCTACCGAAGTATGGGCTTTTTTGATGGAATGTATCAGAAACTCCGAGAAGAATTAGCTGCAAAATTTGAAATGTGTGTAACCGATATTTCAACTAATAATACACGCTCATTAAAGGCTCACGCTCGTGTGGGTTTTATCCCAGTAAAAGATTTTCATGATGCTGCCCTTGGCGAAGTTTGGCGAGTTGTGGTTTGGGATTGGAGGGGTTAATATAAAAAGGAAGACTTCGCTCTAAGCGAAGTCTTCCTTAGATAAACATTTCCTTATTTCAATGTTGCCAAAGCCGCTTTTACTCTCGCAACTGCCTCAGTAAGAGCTTCGTCAGAAGCAGCTGTTGATAAACGTAAGCAATTTGGAGCACCAAACGAACCACCACCTACGAGTGCTACGTGAGCTGTTTCGAGTAACCACATACACAATTGGTCGGCATCTTTGATGGTTACGTTTCCGTCAGATTTTCCGAAATAATAACTTACATCAGGGAATGCGTAAAATGCCCCATCTGGCATATTTACTTTGAAACCTGGAATTTCTCTTAGTAAACCAACCACTAAATTACGACGACGTAAATAAGCTAATTTCATTGATTCGGCCGCCGAAGTATCGTCCCAAGCTACAACCGCTGCACGTTGAGCGATAGAGTTTGTACCTGAAGTTACCTGTCCTTGAAGTTTTTCTACGGCATCAGCAATCCATTTTGCTGCGGCAATGTAGCCTAAACGCCAGCCAGTCATGGCAAAACCTTTAGCAAAACCATTTACTGTAATTACACGGTCTTTCAACGATGGAATAGAACCCATGCTGAAGTGCCCTTCGTCTGTAAAATTGATATATTCGTAGATTTCATCGGCCAACACAAACACATTTTCGTGTTTTTCGATAACCGCTGCTAATGCTCTCAATTCTGCTTCGCTATAAACCGAACCCGTTGGGTTATTTGGAGAAGCATACATCACAATTTTCGTACGCTCTGTAATAGCGGCTTCTAATTGCTCAGGCGTAACTTTAAAATCGTTTTCAAACTTTCCTTCTACAATCACCGATTTACCTTCTGCCAATTTCACCATCTCTGAGTAGCTTACCCAATAAGGCGATAAAATAGCTACTTCGTCACCTGGATTTATCAAACACGAAATAACATTGGCCAACGAATGCTTTGCACCAGTCGAGATTACGATGTTTTCAGGTTTCCAATCAATATTATTCTCACGTTTAAGCTTGTCTGCAATAGCCTTTCGTAGTTCAGGAATACCTGCTACGGGCGTGTAGTGGTGAAAACCAGCATCGATTGCCGCTTTTGCAGCATCGCAAATGTGTTTTGGGGTTTTGAAATCTGGCTCTCCAACTGAGAGGTTGATTACTTTGTGTCCCTGTGCCGCTAATTCACGTGACTTTTTCGACATACCAAGCGTAGCGGATTCTTCCAACGCATTGATTCTGTCAGCGACTAAATTTAATGCAGACATGATACTTTTTTGTAAAATTGATAATAAAATTGAAGAATTGAGTAAAACTGCTCAAATCGGGTGCAAAATTACGCCCTTTCAAGTTTAAAAACCACATTTTTTACAATAAAGATTTTAGATAAAAGACACGAGACATGAGAAAAGTTTTGAGTTTTTGCCATTTTTCCTCTCAAATCTTTTGTCTCTTGTCTAAAATCTTTATTAATTCTCGAAATTCGCATCACGTTTTTGCATTTTAGCGGCGAAGGCTTCTTGGAGGTCATTTGAGAGCAGCATGGCGGCATTCCAAGTGGCCATGTAATTGAGGCCGTCTGCCACCGAATGGTCACGTGTATGAAGCAAAATATGTTTTGTGCCACGAATTGATAAAGGAGATTTTGCGGCAATCGTAGCCGCTATTTTCATTACTTCTTCCATCATTGTGACTTTATCAGCAAACGAACGATTGACGATGCCGATTTTTTCGGCTTCCTTACCTTCTACGTTTCTGCCAGTGTAGGCCATTTCTCGCACCAATCCATCGCTAATCAATTTTGGTAAACGCTGTAAAGTGCCTAAATCGGCTACCATTCCCATATCAATTTCTTTTATGGTAAAATAGGCATCATCGGTGCAATAACGCATATCGCAGCCACAAACTAAGTCGATTCCTCCACCAATACAACCTCCATGGATGGCAGCCAAAACAGGTTTCGAGCAGTTTTCGATGGCATTGATGGGAGCTTGCAGACGAAATACATCTTTACGCACACGTTCACGTCGGCGAGCATCGCAGGCGATATTGGTTTGTGAAACCGACATCAACAAACTCAAATCAATTCCTGCACAAAAATGCTTGCTTTCGCCACCTTCGAGTACTACAACTCGTACTTCGGGGTTTTCGTCGAGGTATTCAAAAACTTCGGTGATTTCGTCCCAAGCAGTTTGATTCAAAGCATTGGCTTTTTCGGGGCGATTGATTATCACATGAGCAATATGGTCTTCGATTGATAGTTTAAGCGTTTGCATGAGGGTTTTGTTGTTGAATTATTACAAAAAAACGGTGAAGCCTATTTCTGACTTCACCGTTAAAATTAAGAAACTTTTGTTTAATTTCTCTTATTTCTTATCTCCACTCGTTTGTGTGCCTGCTGGTTTGTTTTTCAATGCTTCTTGCATTGGGTTTGAACCGCCACCACCAAAACCTCTTTGTTTGAAGGCTTGGAATTTGGTTGGTTGCTCTGGCTCTTTCGGGAAAGCATTATCCGAAGTGTCAATATCTGGGATTTCGTGATAAGGGTCAAGTTTAAATTTGGCTACTTTCTTAGTTGTTACCAAAGTTTTCTTCACTTCTTTATCGTTCAAACGCCAGATTTCAGCAGGAATTCTTACGTCTTCTTTAGTGCCATCTTCAAACTGCATTTGGATGATGATAGGCATGATTAAACCACCTTTATTTTTTAGATTTACTACGTAGAAATTCTTGCCCTCTTCAATCAATTTTCGGTCATCTTCGCTCAAAGTTGACAAATACTGTTCGTATTTTTTCTTATCAGCATCCGTTACAGCATATCTATCATAGGTATTATAGAAATCTCTCATGGTTGGGTCTGCCTCAACAACGGTTTCTTTAATATCAGTCTTGTTACGGATATTGCTCATTGTTTGAGCTTTAGCATCGGCATCGGCTTTAGCGGCAGTTTTTAGCTTAGTAGGGTCTTGGCTGTCAATGCTGTACCATTCTACGTTGGCAATTGCTTGGTCGGCAGGCTCAACGCCGTAGAACCAGCCTT
>JALQYE010000223.1:0-1229 GCA_023254245.1 Emticicia sp.
TACTCTACCGTAACCGATTTTGCCAAGTTACGAGGTTGGTCAACGTTTCTTCCACGAAGAACGGCAATGTAATAAGATATTAATTGCAATGGAATAGAGGTCAATAACGGAGAAAGTAATTCGTTTGTACGAGGTACTTCAATCGTAAAATCCACCATGTTAGGAATCAAATTATCTCCTTCCGTTACAATCGCTATTACTCTACCTTTACGAGCTTTTACTTCTTGTATATTCGAAACAATTTTCTCATAAGAACTATCTTTGGTAGCAATAAACACCACTGGCATATCCTCATCAATCAAAGCAATTGGACCATGTTTCATTTCGGCAGCTGGATATCCTTCTGCGTGTATGTATGAAATCTCTTTCAACTTCAAAGCTCCTTCTAAAGCAACTGGAAAGTTTAAACCACGACCTAAGAAAATGAAGTTCGATGCAAATGTGAAAAGTTTGGAAATGTCTTTTACTTTATCTGCATTTTTCAAAATTTTCTCAACTTTAGCTGGAATCGCATCTAAGCCGAAGATTAATTCACGGTACAATTCATTGCTAATTGTTCCTTTTTTCTGAGCAACCGCAATGGCAATTAAAGAAAGAACAGTTACTTGGGCTGTAAAAGCTTTTGTACTGGCTACCCCAATCTCAGGCCCTGCGTGTGTGTAAACCCCTGCATGTGTAATACGGGCAATAGAAGAACCAACTACATTACAAACGCCCAAAATAATTGCACCTTTCGACTTGGCCAATTCCAAAGCTGCCATCGTATCGGCCGTTTCACCCGATTGAGAGATAGCAATTACAATATCTCCTTCTTTAATAATTGGGTTTCTATAACGGAATTCGGAAGCGTATTCGACTTCTACATTGATTCGAGCTAATTCTTCCAGCAAATATTCTCCAACCAAACCAGCATGCCACGAAGTGCCGCAAGCTACAATCACAATGCGTTTGGTTTTAGCAATTTTATCAAGATAGCTACCAAGTCCACCCAAAACTAAAGCGGCATCTTCGGTATTGATACGCCCACGCATCGAATCTGCAATCGAACGAGGTTGTTCGAAGATTTCTTTTAGCATGAAATGTTCGTAACCTCCTTTCTCAATGGCTTCGAGTTCTAATTCAACGGTTTGAATGTATGGGTCAACTTCTTCGTTAGATAAATTTTTTACAGTTAATTCATTATCTTTTACTACTGCAATTTCGTAATCATCTAAATATACCACGTCTTT
>JALQYE010000223.1:1458-2690 GCA_023254245.1 Emticicia sp.
TCTGTATCTGTTTGACTTTGAAATGTATAACCTTTATTTAAGAGACTTTGCTTAATTGAAGCATAGTTTTCAATGATTCCATTGTGTATGATAGCAAATCTTCCACTATTCGAATAATGCGGGTGAGCATTTACATCGTTTGGTTCACCATGGGTTGCCCAACGAGTATGTCCGATGCCAATTTTTGCCGTAAGTTCTTTGTCTTTGATTTCAGCCTCAAGTGCCGAAACTTTCCCTTTTTTCTTATAAACCTTCAAACCGTGTCCATTTAATAGGGCAATACCAGCACTATCATATCCACGATATTCCAAGCGTTTCAATCCTTTGATAATTAAAGGAGCAGCTTCACGATGCCCCACATAGGCTACAATTCCACACATATTCTATTTAATTATTATTTTTTTATTGATTGTGAGATTTATAGAAAACACAATATTTTATCTAAAAAAAGTATTATTTTATGTCTTTTCTTTGATAATTAATCAAATGTAAATAAAAAACACTACAAAAAAATAGTGTTTTAGCCACAATCTTTTTTTTGAAAAAGGCTTCAAAAAATATTTCAATGAATCTCTTTAGTTCTTATAAAAATTTAAAAAATAGACTTAAATGAAAACTTATTTTTTTATAAAAAACCTAATTTAAATATTCTTTTTTTGCCTCTTTTTGAGTGTTTAAATAGCAGATTGCTATTTAAAAAAATAAAAAATCCCAGCTTGAAGTATTCAAACTGGGATTCTCACAATTACTTAAATTTTTATTTTTTCGTAGAATAATAAACGTTAAGTTTTATATTCTTTATCACCATTCTGGACACATTACTATTATACACCGAAATCGTAGAATTGGTTGTATTCAATAAACTTGGTACTAATGCAATACCACTGGTCGTTTTCTTCTTAGAAACAAGGTCTTGCAAGAATGAAGTAAAATTGAAACTGTAATTATTTGATGTTGAATTATAGCTTGCTACATACTGAGTACCCGAAATAGCATCTAAGGCAATAAAGTCAATCAAGTTACCCGTTGTTTTCTTAATGCGATTAGTCGCATCCAGTTGAACTAAAGCTACTTGAGAAGGTACTTTATAGTTACCTGAGATTTGGTCTAAATCTGGCTCAAATACTAACTCTGCCTTATTAATCGTAACTCCAGTTTTTTGCAAAGCTGCCAACGTTGGAAACGTTAATCTTGGTGAGATACCAATACCTGTTTGTAGGTAAGTACGATTG
>JALQYE010000223.1:2789-5933 GCA_023254245.1 Emticicia sp.
GTTTTTTGCAAAGCTGCCAACGTTGGAAACGTTAATCTTGGTGAGATACCAATACCTGTTTGTAGGTAAGTACGATTGTTAGTAGCAGTAGAAGCAATTGGTTGTAGTGTTTTGATATTCTGCAACACAGTTCCATTTCTATTACCTACAATTTGACTAAAGCGTTGCGAATAGAAAGTTAGAGGGATACTTTTTCTGTCAGTAGAGTTTGTTGTGTGATAATACAACTGAATATAACTCCCCGAAATAGCCAAACCGTAAGCATTTTCAGTCGTAGGATTTGCAACAAATGCAATACCTTTTACTGCTGCTGTAAATTTTTCAATCGTCGAACCTGTATCCGTATTCACTAAATCGTACAGCTCTTTTCCAAGTGTATTAGGCAACTTAAATCTTAAAAGACTATCCTGAGCGGTCGAATTAGCACGTTTCATATCTGCATACGTAAACGTTCCACTTACCATTGGAGTTGAGTTATACTTCAATACATCATCATTTGTATATCTTTTGCCACTCACAAAATCTTCGGTTAGGCGGTGCAATGCCAAACTGTATGTTTTGGTGGTATCTCCATAGGTAAATCCATTATGGGCAATATACACATATACCGAGTCATAAACCGTGAGACCAGAGTCTGCTTTCGGAAACTTCAAGGCTGTGAAAGCATCTGTGTTGAGCAATGGTAGTGTAATTTGAGCAAAAGTTTTTGCTGAAACTTCTCCAAATACTGGGTCTTTATAGCGGCCAACAACTGCATTTGATTGTCCAGATGTAAAAGTCGAATCAAAAAGAATACTTGAAGTACTCACTTTCACGGTATCTGTAAAAACAGTTGTAACTTGCCCACCTGTGCTTGGTGTGTCGATAATTATACCGATTGGGTCTTCACATGAGAAAAATAATGCGGAAAGTAGCATTACCGCTAAATTCCGCATTGAGGTAGGATGTAAAAAACTTACATCTTTCCAAATATTATTCAGGAACAAGTTCTGTGTAAATGTTAAAATACGTTTCCGTAACGTTGTCATCTTCGATGCTTGCTTCGATTGTGTTTGCTGCAATTTCATTCAAAAGTTTACTTAATTTTTCATTCGATTCCTCGTTGGCTCTCACAACTGCGTCGGCATATTGGCAACCTATTTTGATAAATCCTTCAAAATCCGCCGAACGTAAATTAGCTAAGTTTTCATCAGAAACATCCATTGATTTGGCTTTCTCGATAATGTCTTCGTCGAATTTATGTTCAAAAGTGTTGTTATAGACCGTAAAGACCGATTTTGTATCCTTAAAAACAGGGTCATTTTTGTAGGTTGTTTTCAAATACAACGGAATTAAAGCGGTCATCCAGTCTGTGCAATGTACGATGTCGGGGGCCCAACCAAGTTTTTTTACAGTTTCTAAAACTCCTTTACAAAAGAAAATCGTTCTTTCGTCGTTATCATCATAGAAACTTCCTTCTTTATCTAAGAAAACGTATTTTCTGTTGAAATAGTCTTCGTTGTCTAAAAAATAAACTTGCAATTTTGCAGTTGGTATCGAAGCAACCTTGATAATCAATGGTTTTTCGTCATCGCCAACAGTGATATTGATGCCCGATAAACGAACAACTTCATGAAGACGGTTTTTACGCTCATTGATTGACCCAAAACGAGGGATTAGAATTCTGATTTCCATGCCTTTTTCTTGCATGGCTTGCGGCAGTTTACGAAGAAATTCAGCTACTTCTGAAACTTGCAGGAAGGGATTTATCTCACTTGCTACGTATAAAATACGAAGTTTACGCATATCTCAATATATTATTAGTGGGAGGTGTCTTCCAAAAAAAGTATGCAAAGATACGAAAAAAAGTAACAATTTGTACAATAATCTTTGAAAAACAATAGTTAAGGGCTAAAAAAATGAGGTTTTTCAAGGAAAAAGTATAGAATCTTTTAAAAGTAGATGAATTTGAAGTGAGTTTCTGAACGGTTTTCACGAGCCCAAACCTTATAATTGACTCGTGAAAACTGAAATTAGGTGGATTAATCAGCAATTTTCTTTTCCATTACGATAAACTCTAAAAACTGTTTGGGTAAGCCAAATTTAGGGTCGTGCATCGGAAATGGTTTCGTTTCGCCAGTGTTTTTGTAGCCTCTTCTTTCGTAATAAGCTATCAATTCTTTACGTACAGAAATCACCGTCATAGAAATTTTGTCAAGCTGAGCGTTTCGAGCAAAATCTTCAGCAGCTTGCATGAGTTTTTTGCCTACACCACCACCTTGCAATTCGGGCGAAACGGTAAGCATACCGAGATATAATTTCTTGTCTTGCTTTTCGAGATATACCGAACCAATGATTTTATTATTGGCGGTGTATTTTAAGATAGTAACATTCTCTTTTTGAAGAAGTTCGCTAAGATTTTCTTCGTTGGTTCTGATTCCGTCGAGGAGGTGTTCTTCGGTTGTCCACCCTTTTTTAGAAGATTCGCCTCGGTAGGCAGAGTTTATTAATACGTTTAATTCGGGAATATCCTGAATAGTAGCTGCACTAATCATTTTTTATCGAAAATATTTTGTTAAAAGCCAATTGCATCATAATCTTAAGTATTGTCTTCCAATAGCTTAAATTATGATGCAAAATTACAAAACATTTAGAACCTTATTGCTTGAAAAATCAATCTTTATTCTCTTCACTTTTCTCGGTCCATTTACCCCAACGATTTTTCATTTTTGCTCTGAAATGCTCTTTTTCTTCGGGAGTCATATTGGCCATGCGTTCGGCCATTTTTTGCTTCCAGAAGTGGTGACGGTTTCCGCCGCAACCGCCTCCCCAGCCACCACCGCCACGGAAACCACCAAACAAAATTTTAGATAAAACTAATAACCCCAGTGCTTGCACCCAAGTGATGGTTGTCAGCCCAAAAATGCTTGGAATCAACCAATTCCATAGAATCATAACTGCAAAACCACCGATAAAAACAAACGCTGCCACGATGACAAAACCCTTTAGAAACCAAAACTTTCTCATATCTTTACTATTTTTTGATGTAAATTATTGACAGTCAAATGCTTAGTTTACTATTGACTGCTGACTATTGACTTTTACTTAATAATTGAATCTTTTTTGTCGAAATTCATTTTCCATTCTTTGCATTGTTCGTGCTTC
>JALQYE010000224.1 GCA_023254245.1 Emticicia sp.
GGTAGAATCGGCACAAATTGATTTGAAAGACCCTGAGCAAAAAGAAATTTTCGATGGAGCAACGCACTTCAACCCTGTTGATTTGATTTGTACTTTGAAAGATTATCAAGGAAATAAATTTAATCTTTTGGAGTTCCGTGACCCTAAAACTGGTTTCAATACTCAAAAATCACAAAGTGGTCGTGACCTAAAAGCTCAAGAATTACCAGGCTTGTGGAATGGGGCAATGGCCGACTGGAACACATTATTCGTGGAAGTGCCATTGATTACATTCAACCCCGTAAAAACGGTGAATGATTTGCTGAGACCAGAACATCAGTAGCCCCACCCAACCCTCCCCGATGGGGAGGGCTTTTTTCGGAACTTAATAACCATCCGATGAATAGGGTGCTTTAATAAAATTCAAAACTAAAACTCCCTCCCTATCGGGGAGGGCTGGGGAGGGGCTAATGACATCATTAAAAATTGATACACCTACGGCAGTTAGGCAAGGCGAAGAATTGGATTTGATAAAGTTGAATGACTTTATCAAGTCTCAATTGCCTGATTTTGAGGAAATTACCGAAGTATCGCAGTTTCCTGGGGGCTACTCGAATCTGACATATTTCTTGAAAACGGCTAATCATGAATACGTCTTGCGTCGCCCCCCCGTAGGTGCGAAAGACATCAAAGGCGGGCATGATATGGCTCGTGAATACAAGATTCTGACCGCCATCAAGTCGATTGGGTATGAGAAAATACCAAATCCGATTATCTTCACTGACGATGAGGCAGTTATGGGTTGTCCATTTTATATCATGGAGCGAGTGCAGGGGATTATTTTGCGTGCCAAAGATGCCCCGAAACTTATGGAAACCGTTGCTCCTGCCGAAATGCGAAAACTCTCAGAAGCCTTGTGCGATAATCTGGCAGCTTTGCACGCCATTGATATTGAAAGCACTGGTTTAGTCAATATTGGAAAACCCGAAGGCTATATTCAGCGACAAGTAGAAGGCTGGCATAAACGTTATCTTGCCTCGCAGACCGATGAGATTGCAGCGATGGATACATTGGCTGCTTGGCTAAAAGAAAACCTTCCTGCCGAAAGCAAACCAACGCTTATTCATAATGACTACAAGTATGACAACGTGGTACTAAACGCCAATAATTTATCAGAAATCATTGCGGTTTTAGATTGGGAAATGACCACCGTAGGCGACCCGCTGATGGATGTAGGCACAAGCCTATCGTACTGGGCAGAAGCCAATGATGGGCCATTCGAGAAAACATTTAATCTTTCGTGGGTGGGTGGCAATCTCACTCGTCAAGAGTTTGCCGAGCGTTACGCCGAAAAAAGTGGACGTGATGTATCGAATATTTTGTATTTCTATGTCTTTGGTTTATTCAAAAACTCGGTGGTTATTCAGCAGATTTACGGTCGATACAAAAAAGGGCTCACCACCGACCCACGCTTTGCCGATTTGATTTTTGGAGTGAAAGCCCTTTCTAAAAAAGGTATAAAGTCGATTGAAAGTGGGAAGATGATGTGAAAAGAGAGTTTATTCTAATAGCAATTACTTCTCTTACTGATTCATCGGCAATAAAATATTCTTATACTTTATTGATAATATCTAATACTATTTTTACTTTTAGATAATCTTCAACTAATGTATAATCTAATTTAAGCCAATCTCTATGAAAAAATATCTACTATTTACTTTTGTTGCCTTTGCACTGGCTTGTCAAAAAGAAGAAACGCAAGTAGCTGAAATTACTGTCGAGGCGAGTAACGATATTTCACGTGTAAACAACCGAAATGCTCGTGCAAGCGTAAACGTTACGGGAAACTGCAATTATGCTTTCAGTGAGACCGCTCTGACAAGCAATGGCTGGACTAAAATATTAGATGAACAATTTGCGAACCTTGATAATTGAAATGTATGGTATGGCGGTGCATACAACAACGAACTTCAATTATATAGAAGTAATAACATAGCATTATCAAATGGAAATTTACAGATAATTGCAAAGAAAGAGACTGTTACTGGACCAACACTACCAGGTAGTGCTACTAATAAAACCTTCAATTATACTTCTGGACGTTTAGAAAGTAAGGTTTTATATTCAGCAAACTCTACAAATCCTAAAATTCGTATGGTTGCCCGCATAAAACTTCCTGTAGGATATGGTATGTGGCCAGCTTTTTGGTCGTACGGAGACCCATGGCCAACACAAGGCGAAATTGATATTCTTGAAGCAAAAGGCCAAGAACCCACTACTTATTACACCAATTATTTTTACGGGAATACTGTCAACACAAATTTAGTTTCTGGGGCTACTTCTACCATCAACTCTTCGGTTAGCTTACAAACCTGCTACCATGTTTATGAAATGGTATGGGAGGCATCAAAGTTATCTTTTTATCTTGATGGTAATCTGGTAGATACGAAATCAGCCGCAAGCCCTGGTGGTAACTACGTAAGCAATTTGTTCGGAAAAAGCGAAAAAATAGTTTTGAATTTAGCCGTAGGAGGGAATTTCTTTAAAAGTTTGGTAACAAGAAACATTGCTCCTGGCACAATGGAAGTTGACTGGCTACAAGTTTACCGCTCAAACTAATCAATAATAGATTAAATTGGAGATTTTGTTCATGAAATGAAAAGCCCCAAAAGCAGAAAAACCTCCTTTTATAGGGAGGTTTTTCTGCTTTTATATATTTCCAATATTATCCACGTGGGTTTGGCAACGTTGGTAATGTCGCCTTGCTTTGTGCTGGTAGTGTCGGCAATGTTGGCATAGTAAACGTTGGAGTCGTTGCAGTTGGAATAGTTGGTAATGTCGGTAGCGTTGCTTTGCTCTGTGCTGGTAATGTCGGCAAGGTTGGTAATGTTACACCACCAACAACAAATGATTGCTCAGAACTTGTAATTTCAGTAAAGTTTGACAAATTTTTCATTTTTGTAATTAATTTAAATGTTTAGAAATAGATTCACAGTTTTACCTTAAGACTTAAAATTAATAAAAAGTCACAAATTGTAACCTTTCAATAATATTTTTTTAGCAAACGTTAAATACATACTCAATTAAAAATCAAGTTTCATGCTAATTTGTTTTATCAAAATCATCTTCGATAAAGGCTGGCTTTATTAATTTACTTGGAAGTAGAAGATAAACAAAAAAGAGGCTCAGAAATTGTTCTAAGCCTCTTTTTTATATTTATATTTTCTATTTATACTGCTCAATGATTCTAAATAATGCCTTTTGCGTATCCAGATTCGGGAAGAAATCATAGATTTGTGTATGGGCATCATAGTTTAGAATCAAACCTGTTTCGAGGTATTTGTAGGCTTCGTTATAGCTACCATCGAAAATTAAGTAAGCTGCTGCACGATAAAATAAATCGGCATCATCGGGCATTTCGCTGATTCCGTCATATACAATCTCAAAAGCTTTACCATATTGGCTTTGCTCAAAGAAGAGCAGCGACCAATTCAACCAAATATCTGGGTTGTTTGGGTCGAGTGCCACCGCTTGGGTGTAAGCTTCATTACTTGATAAAAAGTTACCTAATTTAGATTCCGTATCGCCCAAAAGTAGCCAATAATCAGCGTTAGCTTCGTTGAGTTTGATGGCTTTTTGCGTAAAATGGATACTCTCAAACCAACGTTCTTGTTCATAAAGAGCCGAACCCATTCCAAACCAAGCATCGTCCCATGTTTCGTCTAAAACGGTGGCTTCTCGGTAGTTTTTGTAGGCTTCGTCGTATTGTTCGAGTTTTTCGCAGGCAGCTCCCAAGTGCGTATAAACTTCGGCCGTTGGGGCTTCATGTTTTAATACATTAGCATAGCATTCTTTGGCATCCAAAAAATTATTAAGGTTCATGTAGGCATGAGCCAAATTGAACCATCCAGAAGCAAAAGTTTCTTTGACCGTAACAGCATAATCATAGGCAAAAGCGGCATCTTTATGCTTTCCGAGACGGCTGTGGGTCATGCCCAACGCAAACCACGCAAAGTGCGAGTAGGGGTCATTATCGACTAATTCTTGAAAATAGCAGAGATTTTCTTCTAATTTATCGGCTTGTTCTAAGCAAAAAACTAACTCATAAAAAGCAATTTCTTCTTGAAATTTATGCTTGATTGCTTTTTTGTAGAAATGAGCCGCTTCGTCAAATTTCTGCCAATTTTGGTAGGTTTGAGCCAGCTGAAAATATACTGTTTCTTTTTCGTCAGATAATAATAATGCCTCACGCAGATGCTCAACAGCTTCTTCGTAATTGCCCATGAGATTGCAAATTACGCCTCTCATATAAGTTATTTCGTTATCGGCAGGATTATAAGTTGCAGCAGTATCCAAAACCTCCATTGCTTCGTCGAACTGCTCATAATTAGCGTGTAGCTGCACTTTATCGAGTAGTAGTTCGAGCGAATATGGGTATTGCTGAAGGCCAATTCGGCAGGCTTTCATGGCCATATCCCACTTGCTTTTGAGCAAATAGTATTCGGATAATTGTTCGTATGTTTCTTCGTCGAAGAAAACCGTTTCTTTACTTTTGAGCATTTCCTCAAAGCGTTCGGCCGATGCTTTTACATCAGCGTCATCGAAACCATCGAATCTGTCACTAAATTCGTGTTGCATGTAGAATTCCACTCAAAGGTTAAACAGCCCAACCAAGGGCTGCACATCGTGCTTAAAATTGATTTTGGGGGGTATTTCAATAGCCTTATCTTTCCTAATTTGTTTGTTCTTAACTATTAATAGTCAATAGAATAATAATCAAGAACAGCAAGTTCAATAAAACTATCAATAAATGTAAAAATTATTTATTAAATGTCAATAGTTTTCCAGAAATAAAAGTTCCTGTGGAAGTGATTTGTTATTGGTTAATTACTGAACTGGTTACTTGCTATTAGTTACTCGTTATTAGAAAAACAAACCAATAACCAGTTTCCCAATAACTAATATACCAGTAACTATTTTAACAAAAAACGTCCGACTCGGTTAATTGTTTCGTCTAAGTCAGTAAATTGAAAATTAATTGCTTTCTGAATCTTTTGATTTTTATACGCAAATTTCGTGCGAGAGTTATGTGCCGTTTCTTTTGTAATCAGTGGGGCTTTTTTTGTGAAGAATGCTCGCAGGGATTCGAGTCGCCACAGGATTTCGATGGCGAAGGGGGATAAAGTCTTAAAAGGGGCTTTTTTACCAAAAACGGCTGCTATTTTCTCAAAAAATGCTTTATAGGTAGTTGTTCCTCCATTCAAGATATAGCGTTCGCCTTTGATTTCGGAGGTAGTAAGTTTAAAAATGGCCTTTACGAGGTCGTTTACATCAACATAATTGATATTGCCATTGGTATAATATTTGTGCTGGTCATAAACGTACTTAAAGAGCTGCGTACTACTTTTGTGCCAATCTCCTTCGCCCAAAATAATTGATGGATTTACGACCACCACATTGAGGCCTTCGGCTTCGCCACGCCACACTTCAAGCTCGGCTTCGTATTTCGATTTTGCGTAATTTGAGTTAAGCGGAGAATCTTCCCACTTCTGATTTTCATCAATAATTCCCCCATTGATATTTTCCGATGCCGACGTTGGTCTTCCCAATGCTGCAATCGAACTTATATGGCAGAGTTTTTTAATTTTTTTCTCCAAACATATATTTACCAATTTGGCTGTTCCTTCTACGTTTACCTTAAACATTCGATTGCGGTCTTTGGGAGCAAACGACACTAATGCGGCCGTATGAACAACAAAATCTTGATTTTCGAGTGCATTTTCAAGTGAATGTATATCCAAAATATCACCTTCAATGATGGTAATTTTAGATGCGATGTCTTTCAGTAAAGACAAATCGCTGCCAGCACGGCACAAGGCCGAAACCT
>JALQYE010000225.1 GCA_023254245.1 Emticicia sp.
AATCAAAAAATTGACGTCCTATGTTCTAATTTATCACCAGATTTTAAGAAACACATCTCAAATAGAGAATATATTGAAGCTAATCAGTTACTCGTTTCGGTTTATTTTTATGAAGCCAAAGAAAAAACAAAAGATGAAGAAAGTGGAATATTGATAGCCCACAATCTATTTTATGATGAAAACATAGGTTATAAAAATAGTGAGGATAAGTTTGATGATAGATGTTTATAAATAGAATAATATTCTTACATTTACCATGAAAATTGAAAATACAATTTACAGATTTCATGGAAATAACAAGAAATATAGAGCCGTTGTTGGCTGAATATCTGACAATTTTTCCTGTGGTGGGCATCATTGGGCCTCGCCAAGTTGGGAAAACTACATTGGCTAAGGCTTTAGTAAAAAATCAGCCGATTCATTACCTCGATTTAGAGTCGGCGGCTGACCGTCAGAAATTATCTGACCCTGTGCTGTATTTGCAAAACCATCAAGATAAGCTCATTATTTTAGATGAAATTCAGCAAATGCCACAACTGATGGCCGAGCTTCGGGGCATTATTGATACTGATAGAAGAGTAGGAAGATTTATTATTTTGGGTTCGGCTTCGCCTACTTTGATTAAAAAAAGTGCTGATTCGCTCGCAGGTCGAATCGGTTATATTGAACTGCCATCTTTCACGCTTGAAGAAGTTGGCCAAGAAAACGAAACAAAACTTTGGCATAGAGGTGGTTTTCCGCTTGCCTATCTGGCTGGCTCAGATAGAGGAAGTATGATTTGGCGTAAAAACTTTATCAGAACCTATATTGAAAAAGATTTGGCTTTATTGGGGCTGAGTGCCGAGCCACAAACCATTGAGCGTTTTTGGCGAATGTTGGCAAGTGTACACGGCAATTTATGGAATTCGGAAAGTATTGGTCGCTCAATGGGGCTGACACACCCAACAATCAATAAATATTTAGACTTAATGGAAGGGGCGTTTTTGGTTCGTCGGCTACAACCTTACTTTGTTAATATTCCGAAACGTTTGGTAAAATCGCCTAAGATATATTTGCGAGATAGTGGTATTCTGCACGCGTTCAAAGATATTATACAAGAAAAAGACCTACTCGATGACCCTCAAGTGGGGGCTTCGTGGGAGGGCTTTGTGATTGAGCAAATCATCGAAGAAATGCAACATACATTGATTGATGCCAAACCCTATTTTTATAGAACCCAACAAGGTGCAGAATGCGATTTGATTATTGAGCATAACAACCAAGTGAAAGCAGCCATCGAAATTAAATTTAGTTCAGCCCCACAAATTAGTAAAGGATTTAGAATAACAATGGCGGATACGAATGCCCAAGAAGGCTTTATAATTGCCAAAACCAATGAAACCTATAAAGTAGAAGCAAATATTACGGTAACATCGCTCAGCAAGTTTTTGATAGATTTTTTACCCAAATTATAAATGAATATCAACGCCACGCTTATCAATTATCTGCATTTATGCAGAAATGAGGTCCAAATCATAAAGTTTTATCTTGCTATCATGGGTAATTAGGGGAATTTTCTCAGATTTCGCTTGGGCAATTAGCATTCTATCAAATGGGTCTTGATGATGAAAAGGTAGGCTGACCAAATGCTGATAACACATAAAATTAAACGGTAATATTGTAAACTGATTTGCTTTTAGCATCTTTTCAAATTCGCCAATATTAAAGTTTAAACTTAATTTTCCTATGCTGACTTTTATTGTTATTTCCCAAAGTGTTACATGACTAACATAGATGATGTTTTCAGGGTTATTGATGATGTCAAGCAATTCGGAGCTAAGTTTCTGATTTTCAGCGTGCCACAATAGTATGTGGGTATCAATTAAATATCGCATAATTACTTGTCAGTAGATAGCATATAATCCTCAAAACCAGCAGGAGTTTCATCAAAATCAGGAGCAATATTCGTAAAAAGTCCTTTACCCCAACCTGCTTGGCGTGGATTTGACTTTGGTTCTTTTGATTTTTTGACGGTGTTTTTTACTTGGATTTTATTTTCAAATCCAAACTCTTTTAGCAACTGAAGTATTTTAGCAAATTCCTCTGTTGAATCGAAATTTAATATCAATTGTGCTGACATAGGCTTTTTTTATACAAAAATAAGGTTTTTGATTAATATTTAAAGCAATTTTTTATGAATATCAACGCCACTCTTATCAATTATCTGCATTTATGCCATCGGAAGCTATGGCTGCACGCCCATGCGATTCGGATGGAGCATACATCGGATATTGTGGCCGAAGGTAAATTGATTGGCGAAACCAGCTACCCACAAAGAGCTGACAAAAACCAAGAACTCGAAATTTCGGCCGAAGTCTTTACCAACAGTGGTTTTGTGACTTGCACTGCCAAAATTGATTTCTTTGATGCCATTCGGGGCGTAGTTTACGAAACCAAAAAATCGGCCGCTAAAGAGTTGGCTCATGTGGCTCAGGTACAGTTTTATTTGTATTTGTTGCGTAAGAATAACATCACAGCCAATTATGGACAAATTGAATATCCAAAACTACGCCAAATCGAGCGAGTGGAATTGAGCGAGGAAGGCGAAGCGAAAATCGAAAAATCGGTTTTAGAAGCCACTGAGATTATCTCGCTCGAAAGCTGCCCTCCTACCCTACCCAAATCGAAATGTGGAAAATGTTCGTATTTTGATTTTTGTTGGAGTAATGAAGAATGATTTTTTGTATTGAAATCAAAACAAAAAACTACTATATTTGCTTTGAAATCAAAACAAATATATGGAAAAGCTTTTTTCGTTTCAAGACAATCTACTCCGTAATGTAAAGTCGGATTACAAAAGGTATCTTTATGATAGTATCTCTTTTAATGAACGCATGATTGCCATTAAAGGTATAAGAGGTGTTGGAAAAACGACCCTACTTTTGCAATACTTGAAAACCCAAAACCTCAATAAATCGCTGTACGTGACGGCCGACCACCCATGGTTTTATACAAAAAATCTGTTGGATACTGCCGAAGAATGGCACAAACTGGGTGGCCGACTTTTGATAATTGATGAAGTGCATAAATATAAAAACTGGTCGTCGGAGCTGAAAAATATCTATGATGGTTTTCCTGAAATGCAAATAATTTTTACGGCATCATCGGCATTAGATATTTATCGAGGAGAAGCCGACCTGAGTCGCCGAGTACTTTCTTATTCATTACACGGTATGTCGTTTCGTGAGTACTTGATAATCAATAAGATAGTCAAATGTAAAACCTATTCTCTGACCGATATATTGGCGAACCATCGGGCTATTGCTGCTGAAATAATGGAAGAAATGGCCTCCCCGTTGGGACATTTCAAGTCATATTTACGTCACGGATATTTACCGTTTGGTGCTGTAACAAGAAACGAACAAGACTATTTGACAAGAGTTTTTCAGATAATTGATGCCTGTTTGGCTTATGATTTGGCTTTTATCAATGATTACTCAGCCGAACACCAATCTAAAATCAAAAAATTATTGGGAATTTTATCGGAAACGGTTCCGTATATACCTAATATTTTAGAATTAGCTACTCAGCTTCAAATTGGCCGAAACACCCTATTAATGCTTTTACAGCATTTGGAGCAGGCTTCATTGATAAATTCAATCAATAAAACAGGAAAGAGCTTTTCGGTACTTCAAAAACCCGATAAGATTACCTTAGAAAACACCAACTTTTGCTATGCTCTAAGTAATGTGCCAGATGAAGGCTCTATGCGAGAGACTTTTTTTGTAAACCAACTCAGAAATGCAGGTAGTAATGTTGAAGTATCTGATACGGCAGATTATTTAATTGATGGTAAAATAACGGTTGAAATTGGCGGAAAAAGTAAGAAAAAGAAACAAATAAAGGCAATTGATGATGCTTTTGTGATAAAAGATAATATCGAAACTGGAATTGGAAATGTGGTTCCGCTCTGGCTTTTTGGTTTTTTATATTGAGCGGTTTTTGAAACTTAAAACTTTTGCTAATGTGAAAAAAACGTACTATTTGTTCAACCCTGGTCGGCTAAGTCGACAAGATAATACGCTCAAATTCTTGCCCATTGATGAAAATGGAAACGAAGGGCAAGCTCGTTATTTACCCATAGAAACGATAGATAATATTTATTGTTTTGGGTCGCTCGATGCCAATTCTGCCATGTATAATTTTCTGGGGAAACACCACATTTCGGTGCATTTCTTTGATTATTATGAACATTATACGGGTTCGTTTATGTCGAAAGAATACCTTTTAGCTGGAAAAATGCAGGTTGAACAGACGAAATATTATCTTTCCAATAAAAAGCGAATTGTTGTGGCTCAGAAGTTTGTGCTGGGTGGAGCAAATAATATGTTGAAGAATTTACAATATTACCAAAATCGCCAAAAAGAACTTGAAAAACAGATTTCAGCGATTCAGAATTACATACTAAAAATTGGAGATTCTACCCAAATTGATGAGTTGATGGGCTTAGAAGGAAATATCCGCCAGACCTATTATGAAGCATTTGATGTAATAATTAATGATTTTTCGATGGGAAACCGTACGAAACAGCCACCCAACAATGAAGTAAACGCTTTGATTTCGTTTGGAAATATGATGTGTTATACGCTGTGTCTCGACCAGATTTACCACACTCAACTCAATCCAACGATAAGTTTTTTGCACGAACCAGGTTATAGACGATATTCGTTGGCACTTGATTTAGCTGAAATTTTCAAGCCTATTTTGGTTGACCGAACAATATTTAGTTTGCTCAATAAAAAGCAGATTCAAGCCTCAGATTTTCGACAAGAACTTAATCGTTGTGTAATAAAAGATACTGCCCGAAAAACCTTTGCACAGGCTTTTGAAGATAAATTAAAGGAAACCTTCAAACACAGAAGTTTAGGACGAAACGTAAGCTATAAGCATTTGGTGAAGTTGGAATGTTATAAACTGAGCAAACACTTACTTAGTATTGAAGAGTACAAGCCTTTCAAGATGAATTGGTAGTTTGGACAGCTTCGGCTGTCCGATACGCTCAACTACCGAATACTGAATTTACTCAAATTCTGAGTTTCGGGGCTACTCAATTAATAATTAGTGAGTTTCAAATAAAATTTTTGTTAAATGTATATTATCCTTGTTTATGATATAGCGTCGGCCAATGGTGGAGAAAAAAGAGTTGGAAAGATGCTAAAACATTGCCGAAAATACTTAAATTGGATTCAGAATTCAGTTTTTGAAGGCGAAATTTCTGATGTAAAATTGAAAGAAATGCTGTATATAGCTCGAAAGATAATGAATGAAGAATCAGATAGTATTATTCTTTTTAAGAGCCGAGATGAACGATGGCTTGATAAGAAGGTGATAGGCGTAGAACGTATGATGACCGATAATTTTTTGTAAGTGTGGTCGTCGAACTCAAAAAATCATACAAATAATGTTCCTTGACATCATGAGAAATAATAAAATACGAGCTAAGTCATTGGTAATCAATAGTCGTCGAACTCTCAGTAAAATTCTATTATTGGGGTTCGACGATTTTTTTGCTTGTTTTAAGACACAAAAACCGCTTTATTTGCATCACCAAGGCCGTTTTTCAAACGGACTCCAATCGCACCTTTATGGAATTGAAATATATTTTTATCGGCGGGATTTCGGAACAGTACAAAAACTCCAATCGCACCTTTATGGAATTGAAATATGGTTTTTGTTTGGCACGTTTGAGTTAATGATTAACTCCAATCGCACCTTTATGGAATTGAAATGCTATATTTCCCGAACAATTAGCAAAAGAACATATCACTCCAATCGCACCTTTATG
>JALQYE010000226.1 GCA_023254245.1 Emticicia sp.
AATAATATCATCACCATTCAGGAATAAATAATCACCTTCTCTACTACACAGTTTTTCTAAAAGTGTTGTTTTTCCTACCTGACGTGGGCCTAAAACGATTAATACTTTTCCATCGTTCCAGTGCTTTTCCAGATGAGTCTGTAACTGTCTTTCTATCATTTTATATAAATTTGCAGAACGTAATCTACAAATTTATATAAAATTATTGATTTGACTGATAGTTTTCCTTTACTTCTTCTCAAAATAATCAACTGTTAAATGGCAAAGGGCTTTTACGCCGAGGCCTAAACCGCTATCATCAATAAAGAAATCGGGTGTATGATGCGGAGCCGCTGCTGTACTTCCGATAGGCTTTCCGCCCAAAAAGAAGAAAAATGCGGGTACTTTTTTGCCAAAGAAACTAAAATCTTCGGCACCAGTAGCCAACGGTGCTTGAAGTAGGTTCTCTTTTCCTGCCAAAGCCGTTAGCGTTGGCACCATTTTTTCGGTTAAAGTTGGGTCGTTGTAAGTTACAGGCACGCCAATATTGATTTTCAAATCGGCCGTTGCACCTGCACTTTCGGCAATGTTTGTGGCAATCTCTTGCATTCTTCTGTGAATGAGTTTCTGTTGCGTTTCGCTGAAAGTTCTGATTGTACCAATCATCGTTGCTTCTTCGGGAATAATATTGCTTCTAATTCCGGCATTAAAAGCACCAACCGTCACTATGGCAGGATTTTCGGTAATATCCACATTTCTACTAATAATTGTCTGGTAAGCCATCACGATTTGTGAGCCAGTTACAATCGGGTCAACGCCACTCCACGGACTCGCTCCATGTGTTTGTTTTCCTTTGATTTTGAGCGTGTAAGTGTCCGCTGCGGCCATTTCTGGGCCAGAGCGATACCTGATTTGCCCAACATTTGTCTGAGAGTTGATGTGCAATCCAAAGGCCACATCCACTTTTGGGTTTTCCATTACACCTTGTTTTATCATCAAATCTGCTCCACCTTCTTCGCCTGCTGGAGCTCCTTCTTCGGCTGGTTGAAAACAAAATTTCACCGTTCCTGCCAAATCATTTTTCATCGACGAAAGCACTTCGGCCACACCCATCAGAATTGCCACGTGCGTATCATGTCCGCAAGCGTGCATTACGCCCGTTTTTTGGTTATTATATTCGGTCACAACGTTTGACTTGAAAGGAATATCCGCTCTTTCTGTTACTGGCAGGGCGTCCATATCGGCTCTTAGCAGTACAACTGGGCCAGGTTTTCCGCCTTTCATAACTCCCACAACACCTGTGTAGGCTACTTTTTCTTGAACCTCAATTCCGAGTGATTTTAAGTGGGCTGCAATTTTTGCGGCAGTCTTAAATTCACGATTACCAAGTTCGGGATTTTGGTGAATGTCTCTTCGCCAAGTAACTACTTTTGAGTCAATAGCATCGGCTTTTGCATTAATTTTTGCTTTTAGCGAACTCTGTCCAAACGAACAAATCGTTGCTAATGAAAGGGCTACTAATAGGGTTCTTTTCATTTATTGATAAAGTTTAGGTAAATGATTTTCAGAATTAGGTCTGAGTTTATTCTTCAAACTTAACCATTCTTTGATTTCTTTAAAAACTACTTCCCTAATATTTATTCTGAATACAAAAACGAATTAAGTAAAACTACTCAAACTATATCTTTTGGTGTGTTGCCAATGTGTTAATATAACACATCTAATTTGCCAAATCCTTGTTTATTGCGTTTCTTTGCGTAAAATTTGAATTCTTAGATTATGAAACCAGTTTACAAAGCACACCCGTGGCATGGCATTTCGGTAGGTGAGAATGCCCCAGAGAGAGTTACCGTATTTGTCGAAATCGTACCGTCAGATACTATTAAATATGAAGTAGATAAGGAATCGGGTTATTTGAAAATTGACCGTCCACAAAAATACTCTAACATTATTCCATCGTTATATGGCTTTATTCCACAAACCTATTGTGGCGAAGAAGTAGCCAAATTGGCTCGTGAGCGTGGAACGGATAAAGTTCTCGAAGGCGATGGCGACCCATTGGATATTTGTGTGCTTTCGAGCCACCACATTCCGCATGGTGATATTTTATTGCAAGCAATTCCGATTGGCGGACTTTGCCTACTCGATAAAGGCGAAGCCGATGACAAAATCATTGCGGTGTTGGTTGCCGACCCAATTTATCAGAAATACACCGATATCAGCGAACTTCCAGAAGCTATCATTACTCGTTTGAAGCACTATTTCTTGACTTACAAGAGCTTACCAGACGAGAAAAACGCTATCGAAATCTCGAACGTGTATGGTCGTGAAGATGCACACGAAGTAATCCGTAAATCAATGATGGATTACCGTGATTTGATTTTCAAGCCGATTTAATAAGAAGTACTTTAATGAAGAAGACCACGGAGTTAATTCTGTGGTCTTTTTTATTAAGATAGAGCGTAGTACAAAATTCTTAATTATTAATTCTATATTCTTAATTAAAAACCCGTACCTTTGTGCTTGATAATCAATTAGTTATTTAGTTACAGCAGTGATGCTGCAAATCCAATGAGGAATTCAGATAGACCTAAAAAGGCCGATAACCGTGGTGGTTATGGCGAAAACAAACAAAAGTCGTTTGGTGATAAACCAGCTTTTAAGAAAAATGGAGTAGGTGGCTTTGGTGAAAGAAAGCGTATTGAAACTAACAATAGCGAAAGTAAATCTTATAGCGATAGAAAGCCTTACAGCAGCGACCGTCCTTACCAAAAACGCGAAGAAAGTTCTGACCGTAGACCATTTGGTGAGCGACAGGACGCTGCCCGAAAACCCTTCAATAGCGACCGTCCTTACCAAAAACGCGAAGAAAGTTCTGACCGCAAACCATTTGGTGAGCGACAGGATGCTGCCCGAAAATCCTTCAATAGCGACCGTCCTTACCCAAAACGCGAAGAAAATTCTGACCGCAAACCGTTTGGTGAGCGGCAGGACGCTGCCCGAAAACCCTTCAATAGTGACCGTCCTTACCAAAAGCGAGAAGAAAGTTCTGACCGCAAACCGTTTGGTGAGAGAAGAGATACGGCACCAAAATCATTTGAGGAAAAACCAAAAAGATTTTCTGATGATAGACCCGCACATCCTTTCAAGAAAAAAGATGATAGCGGACGTCCAACATCGAATGATAGAAAAAATGCGTTTTCGGCCGATAAACCTCGTTTTCAGAAAAACGAACCTCATAACCGAGATTTCAAACCTAAAAATAGACTTGAGCCGAAAGAAAATCAGGCTACGTCTTCACGCATTGAAGCACCGAACTATGATTTAGAGCGTTTGAAAAATAAACTTCCTGAGAAAGTTCAGAAAAGAGTTTTGAAAGAAGAAAAGGAGTCAGGGAAAGACGAATTAATCAGATTGAATCGCTATATTTCTAATGCTGGAATTGCGTCTCGTCGTGACGCCGATGAACTGATTGCTTCTGGACAAATTACTGTAAACGGAAAAGAAATTACGGAAATGGGCTATAAAGTAAAGCCTAATGATGTAGTTAAATACGGTAAGAAAATCTTGAATCGTGAAAAATTGGTATATGTTTTATTGAACAAACCAAAAGATTTTATTACGACCACCGAAGACCCAGATGAGCGTAGAACCGTAATGGATTTAGTGAAAAATGCTTGTCCAGAACGCATTTATCCAGTGGGTCGATTAGATAGAAACACGACAGGTTTATTGCTTTTGACTAATGATGGTGAACTGGCTGAAAAGCTTTCGCACCCATCAAACGAAGTCAAGAAAATCTACCAAGTTGAATTAGATAAACCAATCACAACCGAAGATTTTGAGGCAATCATGAACGGTGTCGAGCTGGAAGATGGCTTCATCAAGCCCGATGAGTTAGCCCTTGTTACGCCTGATGCTGAAGTGGTAGGAATCAAGATTCATAGTGGAAAAAACCGCATTGTACGCCGTATTTTCGAACATTTAGGCTACGAAGTCTTGAAACTCGACCGTACCACTTACGCTGGCCTTGACAAAAAAGACCTCCCACGTGGCAAGTGGCGTTTCTTGACCGAAAAAGAAGTGATTCGCTTGAAATATATGTTGTAAGAAAGTCGATTGTCAACAGACAACGGTCAATGATTTGCAAAACCCCGTGAGAGGCTCTCACGGGGTTTTGTTTTTTCGGGTATAAAAATAGCTGTTTCGTACTCCTAAAAAGATACTTCACCCTTATAAACGTATAGTTACTGACTTATAAGCCATTTGTCTTAGACCCTTAACACAAAATTTATTATCTTTGCCGATGTTTCTAATATAACGATAAAGTAGATGATGAATTATAGTTTAAATCACGTCCCGAAACGTACAGCCAAACCTCGTGAGGCAGGTCTAACGATGGTGATGGATAAAGGCCTCAGTATCAGAGAAGTAGAAGATATGTTGTCGATTTCGGCACCGCATATTGATATTGTGAAACTTGGCTGGGCAACTTCATTTGTTACTCCAAACCTAAAAGATAAAGTAAAAGTATATCAAGATGCGGGTATTCCGATTTATTTTGGCGGAACACTCTTCGAGGCATTCGTGGCTCGTGACCAATTTGAAGACTATCTACGTGTTTTAGACCAATACAAGCTCGAACATGCCGAAGTTTCGGATGGTTCAATCGAAATTTCGAGTGAAGAAAAATGCGGATATATTCGCCGTTTGGCTACTCGTGCCAAAGTGCTTTCGGAAGTAGGCTCGAAAGATGCCGAAAAGATTTTCGCTCCCTACAAATGGATTGAAATGATGCAGTCGGAGTTGGATGCAGGAGCTTGGAAAGTAATCGGGGAAGCTCGTGAGGGCGGAAACGTAGGTCTTTTCCGTAGTAGTGGTGAAGTGCGTCAAGGGTTGGTTGATGAAATCATTCATGCGATTCCTGCCGAGAAAATTATTTGGGAAGCACCACAAAAATCACAACAAGTTTATTTTGTAAAATTGGTAGGTACAAACGTAAACCTCGGTAATATCGCTCCAAACGAAGTAATTCCTCTCGAAACAATCCGTATCGGACTTCGTGGTGATACTTTCGCTCATTTCTTACCCGAAAAAACCAAAAAACGCTTCAAACTCGGCAAATACAGCGGTGATAAGCGTATTACGCAAGACGAATAGAGTTCTGAGTTTGGAGTTCTGAATTCTGAGTTTAGAACGATTCGCCGTAGCGATTCTGAGTTAGATACTTTTTATTCAACTACCACTTTTTCTGTTTTTTCATGAAAAATACAGAAAGTATTGTTGAGCAAAAATCGTTTAGATTTTCTGTAAGAATTATCAATCTGTATAAATTTTTACAGGAAAATACCAAGGAATATGTTCTATCTAAGCAAGTTTTAAGAAGTGGAACATCAATTGGTGCAAATGTAAACGAAGCTCTTTCGGCAGAATCTACCTCTGACTTTATTCATAAATTGGGCGTTGCCTCCAAAGAAGTTCGTGAAACATCCTATTGGCTTCGTTTGCTTAATGAAACTCAGTTTATAGATACAAAATCTTTTGATTCTATTCATGGCGAATGTTTAGAGCTATTAAAAATCATCAACAGTATTATTTTAACAACAAAGCAAAAACAAGAGGAAAAGAAGAAGAAGTCAGAGTAGAAATCGTAGAGACGGACACTCAGAACTCAGAACTCTCAACTCAGCACTCTCATCATGGAATTCATACATTTTATTTTAGATTTTTTGAAAGACCCATTAACTACGCTTCAGTGGTTTTTGGCCGAATACGATACACTCACATACGCCATTTTGTTTCTGATTATTTTTGTCGAAACAGGCCTTATCATCATGCCACT